>CAYRRD010000022.1:0-50428 GCA_964426625.1 uncultured Saprospiraceae bacterium | reverse complement strand
ATGGAGCAATAATTACCGAACAAAACGGTATTTATTCCAGTGGTGGAGCGAATTCATTCTGGAATTTACTGTTGTATATTCTCGAAAAATACACTTGTCGTGAAACAGCCCTGACAGCGTCCAAATTTTTTGCCATCGACATCGATCGCAGCAGCCAGTCCCCGTTTATGATGTTTCAGGGTCAGAAAAACCATCAGGATACAGATATCCTCAAAATACAGGAATATATCGAATCAAATTATTCTGACAAAATCACTGTGGACCAGCTTGCGGATAAAATCTCAGTGAGCAGACGAACCTTTGAACGACGATTCAAAAATGCAACGGATAATACGGTCATCCATTACCTGCAGCGGGTGAAGGTTGAGGCCGCCAAGCGAAGTCTGGAATCGACCAGAAAAAATGTAAACGAAGTGATGTATGATGTGGGATATAATGATACCAAAGCTTTTAGATCCGTTTTTAAGAAAATCACAGGACTCACCCCGGTTGAATATCGAAGCAAATTCCAAAAGTTAGAGTATTGAGTAACTCTCTGGTTCGACTTTGAAAATGCACTTCCATGGCCAAACTCCAATTCAACCTGATAATAATATTGTACCATCTAGATTGAAATGCACACCGAGCCAGACCTTTATGATGCATTTTCAAAATCACACAAATAATGGATTGGACCCCATAAGGGTGCCAATCCATTATAATTCCTTAGGATTAAAGTACGATGTCCTCTTATATTATAATTTAAACACCACCCCGGCGGTCAACCAACCGTAGCTATTTCCCAACTCAGCATAGGCACCGAAAGTTTCGGAAAAGTAATAGCGACCACCAATATGAAAACCTGGTTGGATACCACTGCCTATTCCAAAATTAATTCCGGTGACTGAAAAATTTCGGTAATAAATACTCAATCCCCCATAAAGATCGAGCTGATCGTTATCCAAATTCAATAGTTCATTAAAATGATAGGATCCTTTCGCACCGATATAAAATACGGATAAACCTCCACCGGAGGCATACCCTACAAATCCACCCACTCCGATGGCATCTGTTACACCATATTCTACTCCAGCACCAAATGGCAAACCCAGGGTACCTGCAAAAGTAAACGTGGTACCCAGACCGATACCGGCATTCAACACCAGATCCCCCTCCTGGAAAGCATATCCATCTCCCTGAGCCTGAGCATTAGGATTGAAAAATAAGAAACCCATCAAAGCCAGTGAAAAAAAGTAAAGCTTCTTCATAATTTGTTATTTAGATTTAAAGGTTTTCCAAGATTACACCAAAACCCCTATGGATTCATCATTTCTTATTATCGGCCAACCTCAATTTTTTACGTCTATAAGATTGGTCCTAAAATCATCCATACAGGTTAATTTATCGTCCAAAAGTACTAATTTTTGTTCGTATTTGATCGTCTGTCAAAACGTTAATTTTTAATGTTAAAACCAGGGCTAGAAAGTTAAATACAATCCGTAATCTTGATGTTTCCTTTAGAGCAACCAAAGTTATTTATGAATTTCTTAAGATTACACCCATTCAAGAGACTCCTGTCTGAAATCACCCGGCCTGGAAACCTTGAAATTCGGAATCCCTGGAATCAGTTTCGGCCCACACTCGGAATTCATCGTTCCATCGAATGACACCCCCGGTATTTATTTTCGACAACTCGGAAGATTGGACCTTATCATAGTGGCCATTTTTCCAGGCTAAATATTGCTTGTATAAATACTTTTTCAGTGATTGTTTCCCCAACAACGTAGGGTAAAACACCTCTCCTTTTTTGGTATCGACGATCAGGCTATGTAATTCAGCATCGAAAATCCCCTGTATAATCGCTACTATTGGGGTGCCCGCTGCAAGATACTCAAAAAGTTTCCCCGTAAGAATCCCCGATACTTCCTCCGTAGCCCAACTCAATAACAAATTCACGTGGGATCTCCTTTGAATTTCAAGGGATTTTTCCTGGGGCACTATACCCCGGTTCACCAGGATATCTCCAAGATTGTGTCGGTTGAGCACCTGCTTCCAGTACAAACCATCCTTCCCTGCATTGACCAGTTGGAGGTGATTTTTTTCAACCTTTCCCTCCTCCCACAACTCCTTCAAAGCCACACCCAGCATATTGGCATCTTGTGCATCAGGATAAATACTTCCGGTATATGAAATGGTAAACAATCTGTACCGGAGCAATGGTCCGGTACTAAGTACGGAGTCGTGAACCCCGTTTCTAACAACCTGGACATTCGGGTGGAACGGTATCAACCTGTCCCTTAATCCATGGGAAACAGTCGTAATTTCATCGGCTAATTCCAGCAGACGAACATGCCTGTCTTGCCGCTGGCTGAAACCAGGTCGCGTACGCAGCATTGGATCTGAGAAAAAATCGCGGTAATCGGCAATCCAGTATAAATGGGGAAATTTTTGTTTCAATCGAAATGCCAATCTGTGCGCATCAAAAGGCATATACGAAGAAATGACGATATCAATATTCTCTTCTTCAATTATACGCTGACAACGACGCAATCCCTGATGCACAAAATAAGAACCGCCCTCATCAAAATATCGGGATACGAAGGATTGCTGGAAAATCATTTTCCACTCCGGAAGCCAGCGATGTGGCGATTTGTCCCGACTTACCAAAAGTGAGCTCTGTTCTCCGGTCAGATAATGGTATATGGTGCGGAAATCCAGAGTGGGAATTTCCACCACATCCCTTTCATCAAACTCAAACCGATCCTGTGGTAAAAAACGGCGGTTGGAGGTGGTCGCAACAAAAACCTTGCGTGCCGATTTTTTGATGGATTGATAGAATTTGAGGTTGCGCAGCGTGCCAATTCCCTTTATCGGCGGAAATTTATAGTAGATAAACAGGACGTTTTTACCATCAAATCGGTTCATAAAATGTTGTTACTCCAAATTCCATTTCCTGCCCAGCTTATTTCTCGCTTCCTTAATATTCTGTTCCGCTTCCAAAGGCCATATCATCAGGATATCTTCCTGATCAACGATCAACATACGTTCCAACCCGCGTATCAATACCTTTTTATTGGTTGGCGAATGGATCATCAGCGTGTGGGAATCCGAGATTTCATAGTGCTCCTGCGGCCCATTTGTCACTACATCACCCTCTCCTTCCCGCCGAAGATCGTAAAGACTCCTCCAGGTACCTACATCACTCCAGCCTATATCTGCCACATAACATACAATGTTTCGGGCTTTCTCCATGATCGCATAATCAAGACTTATCGATGGGGTCGTTGGATACCGATCCTGGATAAAACGCTTTTCACCCTCTTCACCGTATCGACCAGGTCCGTAGAGTATGTTAAATATATCCATCGCATGTTCCTGGAACGCACTGAGTAATGTATCCACTCTGGATATAAAAATTCCAGCATTCCACACATAACCACCTTCGTTCAAATATTGCTCCGCCAACTCCAGCGAGGGTTTTTCCCGAAATGAAGCTACATGAAATATGGATTCTACCTCGGTGGTCTGACCCAAATGAATATATCCGTAACCCGTGTCGGGCCGATGCGGAGACATACCCAGGGTTAAAATTTCCTCGTGGTCTGCCACATAATCAATGGCTCTGACCAGAATATCCCGGAAGTCAATTTCTCGTGTGATTAAATGATCAGCAGGTAAAATGACAATATTAGCGTCCGGATCCCGGGCTTCAAGATGGAAAGAAACATAAGCAACGCAGGGTGCCGTGTTCTGACGACTGGGTTCCACAAGAATGTTACCCACAGGAAGTTCAGGCAGGTGGTCCATGACCTTATCGCGATAATTTTCATGCGTAAGCACGATAATTCGTTCCGGGTCCACAAGCGGTCGGATCCGGTCATACGTCATTTGGATCAAAGACCTCCCTACACCCAGTACATCCAGAAATTGCTTGGGTAAGGTCTCCCTACTGGCAGGCCAGAATCGAGTTCCTACCCCACCTGCCATGATCACAAAATATGTTTTCCCCTTCAAATTCCCAGTATCCTTCATATTATTAGCGTAATTGTGGCCTCTAAACTAATGGATTCTTTCAAAATGGGTCGTACATTTATCCGCATTTGACCAAAGGGACTGAATCCTATGTTCGAAATCAAGGGAAAATATCTCACCTCCATCTACTATGCCCGGCATATACCCCCCATATCGCCATATATATACGAAATGAGCTTTGTTCCCCATTCATCCTGGTTTTACAAGACCACCCCTTTTCCCACCCGATTTATCAGGCTTGACAACGACTTTTCCAGGAATTACACCCGAAGATTACGAAAATACCTGCGTCAGGCCGAAAATCTGAACCTACATATTTATCGGCCGGCTGCCATCCCCGATATTGAAACGATGTACCAGCCAATTATGAAAGCCAAAAACCTTGGACCTCTCCCTCCCAACATCACACAAGCCAGGGAAGATTATTTTTATTCCGAAGTTCACCATCCTGTATTCCAAAGACTGGCAGCCCATATCAGTATTGGAGACACCCACGAAAGTATCGTTTTTGGACTGGTCAATGTTTCAGATTTCAGGAAATTCTCAAGTCCGGAACATCAGCGTATTTGTAGCATTGCCAACAAATACCTTTTTCATATGGATATGCTGTATTTCCAACAACTTGGCTTTCGAATCTACGATATGGTGGGTACGAGCGAGCCGATGAATCAGATGAAAAAAGAATTTGGGGGCGACATCATTACCACGTACACCCATGTACCCAGGATATGGTATGCGCTTCAACAAATAAAGCGAAGTCGGTAAGCATTCCGAGTCAATTATCCAGCTCATAGTTTTGCAATAACGATCCGTCATGAACAGTTTAATCTTGTTATTTTCGTTCTAATCTGAACGGCGTACCATGTTTGAACTAGATGGAAAATATATTACCGCACGCTATTATGCACGCACTGTGCCGTGGATTTCGTGGTGTGTATATGAAATGAGCTACGCAAGCCATTCCTCGGTATTTTACAAAACCCAATCCTACATCACCCGTCTGATCGATCTGCAATCGGATTTTGAATCGGGATATAGTAAACGATTGTGGTATCATATCCGAAAATCTGAGGAAGCCGCAGTGTGGATCGAACGGCCCGACCGGATACCCGACCTCGATACCATGTATAAACCGATACAACGCAGTAAAAAGCTCAATCCCTTGCCACCACAAGCCATGGAAAGCCGGCCCAATTATTATTACTCGGTTGTGCATCACCCTGCTCTCGGTCGGCTAGCAGCTCATCTGACCATTGGGGACCCAGAGGAAAAACGCGCTTTCCAGTTTATCAACGCCTCTGCGTACCGTTCCTTTTCACGAAATACTGACAAACAGCTCTGTAGCTCAGCAAACAAATACCTCTATTATCAGGATATGCTTTTCTTCAGGGACCTGGGATACCGATATTTTGATTTTGTGGGCACCAAAGAACCCATGAATCAATTCAAAAAACAATTTGGGGGAGACCTTGTCACGACATATTACCATATCCCCTACCCCATCCTGTGGTTCAAAGCGCTACGATCCCGGGTAATAAATTACTTCTGAAAACCTATTGATATCCTGTGGGACAGATCAAACCGGCAGAGTAAAAACCAAAGAATTCATTGATTCTAATTCAATTGGGTAGAAATTTGTGGGCGAAAATTTTACGAAGCTTTTTTTGTTTTATCCCCAATTCATTGCAATGAACAGGTAAAGGCATCCTCAATTCCTTTAGGGACTGTGCACTTAAATTAACCCGAATCCGCTAATCCGAGCACAAAAAACTATTGATAACAAAGGCATTACCTTCCCGATACAGCGAGATTTGCTTATTTTTCTCCTTGCCGCGTAGAAAAAAATCGGTACGATTGCCACTCATTCGCAGGAATTCCGGCTCAGCCATAAAATTGACTTCCTGGTCAAAATAATTGGAATACACGGCCATCATAAATTGGTATGCCTCAGAAAACCTCCGGGTAGGTATGGTATACTTTTCAACCACGCAGGGATTGACATTTCGGATATTCCACTCGATTCCGTTGTAAAAACTCGATTCCCGGCTTTCGCCATTTTCCAATCCCTCCTGAAGAGAAAAAGAACGCACCTCTTTAGATACTTGTGCGGTACCTTCATAATTGGCCATAACCAGGTCGATCCCCTGGGCATTGGATCGCAAATCAAAGGGCTTCAATTTCCCCAAATATCCATCGAAGACATAGCCTGTATCCTGTTGAATAATCACGCGCACCCAGTGTCCCTGCATTTCATAACCGTCATTCACCTCCACCGATGCCTGATATTTAAAAGGTTCGATATCCACTACCCGTGCAGGCAGACCATAATAATATCTGCTTTTTATAGGATCAGGTTTGGAAGGATGATCTATCATCTGAACACCGTGCATTTCCCATACATACAAGGTTTCATTGAGCCTGTATTCTGCATTTTGTGCGGAGGCTAAAGAATAAATCATCAATACTACCCCAATTATAAGCATCTTCAGTTTCATCATGTTGCTTTTGGTTTGCAATCCGTATCTTAACCCAGGCAGACCCTAATTTATTTTAACCCTTAAATGATAAATTACTGATAAAGAATTACACCATAGGACACGATCAGTAAAATAACCTGCAGGATGTTCGGTTACCCATCCTGACTCTGGTTAAATGTAAACGAGGATTGGTCTCATTCTCCCTGGCGAAAATCTCACCATCGATATTCGAAGATAACCAGGGCATATCGGCTTGGCTTTGATAATAACCGGTGGGTTGTAAACTTTGATTTTCTTTAAATGTTACCTACCTTTCGGCTGTCAATTTACCGGATATGAGAAAATGCTTATTAATGATTTTGGATGGATGGGGTATTGGCCCTGATCCCGAAAGATCGGCAATTGCCCAGGCAAAAACACCTTACATCGACACGCTCTATCATAAATATCCCACTGCGAGGCTTGTCACTTACGGTGGAGAAGTAGGACTCCCGGAGGGACAAATGGGCAATTCTGAAGTAGGTCACATGAACATCGGTGCAGGAAGGATTGTATATCAGGAGCTTGCACGCATCAACCGATCCATCGAATTGGGTGAATTTCCACAGGAAAAAGCCGTCCTTGACCTAATTAGCTATAGTCAGACGCACAAAAAACCAGTCCACCTGATGGGCCTTCTTTCTGATGGGGGTGTGCATTCACATATCAATCATTTTCTGGCAGCCATCGACACCCTGACAGAATCCGACGTTGAAGTCTATATACATTGTTTTCTGGACGGTCGGGATACGGATCCCAAAAGCGGTATTGGATTTCTACGCCAGTTGCACCGTCACATCCAGGGTAAAAATGCACATATAGCCAGTATCATCGGACGCTATTTTGCCATGGATAGGGACCGTCGATGGGAAAGAATTTCCAAAGCCTACCATATGCTGGTGCATGGTGAAGGCGAATTGGTGAACGATCCATTTGAAACCCTTCAGGCGTATTACGATGCCGGCACCACAGATGAATTCATGCCCCCTATGGTGTTAACCGATCGGGAAGGCAAACCCCTGACTGCCATTAAACAGGGTGACGCGGTATTTTTCATTAATTTCCGAACCGATCGACCGCGACAACTCGTCTCAGCGCTTTCGCAGACTTCCTATCCGGATCATAATATGCAGCCTTTGGATCTGTTTATGGTAGCCATGGCACGGTACGACCACACATTTCAGAATATACACGTGGTTTATGACAAAACCGACATTCAAAACACCCTGGGTGAACATCTGGCGGCAATGGGAAAAACACAACTCCGAATAGCAGAAACCGAAAAGTATCCCCATGTTACATTCTTTTTTTCCGGCGGCCGGGAGACACCATTTGAAAATGAAAACCGGATATTGGTACATTCCCCTAAAGTTGCAACTTACGACCTTCAACCTGAAATGAGTACGCAGGAAATTGCCGATCGCGTCATTGAAAACATTTACACGGACCACCCTGATTTCATTTGTCTCAATTTTGCTAATGCAGATATGGTGGGGCATACTGGAGTATTCGAAGCGGCTGTGAAGGCTGCTGAGACCGTGGATGATTGCACACAGCAGGTTGCAGAAGCCGCCCTCCATTCGGGTTATGCTGTATTAATCATTGCCGACCATGGTAACTCTGATTATATGATCAATGAAGATGGGAGTCCAAACACAGCACATACCATGAATCCTGTACCGATCCTATATTTGGACAACACACCGCAATTTTCAGAAGTAACCGATGGTAAACTGGGGGACATAGCGCCGACCATCCTCAAAATTATGAACCTTCCCATTCCAAACGAAATGACTGGTAATGTGCTTGTTCGATAAATCCCATAAAAGCCTTCCGCTGTTATGGCAGGGATGTTGCCTTTTCCTGATTTATCAAATTGCAGGGGGGTGCCTCCAATCCAACGAGATATCAGAATTTGAGACGGACCTGATCAGTATAGGTTATATACTTGATTCCTGCTTCAGCCACGATTTTGACAGCATCCGAACCGTAACCAAAACGATTGAATTCACCAATGAACCCCCTGAAACCAGGAAATTGGAAGCTTACAATATTCACAAGGATCTGGAATTGATCCGTAAATATGATATTGCCACCCCCCGATGGGCTGAATTTGTAACCACTACGCGAAAAGATAGTGCTGGACTAACCTTGATCGATTATCATATTTCAAATAATCGAGCGCCGGTACGCTCTATCTCGATCGTTAAAATGGGGGATCTGATACAATCACTCGATATTTTTAATGAGAAAAATTCCGTGGTATCCCAACAAAATCTGAGGATAAACTGGGTTCTTAAAAGCGGTTATTCTATAGCCAATGAATCGAAATTGTTCTTTAGAAAACCCAGCAAATTCAAGATGAAAGTAGAATACTAGTCTGGCCAACCCGTTATTAAATGAAATCAGCGGAAATTTTATAAATTTACCCCCACAATCCACCACAACCATAAATTAGAATTATGAGTATAGTTGAACTGAGAGTGCCTACCATCGGAGAATCGATCACTGAAGTTACCCTTTCAGCCTGGTTGAAGCAGGATGGGGAATTTGTGCAGATGGATGAGCCTATCTGTGAATTCGAATCGGATAAAGCTACTCTGGAATTTCCATCCGAAGCCAGCGGTAAGCTGATCCATGTTGCCTCTGAAGGGGATGACCTCGAAATCGGTGCTTTGGTCGCCAAAATTGACACCTCAGTTACACAGTCAGAAGATGGCAGTGGGGTGACCCCGGCACCACAAAAGGAAAGTGCTTCCAGCCCTGAAATCCCTGCATCGGATCAGCCAATCACTGAACCATCAAAAGACACTTATGCCACAGGACATCCATCTCCTGCAGCACAAAAGATTCTGGAAGAGAAGAATATAGATCCTGCATCCGTGAAAGGAAGTGGAAAAGATGGAAGAATTACAAAGGCCGATGCCCAGACAGTTTCTGCACCCCGACCGGACAAAACACCAGAACCTACCGAGCCCAATAAGGAGGAAGCCATAAACCCTACTATACAAACAACGTCATTTTCACGAGAAATCAGATCCGAAAAGATGTCGCGTATGCGTCGGACCATCGCCCGACGTCTGGTCTCCGCTAAAAACAATACGGCGATGTTGACGACGTTCAACGAAGCTGATATGACGGAAATCATGAAACTTCGCAAAGATTACCAGGACAAGTTTGTGGAGAAATACGGGATCAAGCTGGGTTTTATGTCCATATTTGCCAAAGCGTGTGCCATAGCATTGCAAGAAATGCCGGATATAAATTCCAAAATCGATGGTGATCACCTTATTTATCACGATTATGTGGACATCTCTATCGCTATCTCCACACCAAATGGTCTGGTGGTGCCGCCTGTTCATAACGTTGAATCCTTAGGTTTTCACGAAATTGAACTAAAAATCAAAGAATTGGCTGAAAAAGCACGAGACAACAAATTGAGCCTGGAGGAAATGACCGGAGGAACATTTACGATCACCAATGGTGGTATTTTTGGCTCCATGATGAGCACGCCAATACTCAACGAGCCGCAGTCGGCTATTCTCGGTATGCACAATATAGTACAACGTCCTGTGGCAGTCAATGGTGAAGTTCAGATCCGGCCGATGATGTACCTGGCGCTATCCTATGACCACAGGGTCATCGATGGAAGTACCTCAGTGACCTTCCTTGTCAGAGTCAAGGAGTTACTTGAGAATCCTATTCTGCTACTGATGGGGATTTGATTTAGAAGTTAGTGGAAAGAAGTAAGTGGTTGTTTGTGTGTGCGTGTGGGCAGGGGGATTGGATGTGAATTCTGGGAGGAAAATGCATCCAATACCTCTACACAGAGAAAAGCTGAGAAAGGTGAATGGATGGGTCGAAAGTTCAAAGCTCAAAGCTGAAAGCATGGGGCAGCGGGATGAAGCAAGGGAGAGGGGATAAGTGCAATAAAGCGAGTAGAAGAGTCCTCCAACTTAATTGGTACGGAATCGACCGGTGGAGCGTATATATTGGGGATTTTGCAGGGAAGTGTGTAGCTGGGACGAAGGGAAGGTAGGAATTGGATCGTGGTTTTTTCTTAAATCGGGGAGCTTCTTCCATTTCATTCCGGAAGTTATGGCATTGTGGACCATCCGGAACAAGATTTTCAATCCCCGGTATTATATGGTTTTTTCCTTGAATCAATGATTATTGATTTTGAATGTCTACTCAACCATAAATAGGGTCTACTCATAAATACAAAAATGGAAATCAAGGAGGTCCGCATTTTCATCAGGTGGGTTATAAACAACTTGTATGGGTGCTACCATTTTCTAATTGACCAATTTTGTGTCCATTTCGACATATCCGCAGTGGTCAACCCGCCCATACGGGGCCTTTGGCCAAGGGTTGAATATCAATAGCCCCCCGTGGTAACGGGGGGATTGAGATCTCGCGCGATCTCAAATCTGAAGGAATTGAACTATTCAGACATAGGGTCTAATCAGAAATTCAGAAAATGTATCCTTGATGTTCTGCAAGTTAGACCATGTTGTTGGTCCATTCTTTAATTTTAAGTTGATGTGGAGAAGTCTGATGTGACACATGCAAAGTTATGGCACA
The DNA here is from genome assembly GCA_964426625.1 of uncultured Saprospiraceae bacterium. Taxonomy (GTDB): domain Bacteria; phylum Bacteroidota; class Bacteroidia; order Chitinophagales; family Saprospiraceae; genus Membranihabitans. The sequence goes on along the minus strand of CAYRRD010000022.1, from coordinate 39,317 downwards.
TATACATCAATAACCTTTCCCTAAAACAAACAAATAAGAAGGCTAATATGCTTAATATCAGAACCGTATGAGATCGTGAAGAAACCCTAATTAAAATAATGTAGGCAGGGCTATAGGAGACCTATTGAAATTGCTGAAGTAAATAGAATGGTTTCGCAAACCTGGAACCCGATTTTATATCCTGAATAAGGCTTACCAAACCTGGTTGTTCCTGAAACAATGCAATGGTGGGCTAATATTGTTTGAAATCCACTTCTATCCTTGCAAATTGAGGGGTATTATCCATTGACTGAAGCATCCCAATTAAATAGCGTAGGGTCTAGACCACCGCAGACCGAATCGAATTCCTGAAGGAAATAGTGCGTTTTCCCATATTCGAACCCGATTCAAAAGCCGCAACATTTTTCTATTCCAGATCATTTAAAGTGCTTTTTGTGCTCATTTCAATAGTATTTTTTGGTCTCTTAAAATTACTATTGACACCGTCATTTGAAAAGTTTCCCACACACCCCCACACTTCCTTTCGGCTTTCAATCCCCTGTAAACACCACACGTCTCTACACTCCATTTCATCATCCACCCATTCAATTTCTTCGAAAAACTATGGTGTCCCTCGACACAACAGGCAACCTGTAGCCACCGGTATCCACCGTCACTCCAGGATGTGCTTGCGAAAAAGAATATACAGATTCGGGAGAAAAACCAGATTGGTAAGTAAATACCTTTCGAAGATGTGGCCAGGAACTCAATACCTCAATTTGCTCTTCCCGTATCTCCGTTCCGGTCAGATTCAATATTTGCACCTTCGACAAAGCTGACAGGTGCTGCAATCCGCCCGGGGGTAAAATACAACCGGATAGATTGAGGTCAGTCACACCAATGAATTGAACGATTTCATCCAGATGTGTATCCTCCAGGTGATGTCCGGAAAGATTCATCCACACCACATGATGTTTCAATGGTAATGCCTTTCGCAACATCGAAACGGACAATTCCGGAACATTGATCAAAGACATCTCCAGGTAATTGGTGTTCATACCCACTCTCTGTACGAGCATCCCCTCCTCCTGAAGACTGGTTATCAAAGCCTCATCGGGTTTGCCAATCTCCTCTAAAGGGATCAAAGGGTGCGTAAACAATTTGTCCGCGGCGACCAATTCATCGTGCCACAAATCGATGGCGCTTCGATCTGCAAGATGAAACACGGTACTTTGGAAATCACCACCTTCCCTGATCCATGATGCAAGCACTTCAATTTCCAACTTGTTTAATTGGGTTTTTCCCCGAGGTGGCATATGCAAATCATCGTCCAGGGGTAACGTAAGCACATGATATAATTTACTATCATCCAGATCATTAGAAATCAAAGGATCTCCGGACTCCCCCCCACGATTTATCCACTCCGTCCCATCCAGTCTCAATTCCCCTTTTTGTTTACGATCACCGTGACAGGAATAACAGCGCGCATCTAAAATAGGCACTATAATATCCTGATACACTACTGCACTATCCAGATTATCAATCGCAAATTCTACTTTCGTAGCAGCATACGGATCATACCCAAAAAAATTTTGCCATGAAACCGGCATTCCTTCCCACAAATAATCACCTCCATGGGTAAGAACACCCCCCCGATGCCCCGTTAAGACGACTAAAATTGCAGTGGCACCACACGCTATCCAGGGCACATACGCTGCCACCGACCATTTGAGCTCAATCAGATACCAGAAAATGGTAACCACAGCCAGTACTATACCAGACCATTTATGTGTATCCAGCTCATCAGCTGGATAACTGCTTACCGATGACAACAACCATCCCGTGACACAGGCTATAATTGCAGCAATCGTGGACAATCCCAATGTCACCTTGAAAGCCGGTTTATAGATAGGGACACTCGAACGGGTATCCAGGACTTTGAACAGTATGGCCAACACCAGAAATCCGATGGGTAAATGGACCACAAGGGGATGGAACCGACCGAAAAACAACTCGAGGTCAAACATGATTTGGGTTTATATCCGCACTGTAGATCAGGCCAGGATGGGTTTAACAACTTCACCACCAACATCGGTTAAGCGAAATGGCCTGCCCTGGAAATCATAAGTAAATTTCTCATGGTCGTATCCCAGGAGATGTAATATTGTCGCGTGAATGTCATTCACTGAGGTTCTGCCTTCCACCCCATAATACCCTACCTCATCGGTCTGGCCGTATGACACTCCCCTGGCGATCCCACCTCCAGCCATCCACATGGTAAATGCATCGGTGTGATGGTCCCTTCCGTAATAAGCCATCTGCTTTCCTTCGCGGTTCTCCTGCATCGGTGTCCGACCAAATTCACCTCCCCACACGACGAGCGTTTCCTCCAGCAGTCCCCGTTGTTTGAGATCGAGTATCAACGCCGTCATAGGTCGATCTATCTCGCGACATTTATTGCGAAATCCATAGTCAATAGCGGTGCTTTCGCCGGTTCCATGGGAATCCCAACCCCAATCGTACAATTGCACAAAACGGACACCTTTCTCCACCAATTTCCTTGCTAACAGACAGTTGTTGGCAAAACTTTCCTTTCCTGGCTCCACCCCGTACATCTCCTTGATATACTCGGGTTCATCATCGATATTCATCACTTCAGGAACAGCAATCTGCATACGATATGCCATTTCATATTGATTGATCCGTGCGAGAATTTCCGGATCACCATATTGATTATATTCCTCCTGGTTGACTTTGTTAATTGCTTCGACGATATTTCCTTTCAACCCCCGATCGATCCCATTGGGATCCTGAATATACAGGACCGGGTCTCCTTTGGAGCGACACTGAACACCCTGATACACCGAAGGCAAAAACCCACTTCCCCATACACTCTTGCCTGCATCCGGGGTCTTTCCTCCAGACGTCAGAACCACAAATCCAGGCAGATTATTGTTTTCAGACCCGAGGCCATAGGTAACCCACGATCCCAGGCTGGGTCTACCCAACCTGGCACTGCCGGTATGCATGAACAACTGGGCCGGACCGTGGTTGAATTGTTCTGTGTGCACCGCCTTAAGAAAACTCACTTCGTCTGCCAACTGAGAAAAGTGCGGCAGGTTATCCGAAATCCATGCACCTGATTCACCGTGTTGTTTGAACTCAGCCTGGGGCCCCAGCATATTGGGTACACCCCGGATAAATGCAAATTTTTTCCCCTCCAAAAATGAATCCGGACATGGCTGATTATGTAATTTGATAAGGTCAGGCTTATAGTCAAACAATTCCAGCTGAGAAGGAGCCCCCGCCATATGAAGATAGATTACTCGTTTTGCTTTGGGTGCAAAATGAGGAGGTAAGGGAGCCAGAGGATTAAGATCCCGGGCAGTGAGTTGCGTAGATCGGCTGGCGGGTGAACCACACGATGAGAGCATCATGGCACCAAAAGCCGCAGCACCCATACCGGAAACACAATCACGAATAAAGTGACGCCGTGTAGTCATTTCCAGCTCCTTTCTTTGAAATTCACCAATCAGTTTTGAGATCTTCATGCTTAGTTCTTTGTCAAAAATTCATCCAAATTCATAATGGCAGAGCACACTACCGATAATGCTGCAACCTGCTGTTGATCCACTTCAGAATGGAAGGTAAATGCAGCCAGGTCCAGATAATCATTGAGATGACCTGACTCACTAAAATGTTGTTCTGCCTTATCATACAAGGCCAGGAAAGTCGATGCATTCTCTTCAGAAAGGTCGCGGAATGTGGCCTCGGAATAAGCCCGGTTTATTATTTCCACTTTATCCGTGGTGTGCTGCTGCAACAAGCGATCCGCCCAGGCAAGCGCAGCTTCAGTAAAAACCGGATCATTCAAAGTAACAAGTGCCTGTAATGGTGTGTTCGTTCTGGTTCTTTGGATTTGGCAAATTTCACGACTACTCGCATCAAAACTAATGAAGGAAGGATAGGGACTGGTTCGCTTGATAAATGTATATAGCCCCCTTCTGTATCGATCTTCACCCGTACTTGTCACCCATTCCTCCCCATTGTAAACCGTTTGCCAGATATCGTCAGGCTGAGGTGGCATAACACTCGGACCGTACATTTTATCGCTAAGCAAACCACTAAGAGCCAGAGCCTGATCCCGGATTTGTTCCGCAGATAAACGAAATCGTGGACCACGTGCATAAAATAGATTGTAAGGATCAATCTTCAAATGTTGATCTGTAACCGCCGATGACTGTCGATATGTCCCCGACAACACCATATCCCGAATCAGGGGTTTGAGGTGCCACTTGTGCTCTTGTACCAACCGCACTGCGAGCCAGTCCAGTAGCGCGGAATGCACCGACGGCTCCGATTGCGAACCGAGATCTTCTACAGTCGTAACAAGACCTTGCCCAAAAATTTGATGCCATATACGGTTGACGATGGTTCGCGCTGTCAATGGATTTTTTTCATCCACAAGCCACCTGGCCAAGCCCAATCTATTGCGCGGAGCATCTTCCGGAAATGGATTGAGGACTTCTGGAACATCGGGTTGGACCGTATCCCCCTTCACCAGCCAATTCCCCTTTTCAAACACCTGGGTGGTCCGATGGAGGTAGGGTGGATTCTCCACGAATACGGGCAAGCCGGGGGTGTTGGATTTGACGATATTCAGATATTGCTCCTTCATTTTTTCCGCACGAGGTTGTTCCTCTCCAGGCCATCCGGGGCGAAAAGCAAACCAAAATATGCGGAAAGAATTCTGATCGGGTCTCAACAGTGGATTTTCGAATTCAATAAATAGATCGACGGAGTCGGCTACGGGTCTTATTGGGATAAACTCCAGTTCAGTACCCCGCGTTTTCCTCAGCGGAAATGAAACTATAATATCCCCTTCCTGATTATCTTCACGGATGGTGATCCGTCCCCCTTCCTGACCACATTGGTAAGAAATGGCCATGTATTCGCTGTTGTTCATCCATACATCCTTTAGTGAACAGTGACCTTTATGCCGTAAAGCCAGGTATTTGGTATCGCTCAGTTCTCCATTCACAAAATCCGTGCAGTGGTGGGTATGGATCTTGGGCTCGAGCGTATGGATGAACAGTAATTCGTCTTCAAGGCGGGCCGAATCTTCGGTGTTGGTAATAATCCAATGTGCTATCTCATCTATAGATTGCAACACAGAATCCGAATACATACGAAGCAAAGGTGTATCATCAGCGACATCCTCGTCACGGGTATTGTTGAAAAAAGCCATTACCTCATAGTATTCTTCGTGCCTGAAAGGATCGTAGGTGTGCGCATGACATTGAACACAACCAAATGTAGTGCTTTGCCACACTTCGAAAGTGGTATTTACTCTATCGATAACCGCGGCGATACGGTACTCCTCATCCAGGGTCCCCCCTTCATCATTGCTCATGGTATTTCGATGAAATGCAGTAGCTATCCATTGTTCCCGTGAAGGATCAGGGAAAAGATCGCCTGCGAGTTGTTCGATAGTAAACTGATCGAAGGGTTTGTCTTCGTTGAAAGAACGAATGACATAATCCCTGTACCACCACATTGGACGGGATTGGTCTTTTTCATAACCCTTGGTATCCGCATACCTGGCGAGGTCGAGCCACCAACTTGCCCATTTTTCACCGAATGCCTCATCTTCCAGCAGGTGATCCACGAGATCTTCATAACTCATATTCCCCTCCAGCACCTCATCTACCTTTTCCATCGGGGGAGGTAATCCGATCAGATCCAGATACAGTCTCCTTATCAGTCTCCCGGTATCTTCTCTCACTGAAGGTTTCAATCCCACGCTTTGCATATCATGGTAAACAAACCGATCAATTTCATTCTCAAAAAAGAATTGTTGTCCACCTGACAAACTTGCTTCGGCCACTTCGCCCGGAACTTCAGGAGCCACCGGGGGAATATACGCCCAATGTTCCCCCCATTGAGCCCCTTGTTTCACCCAGGTCTCCATAAGTTTGATTTCCTGACGACTGAGGGGCGGTTTTTGATAAGGCATGCGAAGTTCCGGATCGGTTTCCTTCAACCGCTGAATGAGCGGGCTGTTGGTTGGATCACCGGGGATTATGGCAGGATGGCCTGATTGGGTCCTGGCCATAGCTTCTTCTTCAAACAAAAGGCTAAAACCGCCATTTTTCTTGACGCCGCCATGACAACTTATGCAATGCTTATTGATGATGGGTTTGATCTGCGTACTATAATCTACTGGGGTCTCAGTCCCGGACAATAAGTAATACGCCAGCCCGGACACGAAAATCACCAGTATTGCAATCGTCAGTCGCATAAAATTTTATTGTAAATATCTATCCCCCCAGGAAATATGCAGTCATCCTTGTAAATATAGAAAATAATTACCAATTAAGGGTTAATTAGTAGATGTTAGGATGTAGAAGTTGGAGGTGTGGGTTATTGACAAATTGCGAGTTGGGGCGAAGGGGGAAGCTTATGGTCTGGTCCAGAGGAAAGCTCAATGAAGTTGGATTAATCCGGGTAAGTACGCATGAGGGTTGAGGCTCAGGAAAAGTTGGTAGGTTGGAGGATGATGAACAGCGTGGTCAAGGAGAAAAAATAATTACCATTAGGAGAAGACCGATTGATTTCAGGTGAAAAAGGATGCGGGATTCACTTATACTTATCGTGCAAGCCTTTGCCTTCCAGAACCATGGGTCGGATCTTTTCTATCCGGCGAAACCTGGTCGTTTCTTGTTTCGCAGACTCAATATGCTCCGCATATTCCCGCCTCCGACCTGGTGTAAGCTTTTCAAATGCTTCTTTAAAAGGGATGTCCCAGCCAAAAACAGTCTGCAATTCGTCTGGAATGTTGACGGTTTTGTTCCGTTCTGGTCGTATCTCCTTACCCTCCTTTTGATTTTGGATAGCCTCTTGCAGATATCCGGGGATTAAATGCCTTTTGCTTTCATAATCTTCGACCGACTCAAACATCATTTTGCGCATTCCTTTGGTGGTTTCACTGGACTGTGATAATAGTTCATGCAGATCTGAAAGAAATACACCCCCGTAAAACCATAACCCCGCATAAGATTTTACACCAATGAGCCCCACGACATTTTTCCCCTCAAGTGTATAAACCGGTGCTCCCCATTTGATGGTCTCTTCTAGTCCGGTCTTCTGAATGAGGGATCTCAAAGAATACAATAATTCTTTCCACTGAGGTCGTTTTTCAATATATGATACGACTTTATCCTCCATATCTTGTACTTATTCAGGAATAGAAATTTATTTCCACAAACAGCTGGATATTCCAGGAGTTGTTATTGAATATTATTCAATCACAGGTTATTGGCCCTTCCACCACCGCCACACATCCAGACCATTGGCATATAGCACAAGAGCAATGACGATAACAAAACCAATGATTGTGGCAATCTCCAAAACCTTGTCACTGGGTTTCCTGCCGGTGACTGCTTCGATCAGCAGAAACATCACATGACCTCCATCCAGTGCCGGTATGGGCAACAAATTCATGAATCCCAAAATCAGGGACAGGATGGCTGTATTGCGCCAGAACATTTGCCAATCCCAGGTTTCCGGAAACAATTTTGAAATCGTCCCGAAACCACCTAGGCTGTCGGATGCCTTTATTTTTCCACGGAAGATCTGACCAAAAGCCTTCAATTGGGTCATGATAAAATCCCACCCTTGCCTCACCCCCAATGGCAACGCTGCCGCCAGGGTATATTCATCCCGGGCAAAAGTAAAAAAGTGATCGAGGTTGTAATTCTGGAAACCCAGAGTTCCTTCCTCAGTCACCTGTGCGGAGAGCGTCAGCATTTCTCCACCCCGATCTACCGTCAATTGTATTTCTTCCCCTTTGTGAAGCCGAATCTCGCGAAGAAACTGATCAAAAAAACGGGTTTCTACCTCCCCAATGGCAAGAATTTTATCATCCTTTTGCAACCCGGCTTTCTCTGCGTTGCTATTTTTTACCACTTCCATAATTTCCACCGGAAATCGGGGTGCTATCAGATAAGCATCCTTGTGCTCATATCCAGTAAGGATTTGGGTGAATCGGGGATCTACATCGATGGTCATCTCCTGACCATTTCGAATCAATGTGATGGATTGTGCATTATTGATACCAATTTCCGATCGAAGCATTCCGGGGTTGTACCGATCAAAAGGAGTCTCCCCGATCCTGACAATCCGGTCTCCATTTTGCAGCCCCATTTCCATGGCCAGGCTATCGACCTGTAAACCGTATCTGAGTTCATCTGTCGGAAGATATTCCGAGCCATATTGCCACAACATCAAGCCAAAAATCAAAAAGCCTAGAATGAAGTTCACGGTTACACCACCCAGCATAATGATCAACCGCTGCCAGACCGGTTTGGAACGAAATTCCCAGGGCTTCGGTTCAGATTTGAGTACTTCGGTATCCAGGCTCTCATCCACCATGCCCGATATCTTTACGTAGCCTCCCAAAGGAAGCCAGCCAATCCCATATTCCGTTTCACCGATCTTCTTTTTAAACAGTGAAAATCCAGCATCAAAGAATAAATAGAACTTCTCAACCCGGGTCTTGAACCACTTTGCAGGTAGAAAGTGACCAAGTTCATGCAGAATGATGAGAATAGAGAGACTTAATGCAAACTGTGCTATTACTACACCCATAGAATGATATGATAATTTATGTTGTGTCAGGTCCTCAGTCCGGCTAAACATGTCATAAGGACGTAACTTTCAACGTAAAACAAGGCGCAAAGTTACGGATATACAGGCAAAGCAACCTCGGTTTATTATTTTTATTTTATTTCTGTTGTTTGGTGGCGGATCTGAGTATCAAAAACGATATGAAGTGTCTGGTGATCTCGGGATTCGTATTCCACAATTTATTACCTTCGATAAAGTTTTTTGGATTGGGAAACGATTTCCCGACACGGCCCCGAACTGTTGAAAATATTCCTTAACATTGTATCATGTCTCTGCACCTGATCGATTATGAGAAAAATGGCCGATTGTTTTTCCAGCCCGACGTGGCCAGGCATATCGTCCGGAGTCTTCGCAAAAAAACCGGCGAGGAAATGTTCGCCACTGACGGTCGGGGAATGGTGTACAAAGCCAGAATAGAAACGCTGGATGAAAAAATATTCCAGGCCACTATCCTTGAAGAGACCTTCATCCCTCTGAACTGGAAAGCCAGTGTAGCTTGTTCTCTCGTCAAAAAAGACAGTCGTTTTGAATATTTTCTGGAAAAAGCGACCGAAATCGGCGTACATCGGATCACACCAATCCGAAGTGAGCGCACCCTCAAACCCCGTCTGAGACTAGACCGTGCTCAAAAGATCATCGAGGCCGCCGTTCAACAATCTTTTAATCCCTACGTTCCTATTCTGGATGACGTTATTTCTCTGCCACAATACCTGGAAAAAGTCATTCCGGAGAATGAAGAAAAATACATCGCCACAGCCATTGATCGAGGGGCGCTTCCATTACTGGAGCAGCAATACAGTGGAATAAATCCCGTTCACATATTGATTGGCCCCGAAGGTGATTTCACCCCATCTGAAGTTGAACTTGCCATTCAACATCAGTGGGTTCCGGTGTCTCTGGGATCAAACCGTCTGAGAACTGACACCGCCGCTTCGATGGTCGTGCAAATGATAAAAAGTTGTTACCACATAAAATCAAGAACAACTACATGAGATACATACTGTCCATTGTCCTTTTGTCATTTATGAGTCTGACCGCATCAGCTCAAAAAACCCCCATTGGATTGCTGAAATACAGCGGGGGCGGGGACTGGTATGCCAACCCTACAGCACTGCCCAATCTCATACAATTTTGCAATCAAACACTGGGAACCAATCTGGAAAACGATTATATCACCGTCGATGTAGGAAGCCCTGAGCTCTTCAATCTCCCATTTGTTCACATGACCGGTCATGGAAATGTGGTGTTTAATGATCAGGAAGCCGAAAACCTACGAATGTATCTGGAAGCAGGCGGATTCCTGCACATAGACGACAACTACGGTATGGATCCGTATGTCAGGGTTGCGATGAAAAAAGTTTTCCCTGAGCTGGACTTTGTTGAGCTTCCCTGGGACCACCCCCTTTACCATCAAAAATACAAATTCCCACAAGGCTTACCCAAAATCCATGAACACGACGGTAAACCTGCCCAGGGTTTCGGATTGATTTATGAGGGTCGGCTGGTTTGCTTTTACAGTTATGAATCTGATATCGGGGACGGCTGGGAAGATGAATCCGTCCACAACAATCCACCGGACAAGAGACTTCAGGCCCTCCAGATGGGGGCCAATCTGATTCAGTATGCTTTCACCCAATAATCCGTGGGTGCCATGATCTACCTCATCGCCAAATCCATACATATCATTGGGGTTGTCAGCTGGTTTGCCGGTTTGTTTTACCTGGTACGGCTCTTCGTATACCATAGCGAAGCTCAGGAAATGTCCGCAGAAAGACGCGATATCCTTCAGCCACAATACCAGATTATGATTCGTCGACTGTACACAATCATCACTACTCCGGCGATGATGATCACCGTGGCCGCAGGAATCACCATGCTTTTTATCAATCCGGGACTTCTGAAACAGTCATGGATGATAGCCAAACTGGGCCTGGTGGTGAGTCTTTTGATCTATCACGGATATTGTGCAAGGATAATAGCCCATCTGAATGACAATAAGATTCGTTGGCAACCGTTCCGATTCCGGTTATTCAACGAGCTGGCCACCATTATCCTGGTTGCCGTCGTTTTTCTGGTAGTCATGAAAAATACATTCAATGCCTTATATGGATTAATCGGTTTTATCATGTTCGCCATACTTTTATTTGCTGGTGCTTCGTGGTATAGATCCAGGCGGGAATCAAAAATTAACCCATAATCATATGCAGTTTGCCTTTCCATTGTTTTTGATAGCTCTGGCGACCATATTGATCCCTGTGATCATACATTTATTTTATTTCCAGCGATATCGAACAGAGTATTTCTCCAATGTTCGGTTTCTGAAAGAAATCGTAGAGGAAAAACAAACACGGTCCAAATTACGCAACCTGCTGGTCCTACTCTCCCGCATATTTTTCATCTTCTTCCTCGTACTGGCCTTCGCCCAGCCATTTTTTCGCAAAGAAACCACGGCATCAAATGAACAGGCAGATTTTGTGTCGCTGTTCATTGACAATTCATACAGCATGGCCGGCCTCAGTAGTGAAACTCCGGTATTTCAGGTCGCCATCAACAAGGCCAGGGAAATAATCCGATCCTATCCCGAAGGAACCTCCTTTCAAATCCTCACCAACCAACTCAGCCCGACCTCTCGACGGGTCCTGGATATGGATCTGGCACTCAGGCTGATCGATGAGATTGAAATGGGTTCCGAAACCACTAATTTTAACCAGATTTATGAATTTGTCCACCGGACCGCTCAGCGACAGAACGCACGAGCCCATATGTTTTGGTTGTCTGATTTTCAGCAAAATGCCATCCAATCCCCGATTGAAGTAGACAGTTTGATTACGTTGTTTCCTATTCCCGTCCAACCTTTGGAATTACGGAATATAAGCATCGATTCGTGTTGGTTTGAATCGCCGGTCCCAGAAGCCAACCAGGAAAATAAGATGTATATCAAACTGACCAATTACGGATCTTCTACGGCAGAAAGTCGAATTGTGTGGCGGGAAAAGGATGAGGTCAAACCACTCAGTATGGTCTCGCTGGACCCTGGCCAATCCATCATCGACACCATTGGTGTGCAACTGTCTGGGGACGAGTCCCGGTCACTTATTCTGGAGGTTACCGATCATCCCATTACCTTCGACAATCGCTACCATCTTCAGTTGAATTCCAAACGCAAATTGGGTATGCTGATCATTGATCGGGGGGGTCCTCCCAACAGATATCTGCAAAGTGCTTTTCAGCAACAATCCACGGTGGAAAAAAAATTTGTGCCCATAGATCGGCTAGTTTATTCAGAATTTGGCCAACAGGACCTGATTATTTTGGATGACCTACCCAACATCAATTCCGGATTGGCCTCTAATCTGATCAGGTATCTGGAATCCGGGGGGAATATCCTTGTCTTTCCAGGTCCGTCAGGGAACACAGAATCTCTCAATGAGTTTCTACGAAATGCAGCTCAAATTTCGCTTGGCGCCTGGATGCAAGTGGAGATGGAAGCCATGGGGATCAACTACGAGGATTTTGTATTTGATGATGTTTTTGAACGTCATCAAACCCAAATCACCTTGCCCACTGTCCAGGGGTATTATACACTGTCCTCGGGTAGCAGATCTGCTTCTGCCAATCTCATCAATTTGCGAAATGGCGACCCCCTCATCAATAAAATATTTGCAGGAAATGGATTGCTCTATCTTTCCACCGCACCGCTGGACGGAAGATGGAATACCCTAGCAAATCATGCAGATATTTTTATACCTATGCTTTACAGAATGGCTTTATCCAGAGCTCAAGCTAATGAATTAGCTTATTTTATAGGCCGTGATCAAAGTATTCAGATCAAATCGGATGAAGAACTCACCTCCGAATCCATTCGGATTCGTCAGGGTGATTATGAATTCATTCCTTCCTACCAGCAAACGGGAGACATCGTTCAAATTATGTTACACGATCAAATTCAGAATGCCGGATTTTATCAGATTTTAGATGGCGATCGTGTTTTGGCTGAATTTGCGATGAACAATTCGCGCGAGGAGAGCGACGTCAGCCTGTGGCGGCAAGAAGATCTAAGATCTCACCTCTCTGGAAATACGGTTTTTATGAACAACGAACAACTGGCATCGTTGGGTCAATTTGTGCGGGAATTTGAACGCGGTAAAACTTTTTGGAAGTACTGTCTTATATTTGCGTTGGTATTTCTAATCCTGGAGAGTCTGCTGCTGCGGTTTTTCAAAAACTGACCATAACGTATGCGCGTTTTATTCAAGAATGTCGAATTGTGTTTTCCCGGCCACGATCTGCATGGTCAGAAAAAGGATCTTCTTCTGGACTACGACAAAGTCGGGGAGATTGGTGAAGATCTTTCTTTACCTCCTCGCACGAAATTGCTTGAAGGGGGAATTTTGACACCCGGATTTGTGGATATAGGGGCATTCGGCGGAGAACCTGGTTACGAGCATAGGGAAACCATCCGAACTCTGAGCAGAGCTGCCTCACGCGGGGGTTATACCCATGTCTTTATTTTACCCAATCTACACCCCGTTGTCGATAATCGCTCCACCGTTCAATACTTCAGGGATGAAAGCCCTTTAATCAATATCAGACCGATCGGTGCTTTGTCCCGGGGTATAAAAGGGCAGGATCTGGCAGAGATTTATGATATGAACAGAGCTGGTGTGCGGGCGTTTGGTGACGGATTGAAGCCGATACACGATGTGGGACTTCTCAAGCGGGGTCTGCAGTATGTCAAAGCATTTGGCGGAATTATTATCAATTCGCCCCTGGATCTTTCTCTGGAACCCGATGGCATCATCCATGAAAGCAGAATCAGTACTCAAATGGGACTTAAAGGAATCCCGGATATCGCCGAAACTGTCATGCTCAAAAGAGATATCGACCTGCAGGAGTACACAGGTTCAAGACTGCTTGTCCATCAGATCTCTGCCCGGGAAAGCGTGGAAATATTGAAAAAAGCCAGGAAAAATAACGGTCAGCTTTTTGCATCTGTTGCACTACTCAATCTCATCCGTACCGTCGATGATGTACAGCATTTTGACACCAATTATCTGGTTCTTCCCCCGTTGCGGGAGGAAGAGGATCGTCAGGCTCTGGTCAAAGCCCTCCTGGCTGGTCATGTGGATTGTGTTGTTTCAGGTCATTTGCCTGTGGAGGAGGAATGGAAAAAAATTGAATTTGCAGATGCAAAATACGGCGCTGCTACCCTACCCTTTGTCTTTCCTCTGCTGTACCATGAAATTCATAAACAGGCGAGTCTGGATCAAATGGTGCGGTGGCTTTCGATCAATCCTCGAAGCATTATGGAGATCGAACAAAGCGTACCCGAAGTAGATGCCACGATAGATTTCACCTGGATAGATACCTCAGGTACCACATCTTACGGCAACTCCAATTTTCCATCGAAGAGCAAGAATTCGCCTTTCCTGGACAAATCCTGGAAAGGAGCAATCAAAGGCATTTTCTATCAGGAAAACTATGAGTTGTATTAGTAGGTGAGAAATTAGTGTCAGTGGCTTAGTAGGTCCAATCCCTTTATATGAACTGACGGATTCAACTACTGAATCGCTGTAAAAGAAACCCATCTTCATCATATTCTCTTTCTCCAGGTGGATGAATTCCTGACTACTCCCGCCAATACGGTCAGGCAGTTCAGGCGAAAGAAGCCGCTACAATAGAGGTATAGTTCAACCTGATTCTCCGTGGTTAGTACAAGTAAAATAGTACGTTTTCGATACTTGGCTGCAGGTTGCGTGCCCTGGCAGCTCCGGCAATCACATGCTAGCACCTCCTTCCTGAAACCTGTTTCTTTTTCCCACAGCAGGAACTTTGGTCCCACCCCCAAACTCCCTTGGTAGGAGACCTGTCACCCCCACCCGTGGGGAACACATACCGCAACCATATAGGATACTCTTGAGATACCGTTGATTTTAACCGCTTTATTGCCTTAATTGCCTCCGAAATCGTATTTTTGCATATTAATCATGTTCGGGGTTCGATGTCGCGGCTATATAGCCTCCATCATGTTCTTGCAATGATCAGTCGTTTATGGAAAGAAAATCGGTGAATTTAGGACTTTTAGCCGGAGGCGCTATAGTTGTCATTCTTCTGGTCGTAGATCTGATTAACAATCGGCTATTGGTACATTTTACCATGAGTTATTTCCCCACCCTGCTCCTTATTGCTGCCATGTTACTGGCAGTGCGGGAAGCCAGAAAAGACTACGATCACCTTAGTTTTGCAGATGCGTTCAAAGAATCCATGATTCCATTTCTTATAGGAAATGGAATTTATCTGTTGTTCAACTATTTTCTGTACAACTACATCGATCCATCCCTGGGAGAAATCGCAAGAGAGAAGGCATTGGAATTGGTTAATAATGATATGTTCAGCAATTTATTCGATGAGGCACAGTTGGAAGAAATGGTAGATCAAATATCGGAAATGGAATACCGACCGACGATTATGCAAA
The DNA here is from genome assembly GCA_964426625.1 of uncultured Saprospiraceae bacterium. Lineage (GTDB taxonomy): Bacteria > Bacteroidota > Bacteroidia > Chitinophagales > Saprospiraceae > Membranihabitans. The sequence goes on along the minus strand of CAYRRD010000022.1, from coordinate 24,175 downwards.
TGGTATTCAGCTATATGTTTTCCCTGATTTTACCCGGAGCAGTGATCAGTCTGATTCTCGCGGCTATATTCAGAACCCGAACAAGATGAATTCATTACCTACAGAATTCCCTTTTGACCTGTCTATCGTCATACCTCTGCTCAATGAGGAGGAATCCCTCCCGGAATTGGAGGCATGGATTCGAAAAACTTTGAATAAGCATCACCTTAGTTACGAAATCATCTTCGTGGATGATGGTTCCACGGATCGTTCCTGGTCTATCATTCAGGATTTGTCCCACCGATACCCCGCTATTCGTGGTATAAAATTTAGACGGAACTATGGCAAATCCGCAGCGCTCAACACCGGGTTTAATATGTCCCGGGGTGAAGTGGTGATTACCATGGATGCTGACCTGCAGGACAGCCCCGATGAAATTCCTGAACTGTACCAAATGATCACCCAACAGGGATATGACGTGGTATCTGGCTGGAAAAAAGTGCGGTATGATAATAAGTGGACCAAAAATCTCCCTTCAAAGTTGTTTAACTGGGCCGCCCGGAAAATTTCCCGGATCCCTCTCCACGATTTCAACTGCGGACTCAAAGCATACCGCAACAAAGTAGTCCACTCCATCGAAGTATATGGAGAAATGCATCGGTACATTCCCATCATCGTCAAATGGGCTGGATTTCAAAATATCGGTGAGAAAGTGGTGCAGCATCAACCCCGCAAATACGGTTCCACCAAATTTGGAATGTCCCGTTTTGTGAACGGCTTTCTTGACCTCCTTACCATTTTTTTCATGGGCAAATTTGGGAAGAGCCCCATGCATTTTTTCGGTCTACTGGGATCTTTTATCTTCCTTATTGGCGTACTGGCAGCACTTTACCTGGGTATTGACAAATTGGTGTCTCTCAACCGGGGTATTCCTGCACCCTTGATCACCTCCAATCCCTACTTCTATATCGCACTACTCAGTATCATCGTGGGTACCCAACTTTTTCTGGCAGGATTTCTGGGTGAATTGATCACCCGAAATTCCGTGGACCGGAACAAATATCAATTGGATACAGTGATTGGGTTTGACCACAATGACGATCGGATCATGGATCAGCTCCAAAGCCTGCAAATCAAGGATCCACGACTTTCGGAACGTGACTCCTGAATTTGTCGGCCATGCCGGAACCCGAAATATGATATATCCATATATAAAAAATATATTTGCACATCCCGGCTGATCCGGATAAGGAAATTAATCTTTGTAACAGAGACCTGGCAGGGATTGCAATATGGGACGGATCCGGTTCATCCATCGCAGCTCAGGAATCAACGATATCAGATTTTGAAAATCGGCATTATGGAAATGAAATATGAGGATCGTATCACCAAACAAATCCGGGAATCCCTGGAGGTGAAAGACAAAATGCTTCACTCAGGTTCTTTAATCCAGGGTATCGACCGGGTGGTATCGATGATCGTGAACTGTTACCACGACCATGGAAAGGTTTTGTTCTGCGGCAATGGCGGTAGTGCTGCAGATGCCCAGCATTTATCAGCAGAGCTTTCCGGACGGTTTCGGAAAAACCGACCCCCTCTTTTTGCAGAAGCGCTGCACGTAAATACCTCCTTTCTCACGGCTGTGGGCAATGACTTTGGATACGACCAGGTTTTTGCACGAATGCTCGAAGCTATGGGAAAACAGGGAGACATCCTGGTGGCTATTTCTACCTCCGGAAATTCTCCCAATGTGGTGGCTGCAGCCCGTCAAGCACAGAAAATGGGTATCATCGTGGTCGGGTTGACCGGTGGTGATGGTGGTGAGTTAAGTAATTTGTGCACGGTGGAACTGAAAATCCCTTCCCGGGATACGGCCCGAATTCAGGAAGGTCATATCCTTACCGGTCATATAGTTTGTGAATTGGTGGAAGCAGAGCTATTTCCCGATGCATAAATCACTTACAATAGATCCAGTGTGGACATTATTTTTGGATCGGGACGGGGTTCTCAATCGTCGCTTACCGGATCTGTATGTGACTTCTGTGGAGGAATTCGAATTTTTACCAGGTGTGCTGGATTCTTTGGCGGTGCTTTCAAAAATGTTCGCCCACATCATTGTGGTAACCAATCAGCAAGGTATTGCGAAAGGACTTCTGACATCCCAACAACTGGACACAGTACACCAATATATGGAGCAGAAAATTGTCGAAGCAGGTGGTTGTATTGACGCAGTATACTACTGCGGAGAACTGGCCTTTTTACCGTACAATTGTCGCAAGCCCTCTCCCGTCATGGCATACAAAGCCCTGGAAGACTACCCGGACATCGATTTTACAAAATCCCTCATGGTGGGCGATGCCATTTCTGATGTAGCGTTCGGTCAATCTCTGGGTATGAAAACAGCACTTATAGGAGAGAAACTGGGATATCCTGACCCCGAAGAAAAATTTATCCCTGATTACCTCTTGCACGATCTGTCCTCTGTCCTGTCCATCCTGAATTTACAACCAGGCTGACCCGATTCGTACTATACAAAAAGCAGCCTGGTCTTGAATCAGATTGCGGATTTTACACTGACAAGACGATTTTTATTTACCCACTTTGTGGCGCAAAGAATTTGAGCAGTGAAATGATGTTGTGATCGAGATCTACCCCGGACAGTATTTCATGGAAAGTATCCTGACCGTCGTACTTTTCCACCAAAGCTTCTTCAAGTGTAAACATAGCTTCTTCAATCCGGTCAGATTTGACCAGCAATGCAGCTTTGCAATACATCAATTCGGTATCCATCGTATTCTCAATACCTTCCTCCAGTACATTCAGGGCTTCATCGTGTTCCCCTATAGAATACAAAAACAGACCATGTTTTTTCCAAATGTAGGTCTGCTCGGGACCTATCTCTTCCGCTTTTTGATAGTAGTAGTGTGATTTGGCAAATTCCCCCAGGCGACAGTATGCCGACCCAAGCGCTGCATAGTACTCTTCCCGAAGATTTTCCAGGCGTATAGCCTTATGGTATTGGTGAATAGCACTGACGTATTCTTCTTTGGCGTAGTGACACTGACCGAGGAGGTAATAAACTTCATCGTTGTAGGGATCTAGGCGGTTGGCCTTCTTGAAAAGTCGGTTGGCTTTGTCGTATTCTCCCAATTTGAGATAGCAATGGGCGATCTGTGCCAATTGTTCCGCATCGGGTCCTGCCAGTTGATACCACTCATTGTAACACTCCAGGGCTTCCGCATATCTTCCCATTTCAAATAAAAGGTCGCCTCGATCCTGGTAACCCAATTCAAATTTGGGATCAATGAGATAAGCGTACTCATATGCCTCAAGCGCTTTTTCGTAGTTTCCAACACAAGAATAAGCCTGCCCCAGATTGTACCAGGCCAGGTAGGAATACGGCTCCTCATTGATGATTTTATTGTGGAGAATTATCGACTCCTCAAATGCATTGATCATTTCTGCCGCTACCCAGATTTTTCGAAGAGATTCCTCGTTCAGGGGATTGCAATAGAGCGAAAAACGCAGGGATTCAAACATCTCTTCGTAATCCTCAAGCAATTCATGAATCAGTCCTTCCAGAAAATAAATCTGACTGATCTCTTCATTGTCAGCACCTTCTTTCATAGCCTCCAGAAGTTCCTCCGCTTCATCGATCTCCTTTTGTCCGATCATGACCCGTGCTTTGAGTAATTTGACTTCAAAGTCATAGGGTGCTATCAGTAAGGCATCCTCTACACTGGACATAGCCAGATCGAGCTCCCGAGTCTGAAGCAACAATTCTATGTGGCGGATTCTAAAACTGAGATTGTATGGATATTGGCGTACTGCTTCCCGGGCCACTTTTCCAGCGTTCACCAACTCTTGCTCGTCCACATAATAATCCATCAACATTTGAAGTGATTCCTCATCCAGGTAAATTTCGTTACCGGATTGGATCATTTCTTCAAATTGACGGACAAGCTGGAAAATGTCGAAATTCTTGTTAGGTTCACATTCCATGTCAATAGGGGGATTAATAAACTTGTCGAATGTAAATATACAGAAATTCCATCCACAATAAATAATAAAAGGGAACACTTTTTCGTGCCCCAAACTGGTATTAACTTTAATCGTAATAATATATCAAAAGACTCATAATCAGGGTTTTATGATTTTTTACACCCATTTATTAAACTTAACTGTATTATGTAAGCGATTATAAATAATTCATGAATGAATTCACAAGAAGGTCATATCTCAAATGTTAAAATTGAAAATTACTGCGGCAGCACACCCAAAATAGCGACCAATCAGAAAAACTTTTTGGTTTCCAGTGCTTGTCACAAGAGACGGCGCCAGGTGAAAATTGGATGAATTGGTGTAATTTTTATAATTTGGAGCCACAAATTTTTCCCAAAATGTCGGTCAAACAATGGATTGCTCATATAATTCTCACCCTCTTTAAATGGAAGGTGACCGGAGATGACGTCACTACTCCCCGGGGACTGTTTGTGGTAGTACCTCACACGCATTGGCTGGATGTTCCACTGGGCCTGCTTGTCCGTCAAAAATTGGGCATCCGCGTTCATTTTATGGCTAAAAAGTCACTTTTCCAAGGCTTTTCCGGGGTGCTGTTTCGTCGCCTGGGTGGATATCCGGTTGACCGTACACGTCGCCAGGGCCTGGTCCGATCAGCTGTGGAAGCATTTCAAAAAGGCGACATCCAATATCTGGCCATTGCACCGGAAGGGACCAGACAAAAGGTGGACCATCTGAAAACAGGTTTTTTTTATATCGCTGCAGAAGGTCAAATTCCGATGTACCTATCTGCATTTGACTATAAAAACCGTCAGGTTAAATTTACAGGACCTATCTGGGCAGACATCACCAATCCGGGCCAAATAGAGGAAATAGAACATCATTTTCGTGGCATCGAGGGCCGTGTGCCGGAATATAGCTTTTAATAAACTCAACATTCTATCTATGAATGAAAAAAACACTTTCAGGGATCTGACCATTTCCTTCCTCAATACCACCGGGGCAGCATCCCTAAATCTTGAAGAATACAATGATCTCCTAGATGTACTGCGGTACCACGAACGCAAGTATTATATAGACAACGATCCCCAGATTTCCGATGCGGAATACGATCAGTTGTTCAAATTGGCGCAAAACATCGAAACCCTGCACCCGGAATGGCTGACCCCGATGAGTCCCACCCAACGGGTGGGTTCGGATATCACCAACGAACAACAAACAATCCGTCATCTCACGCCAATGCTTTCCCTGGCCAATTCATACAATGCAGCGGATTTGGCCGACTTCGACAGACAGGTTCGAAAACTTCTTTCCACGGACGAAAACATTGAATATACGGTAGAACCAAAATTTGATGGGGGAAGTATCGTCGTGGTGTACGAAAATGATCAGCTGGTATCTGCTGCCACAAGGGGAGATGGATATTTCGGAGAAGAAATAACCGCCAATATCCGCACCCTGAGGACAGTACCATTATCGGTACCCTTTTCGTCAGTAGGAATTCGAAAAATCGAATTGCGGGGTGAAGCCTTGATTCGTAAAGACCGGTTTGAACAAATCAATGCAAAGCGTGAAGAGGAAGGTGAAGTATTATTTGCCAACCCTCGGAATGCAGCAACGGGAGGTCTTCGTATGAAAGATCCCGCCGACACAGCACGTCGGGGCATTGAGGCATTTTTTTATCAAATATCTTATATTGAGGGGGACAATATGGACCAGGAAATGATCAACAGCCATTTTCTGAGGATCGGACTTTTACGAAAATTGGGTTTTAAAGTACCAGATGCAGGCATCAAAAAATGTCAATCGATCGAAGAAGTGGTCGCCTTCTGCGAGCAATGGGAAGCGCAGCGGGAGAGCTATGGTTACGAAATCGATGGCATGGTGGTCAAAGTGGATCGCGTCGATTTTCAAAATTCGCTGGGGGCTACAAGTCACCATCCCCGGTGGGCCATCGCCTACAAATTTAAAGCCAAGCAAGCCACCAGTACCCTTGAGGAGGTGCAGTATCAGGTGGGCAAAATCGGGACTATTACACCGGTGGCCAAAATAACCCCCACTCAGTTGGCCGGAGTAACCATATCCTCCATTTCGCTGCACAACGAGGATTTCATTACCAGCAAAGATATTCGACTGGGCGATCAGGTCCTTATCGAACGAGCCGGAGATGTGATTCCCTACATTGTCAAATCCTTTCCAGAGCTCCGATCGGGTAAAGAAAAAATCATAGAATTTCCAGAACATTGTCCGGTTTGCGATACCCCCCTGGTACGGGAAGCGACACAAGCAGCCTGGCGATGCCCCAATATAAACTGTGACGCCCAGGTACTTCAGCGTATCATCTACCATGTTTCCAAGGATGCAATGGATATCGAAGGATTTGGTAAGGCATTGGTTCAAAAATTTTACGAGCTAGGGTGGTTACAGAACATCAGTGATGTGTATAATCTGGATTATGAGAAAATAAAAACCCTCGATGGCTTTGGCGACAGATCCGTCGAAAATTTGAGAACCAACATCGAGAAAGCAAAAAGCAATTCGCTTCGAAGGATTCTAACCAGCCTGAGTATTCATCACCTGGGCAAAAAAGCGTCTTCTCTTATTGCTGCACAAATCAATTCCTTATGGGATCTGACCCACTGGACCAGGGAGAATTATCTGGCCATCAAAGAAATCGGTCCTGTGGTCGCACAAAACATGGATGAATTTTTTTCCGTGCCGGAGAATATTGAGATACTGAAGAAAATGGAAGAGTACGGGGTGGATTTTAGCCAAAAACCAGAGGATCGACCTGTTGAGGTGGCTTCTGATGCCCCATTATCGGGTAAAACCATATTATTCACAGGAAGCCTTCAATCGATGACCCGCAATGAAGCCAGGAAGATCGCCGAAGAACATGGTGCCAAAAACATTTCAGCTGTAAGCGGCAACCTGGACATCCTGGTCGTCGGAGAAAATGCGGGATCCAAACTGACCAAAGCACAAAGTCTGGGTACAGTTCAGATTATGACTGAAGAAGAGTTCAAACAATTATTGGGCCTGTAGGTTTGAAATAACCGAACAGGCGATGAAAAACAAAAATTAGTAATCTTTTATGGACAAAATTCTTACTTATTTCAACACCGCCTTCATGCTCTGTATCGCAGGGTGGACGCCGCAATGCATCTTTGCCCAGCAATATCTGCAGGAAAAAAACAATGAAGTCCGTCTGGTGGATGTGACTACCCTCGATTCCACTTTCATCCTTGATATTCGGTATGCAACGACCAACAATTTTACCGAAAAACAAATGTACGATTGTGGTAAATGTTATCTACGCGAACCCGTTGCTGAATTACTTGCTCAGGCTCATGAAGAGTTCAAATCGATGGGATACAGGATAAAGCTATTCGATTGCTATCGTCCCCAACCTATCCAGTACAAATTGTGGGAAGTGGTGCCGGATGCCCGATACGTGGCACGTCCCTGGGTGGGATCCGTGCACAACCGGGGTGGTGCGGTGGATCTGACCCTCGTCGATGAAAATGGGAAAGAATTGGAAATGGGAACAGCGTATGATTATTTTGGTGAAGAAGCACACCAGGATTATACAGATTTACCGGAAGAAGTGCTCAGGAACCGGACGATACTCAGAGAAACATTGGGAAAATATGAATTTGCCCCCATCAGCACAGAATGGTGGCATTTTGATTACAGTAGAAATAAATTGTATCCATTAGCTGAAATGGTCTGGGATTGCAATTGAAACTTTTTATATTCGTTCTTTTCCCAGGACATCTCTTAACAATTCAATTTTATGCAGGAAGTAAAAACACCATCAGGAAAAGAAGCCGTAGATGAACTGGCATTAAAATATAATCGTCTGCGAAGTGAAATCGGTAAAATTATCGTGGGGCAGGATAAAGTCGTGGAAACGGTCATCATCTCCCTGTTTAGCAATGGACACAGCCTTCTGGTCGGCGTTCCCGGTCTGGCCAAAACTTTGTTGGTAAGCACCATCGCCAACGTACTTGACCTCGAATTCAAACGAATTCAATTTACTCCAGACCTTATGCCTTCGGATATCACCGGATCAGAGATCCTGGGAGAAAATCGGCAGTTCCAGTTCAATAAAGGACCCATTTTTGCAAATATTGTTCTCGCTGATGAGATCAACCGAACGCCTCCCAAAACCCAGGCTGCCTTGCTTGAGGCGATGCAGGAACGATCGGTAACGGTAGCAGGGGAGAATTTCCCCCTTCCCCAACCATTTTTTGTACTGGCAACCCAAAATCCCATAGAACAGGAAGGAACCTATCCCTTACCGGAAGCTCAGCTCGACCGATTCATGTTCAACATTCCCCTTCAATATCCAAGTTATGAGGAAGAATTACAGGTGGTGAAAAACACCACAGGAATCCAGACTAAGGAAGTGGAACATGTGTTAAATGCAACTGAGATTCAGTTTTTTCAGGAGCTGATCCGCAAAATGCCCCTGGCTGATAACGTTTTGGAATACGCTGTAAGACTCGTTCACAACACGCGACCGGATAGCAGCCAAAGTCCCCAGATTGTAAAGGAATATATCCATTGGGGTGCAGGACCGAGAGCCTCACAATACCTGGTACTTGGAGCAAAATGTCATGCAGCGATCCATGGTAAATATTCACCTGACATAGAAGACATTCAAGCTATAGCTGAATATGTTCTCAGACATAGAATAGTCCGTAATTACAAAGCGGAAGCCGAAGGTTTGACAGAAGAAAAGATTATCAGCGAGCTGTTGTAAATAGGGATCACAGCATAGGTCCCGACCCGGTGCATACACCAAATTCGTTTATTTTAACATCTAATGGGTTGAAAGGACTATCAAATGCATAAGATTAAATTGAAAAAGTATGGACACTGGCTCGTATCATGCTGCCTGCTTATTTTTCTGACAGCTTGTGGAAGTGAAGGCGGGGAGACGGTTTCGCGGGTCAAACCATCTTCCATGGGGAAAATATATCAAGTCAACACTTTAATTTCTCCCGAAATTTTCAATTCCAGTGTCATCGATACTTTTGACTTCCGTTATGCCCGGGCGTATCCCCTTTTACCCCAGCCCGAACCCTATTTTGATTTGAGGTTTTACGAAGTCAGTGAATTAGCCGCTCAGCCTCTTTTGAGAAATTTGAAATGCTTTCTGATTCTGGCAGATATGAGTATCGATGACGAGCTCACACGGATGGTCAGGAGCGATTTTCGGGAATCCATTGATTTCCGGGAATCTGGGGTTAGAATCGGACAGGACAAATGGGCCCGCGATCAATTGATCGTCTACATTTATGGGCCCGATCGGCAATCCCTGATTCGTGAAATCAACAGGAGTTACCTGACCGTGTCAGAACGCATATCCCAATTTTATGACGATATGATCCGCTCCACAGTGTACGTCCAGGGCGACAATAAAGCTATTAGGGATTCCGTAATGGAAAAATACCAGGTGAACATGAAAGTTCCGGCAGATTACGTTATCGGATTGGAAGCAGATTCTATCATGTGGTTACGGCAGGAAATCCCCAATATCAGTCGCTCCATCCTGATATCCAGATTTCCGTATCGAAATGAATCCCAATTTACCAAAGAAGGGATCATAGCTATGCGAGACCGGCTGGGTCAATACATTTCCACAACCACAGAAGGAACTTATATGAGGGTAAATTCCGTGGATCTTCCTGTGTTCACCACCACCACGGAGATCGACGGAAATTTTGCTGTGAGAGCAGCGGGAATATGGGAAATTGTGGGCGATTTCATGGGCGGAGCATTTGTCACCTATGCAGTGCTCGATGAAACACGCCAGGAAATCGTATTGCTGGATGGGTTTGTATATTCCCCGGAAGAGAAGAAAAAATTGTCGATGATATATCTCGATCACATTCTCCGACAAACAAAACTCGAAGGGAGTTTATGATCCAGTGGCCAGGTACATGGGTTTGTATTTTTCTATTGGCCTGGTATCCAGTGGTTCATTATGCTCAGGTCACTTGCACAGGGACATTTGGGGACAATATTTTCCTGGAAGGTGATTTTGGTAGTGGATCCGTTAATATCTTACCCAATGTCACTGGACTTGCCCCCGGGTATACCTACACGACCAATACCCCGCCAGAGGATGGATATTTCACCATCACCAATAACATGGGCCGATGGGGAAGCAACTATGATACCTGGCTCAATGTCGGCGACAATAGTCCGGATCCCAATGGGTATATGATGGTGGTCAATGCATCCTATTCGCCCGGAATTTTTTATGAACAAACTATAGACAACCTTTGTCCCAATACCACGTTTGAATTTTCCGCGGATATTTTGAATGTAGTGCGACCCGAGGTATCGGGGCATTCTTTACCCGATTTGGAATTCCTGATCAACGATTCGGTATGGTACGCTACCGGTGAAATTCCTCAGGATGGCCAATGGCACAAACACGGGTTTACATTTTCCCTGGAACCTGATCAAAGTAGCTTGAAGTTGACCCTGGTTAACAAAGCACCCGGGGGAATAGGGAACGATCTGGCACTGGATAATATCACATTCAGGCCCTGTGGTCCTGACCCGGATACCGATTTTGAGGAAAAGCTGGTGTTTTGCGAAGAAGAAAACGGAACCGGGCTTTTATCGACGGATATAGATCTCAGTTCGTTTTCCATCCAATGGCAGAGAAAAAGTTCCAACAATGAAGATTGGATGGATGTAGGAGCCATCAATGCGTTGGATTTCCCCTTGGATTTGACCCTACCCGGAATCTATAATTACAGGTTTAAGATCAGCAATTCACGTGACAATCTGGGAAACCCGCAATGTGTATCCTTCTCCAATACCGTAGAAGTAGAGGTTCAACCCCGATATTATGTCATCCATGATACGATTTGCGAAGGGACAGCCAGACCCTTTGGAGAGCAGATCCTCACCAATCCTGGTCGGTATCGATCTGTTTATAAGTCTGTTCAGGGATGCGATTCCATCGTCGTTTTGTATTTAACCATAGTGCCTGCTCTTCCCATCACCTTTGACCTAGATTTTGACCATCCCTCCTGCCATCGGTATACCGATGGGTGGATTGAGATTGAAAATGCGCAAGGTGGACACCCACCCTATCAATTTGTCCTCAACAGCGATATAAGGCAGTCAGGACGATTTGAGAACCTGGACGCCGGTTTGAAAACGGTTTTGATCCGTGACCGATTTGGTTGCCAGCTCTCCTCATCAGTTCGCCTGATCGACCCTCCAAGTTTCGACCTCGCGTCCATACCAGATACCCAGATAATCCTTGGCGAACCACTGACAATACAAATTATTGGGTCCGAACCTATAACCAGCCTGGTTTCTGAACCCGATATTCTTGCAAATTGTAATCCATGTACAGAAGTCACTTTTATTCCTTTCCAATCCACTGAGGTCAATATCACAGCCACCAATGGTCGGGGATGTTCCACCGCCACCCGGTTTCATATCCAGGTCGATGATCAGAATCTACCCATTGGATTCCCAAATGCATTCACTCCAAACGGCGATGGGATCAATGATGATTTTCGTATATATGCCCCCTCCTATCTGATTACCCGAATCCTTGACGTCAGAATCATGGACCGCTGGGGCAACGAAGTATTCTCCAACTCGGGGGAGATCAATCCCGGAGAAGCTGTTTTGTGGGATGGATATTATGGTCAGAGTCCATGTGAACCCGGTTTGTATGCCTATTTGTGTGAAGTAGAATTGATAAATGGCGAAACCAGATACTTCTCCGGGGAAATTCTGGTCACGGGATTATAAAAACCATTTCATTGGTCAATGCCAGCAAGTGCCTTGCCGGTACATCTGTATGAACCAGCTTTGCTCGTTAGTGGAACAAAAAACTATTTTAAAACATATACCCATTTTTGGGGACTCTGACTTATGACTGAGAACCGTCCACATCCATATAATTCAACGTGTGACCCTCACGAATAATCAACATCCAATGCTATCCTTAGGACTGTATTTTGATTAACTTAGTCATGAGGTGTTTGGAAAAATTAAATACATGGTCAATCTGAGTTCCGGTGGTTTTTATATTTTAATCCTGTACGTATTTCTTTGCGGGACATGGGGTTGTGGGATAATGCACCACGGTCAACATAACACCGAACGAATAACCGTCGACGAGACTGGGGCCATCGTTCGTATGGATTCCACCCAGCCATACATTTACCTGATCTTCTCAGGGCACGACCACAACGAAGGTCGGATGCATGTGCTGCAAACGCTTACCAACTTGCACATCAAAGCATCGTTCTTCTTTACCGGAGAATTCTACCGAAATGAGGAAAACCGGAGCTTTATCGAAGCTTTGCTCCACCACGGCCATTATCTGGGGGCCCATTCAGATCAACATCTGCTCTATGTGGATTGGAAACACCGGGACTCTACCCTGGTCAGCCGGGACTCCTTCTTCACCGATCTTTTAGCGAACTACCAGGTGATGGAATCCAGATTTGGAATTACTAAAGATGCTGCTCCCTATTATTTACCCTCCTATGAATGGTACAATCGGGAAATCGTGAACTGGACCACCGAAATGGGATTTCAACTCATCAATCTAACCCCCGGACCCGGAACTGCCCGCGATTACACCTGGCCTCAAATGGGTCCACGGTACGTCCCATCCCAAACTATTATCGATGATCTGTTCAGATGGGAAGAGGGTAATTCCCTTAACGGAGTTATCCTTCTGATCCACCTGGGAACTGACCCTCGCCGTCATGACAAACTATACCTGCAATTGGAAGAAATTCTCCTTCGACTCCAGGAAAAAGGATACCAGTACCAAATATTCAAACCTTGAATAAGGAATAGAGAAAATGCTTTTTTTATTTTACAACGATCTTCGGTATGTAGGCCCTCCTTTGACATCCATCGGCTGAAGAAACAAATCCCCTGTTAACGGATAAGAATCCAGCATCGCATCCGATAGTAATTTTCGGGCTGTGGTAATAAACAACTGATCCATATTCTCTCCGCCAAATATATTCGCAGAAACCTGCGGGGCTGCCACCTGAACCTTTTCGAGGATAGTGCCTGTATCCGGATCCACGCACAATACACCATAGCCATTCCACATAGAAACCCACAATCGTCCGTGTTCATCCATCGACATACCATCAGGATGGCCTTGCTCGGTGGAAAATTCGATCACATCCCTTTCCCAGGTCCAGGTGAGGGTGGTTGAATCAAACCGGAATGCTCTGATTTTTTGTGTGGGCGTATCGATGTAAAAATAGAGATCTCCTTCCGAATTGCACCTGATTCCATTGGAGATCGAAGTCTGGTCGAGCATGAGATGCCATTCCAGGTTTTTGTCCAGAAGAAATAATTTCCCCAATCCATCCGCTTCGCTCAATGCCATGGTTCCGATCCAAAGGTTTCCGTGGACATCACAAAAACCATCATTGGTCCGAATTTCAGGATCATAATCAGGCAGCCTAACCCACAAATTCAAATCCCCGGATTCAGGATTCCATCGATACAAACCATCGGGCATACACAGAATCAACTCACTTTTTTTCTCAGTCAAGAAGATATTGGAAACATAGTCGGGCGTTCGGAATACTTGATGATCACTTCCTTGTTGATCCGCCCAGTGAACTGCTTTACCCAGGATATCCACCCAAAAGATCCGATTCCGAAAATCATCCCATATCGGACCTTCCCCCAATGCGCATTGGGACGCTACCAAAGATTTTGCTTCTTTCATTGTTCGATTTTTGGCCAAAATAAGAACATTCGTGAGATAGTAGAATAGTTAAAGGGTAGAAGTTAACTGACGTCCCCACAGCGCCTGCTTTGGGAAAAAGATACCGATTTCAGGAACCCTCACACCGGATCCACATCCACGATTATGCGAAAATTGCTATATCCAGTCCGACTTTTGACCTCCTGCATAAAATAGTCCATCCGGGCACGAAATGCGATACCTTCTCTTCGACTTCTTGGAAGTTTTACAAATATTTCAAGCAGATGATAATTATTGATATAGCTCACCATAGGAGGAACGGGTGGATTTACCCTGTCGCCGTACGCGGGCTTAAGAAAATCGAATAGCTCGTAGGCCACTTTCTGGTTTTTGTTTCTATCCTTATTTCGAAAAGTAATCTTCACAAGCCGGCAATATGGGGGAAATACGAACAATTTCCTCTCCTCCAGCTCCTGTCTGTAAAAAAATTCATCATCTCCGGACAGGAAACTTTGTATCACCTGATGCCCAGGATTATAGGTCTGAACCAGAACCCTGCCTTTTTCTTTTTTACGTCCGGCCCGTCCGCTTACCTGACGAAGCATTTGCAAAGCATACTCTGCAGAACGAAAATCTGGAAATGCCAACAATTGATCTGCCTTGGGTATCGCCACCAGACCTACATTCTCAAAATCCAGCCCTTTGGCTATCATTTGCGTTCCTACAAGAATCTGGGTTTCATTTGTTGCAAACCGGGTCAGAATTTTTTCCATTCGCTTTCGCCCCGATGCTGTATCGTAATCCATCCGATCAATTCGCGCTCCCGGGAGTAAAACTTGCAATTGTTCCTCTAGTTTTTCGGTACCCATCCCAAAAATTTGCATATCCCATGAATGGCAGGAAGGACACTCCCGGGGAACAGGTCTTTCTTTCCGACAGTAATGGCATTGAAGTTTTTCGGAAAACTTGTGGTAGGTCATGCTGACATCACAGGAATCACAGGTAATGACATAACCACAATGGCCACACAAAAGGATCGAAGCAAATCCCCGTCTGTTCTGGAATACCATCACCTGACGTCCCGCATCCAGGGTATCGTGAATGGCTTGAATCAGCATGGGAGAAAACCCTATCTCTGCTTGTTCAGGAGCCATTTTTACCTGTCGCATGTCCACCAGTTCGATATCGGGTAGCGGCATCAATCCAAAGCGTTGCTTCATCCGAACATGGCCATATTTTCCCTCCTCCACATTGATCTGTGATTCCAGGGAAGGTGTCGCGGAACCCAGGATGACTCGGGCCCCCGTCAGATGCGCCAGAAAAACAGCGCTATCCCGGCCATGATATCGCGGTGCCGGGTTGATCTGTTTGTAGGATCGGTCGTGTTCCTCATCCACAATGATCAGACCGAGATTTTGAAAGGGGAGCAACAAAGCAGACCGGGTTCCAATCACCAGGGGGGCACCAAATCGTACGCTGTGGTAGGCCTCCATTCTGCTTTTTTCCGAAATCCTGCTGTGATATACCACCACATCGGATTCAAAAATCGACTCCAGTCGATGAATGATGTGGGTGGTGAGGGCTATTTCCGGAATCATAAACAAAATCTGCTTTCCTTCATCATTTATTCTGCGAATCCATTCAAGATAAATCCTGGTTTTACCGCTTCCTGTCACCCCTTCGAGCAGAACTACCGGTGTGGTCTGAAAGGCTGTCTCCATTTCCTGCATAGCTCTTTTCTGAAAATCAACCAGTGGGGCTAACATCCCAGGCATAAATACCAATTCACTAAGGAAATCCTTTTTCATTTTGGTTTCCTCCAAAATACCTTTATCTATCAGTGCTCTGATGGTACCATGGTCCGTATTGGATCGTGTCATCACTTCATATCGTGAGATCGGAGGTTTCTTCTCGCGGGACAAAGCGATAAAAGCCAGCAGAGCGCGGGTTTGCTTTTCCGAACGTTTCACCAGGTCCATTACCCCTTTGCGATCGACTCGATAGGGTTCCTGCCACATGAGGGTTTTGACGGTTTCGTGGGTGTTTTTTACCTTTGCTTTTTCTTTGACTTCCACGATACCCGCTTCGATGAGTTCATTTACATTTTTACTGATGCTCTTTTTATTGAGAATTTCCTGGATCTCACCCCAGGTCAGTTCGTTTTGAATAGAAAGTGCATCGGAAATCAGGAAGGAACTATCACCCAGATCCATCTCGTCATACTCATGATCCTCATTGAACAACAAGACAGTTTCACTGTCGATTTTAAGGGGTGAAGGCAAGGCTGCGTTCATCACTTCACCCAGGAAGGAGTAATAATAATCCGCCAACCATTTCCAAAATCGTAAATGAATTTCACGGATGACAGGTTCGTCATCTAATACGTTGCGGACAAATTTCAGTTCTTCGTAGGGATCCTCACCAGAGATTTCTACTATGAGACCCGTGTACAATTTTTTACGGCCAAACTGAACCTCAACTCTTTTCCCAAACTCAGCTTTGTCCTGTAGTTCGGGGGGAATTCCATACGTATAGGTCATGGGAACAGGAAGCGGCAGGAGAATCTCAGCTGTCATATCGATCTGTGACTTCATACAAAGTTAAGGAAAAAATATGGCAGTAAAAATGTCAAGTATAGTATCATTACCGGGCACCAGATACGATAGACAATTGAAACCCGGCATGACAACAAAAAAACAAGGCCATTTTTACAAGGATAGAAAATTCGTTCATTTCCTTAGCTTTCACAGGGGAATGATCAATTTCATTATCTAAGGCAATCCCACGTGGGACTAAGGTCCTATAACGGATACCGTGGTCAATTTTCCGCTTTTATCGAGTAACCGCACCGATGCCTTTAGCGAAGGATCAACACATCCTGAGTCAGTGTTACTTCCTCTCCGCTCTTGCTTACGATCCGCGCCACACAAATAATCACGTTAGGAAGTTCTGTGGACGATCCATTAGGCCAGTTGATGGTGGCATCATCGTCGGGCAGAAAATCAGACTTTTGAAAAAGGACATTTCCAAACCGATCGAACACCTGAAATTCTACAACGGAAGCCATTTGATCCTGGGGGTCAAATATTTGCAGCATTCTGTTTTTGGAACCTGTGGGTGTGATAACGTTGGGCATAAGAAAAGACAAAGAAGGTTCCTCTACAATCAGCACCACTTCCTGACGACATCCTGCAAATTGCTCTGCATGGAATACATACACACCAGGCTTAGGATCTGCACTTCGGAAGGTTACACAGGGATTGCAAAGCAAGGAATCATTGACACTCCAGCCATAATCCAGCAACCGGGATGGTTCGATGTTCAATGCAGCCGTCATTTCATCCACCTCATTGTACTTCACTTCCTGTAGCCAGGGGGTTTCTTCCTCCGAAATCAACAAGGTTCCGATGCATCCCTCAATGGTTTCGATTTCGAAGTTCAATTCCTGATTAGCGGGAAAGGATGCGCTAAAAGTGGGTATCGATGTGCCCCCCAGACTCCACTGCAGCACCCGGTTCGAATCCGGAATCAGCACTTCAATTTTTCCATCCAGAAGACAATCGTTTCGGGAAACCAGCAGGGGAATATCCGGCGATAGCTTTTCAAGTACGATGACGTCCGAAATTTCACAATCACCATGATTTACCGTATACTGATAGGTTCCCGGCGTGAGTTGACCCCGTTCCCATAGTCCTGTTTGGCTGGTGTCTTCCCAGCGGATGGTAGCGCCCTCTGGTAAATAGTTCTGGTCCAGCACGATACGCCCATTATCCGTCCCACAGGAGTCCTGAATGACCTCCACTATAGGGCGAAGGCAATCGGGAGTGAGAATCAAGGTGTCTGTCACCGAACAGCCCAGTGCATCCATTGCCACCAGGATGGCGGTGTCGCTGGATTGTAAGAAATGGAGCTGCTCAACATCATCCTCGTTCAAATTCACATATGTTTGTTCCGTCCCCAGCAGGATATCCAGCTGATAGGGAGCGGTTCCCTGGCTGACCGAAACTTCGATCGCTACCGAATCGCCAGGCAGATCGACCTCTGTGGCATTGATGACCAGGGTAGGATCCGCAAGAGGGAAAATCTGAATTATGCTGTCGCACGAACCCGCGAGAGTCTCCCACGATACAACCAGATCAAGGGTATCCTGAAAATTGGGAAAATGAATATCAAAAGGGGTATAAAACACCCGGGTGGAGGTGGATCCATCGGGCAGGGTCAGTTCAAAGGTAGTATCTGTCGGGCTTCCACCACCCAGGTTCACTTCGATATATTCGGGCTGGGTACAATTTCGCTCTGCCGAAATTAAGGTAAACAGGCATTCACTGCAATCCCGTGCTTCAATAGTAATGCGGCTGGTGTCGGGTATATCTAATGTCGCAGGAGCCACATAGAAATAGGTGTGAGTTCCTACAGCGTCATAGCTTAAGTTTAATACCTCTAACGAGTCGAGTGGCATAAAATCATGGGTATAAAACCCCCCTGAATCCACCCCATCACTCAAAAGGGAATATAAATTTATGGTTTCATCCTGATCCAGGCAATACACGTCCGATCCGTCTCTACCCGCATCTTTTCTTGTAGTACATGTGGAAAGATTTGTCGAAGCTTCACACCCATTTTCATCAAAAAACGTAATTTCATAGGATCCGGGAGGTATATTAACCCAGCTCATCTGGTCATGTACAGGAATGTTGCTCCCATTTCTAAGCCACACAACCGAATCGATCACAATATGATCCGGCACTCTGTAGGTAACGGTTCTGTTGTAGCAATCTCCGGCCGACAAATCAATGTATTGATCGAGTCTGAAACTACATTTATTGGGCACCAACTCTGGATAATAATCCAAAAAACAGCTAAAGTTGTTGACATCGTAAAAGGTGATTTTCTCCACGTTTACAGGCACTAAAAACACCTCCGTATTGTAGCCGTATTCATATGTTTTTGTATTTTCATCACGAGCTGCCCCATCGAAAGTAAAATAAAAACGACCTGCTGGTCCAGGTTTGGGATTGTTGATAACGACCTGTACTCTTTTGTACAAAACGCCATCAATGGTTTGTTCAGTTGGAAGAACCATGATATAACTAACAACCGGGGTGCAATCCTGAGCCGATATTACTGGTAGTAATGCTGTATTGCACACAACCAGGGAAAATACAAAAAATAGACCTCTAACGATGGTGTAAAGTCGCTTCATAAATTTCAGGTACCACAAATATATGACCAAAGTAACGAAGAACGATTAAAAACTTCCGAATAAGTTACGCACATTGGACGTTGAAAATTATATAATCGCGGCGAAGCTATCTGATTCTCCCGTATTTAACGTATTTTTGCCCTCCATTTCCAGAACAGATATTAAAAAATGAACCAACCGAAACCAGTGAGAACGCTGACAGAGCAGGAAATTATCCGGCGCGAAGCGCTGGCTCAATTGAGAGAGCTGGGCATTGATCCATATCCGGCTGAAGCCTATCCGGTAAACGCCACCGCAGCAGACATCAAAACGCGCTTCACAGAGGACCATAAAGAAGAATTTCAAAATGTTTCCCTGACCGGCCGGCTGATGATGAAACGCGTGATGGGAAAAGCTTCCTTCGCCGAACTCAAAGATTCCTCAGGGACCATTCAAATATACATCAACCGCGACGAAATAGCACCAGGTGAGGATAAAACCCTATATAACACGGTATTCAAAAAACTTCTGGATATCGGGGATTTTATAGGTGTTCAAGGTTATGTTTTTACTACCAAAATGGGGGAAACCACCCTCCATATCAAGGAACTCAAAGTTTTGGCGAAATCGCTACGCCCTTTACCGATAGTAAAGAAAACCATCGACCCGGAAACGGGTAAAGAAACCATACATGACGCGTTCTCCAATCCTGAATTGCGGTACCGAAGAAGATATCTTGACCTCATCGTCAATGATGGTGTCAAGTATACCTTCATCACCCGTTCCAAAATCATCACCACCATGCGACGGTATTTTGATGATCAGGGATGGCTGGAGGTGGAAACCCCTGTACTGCAATCTGTGCAGGGTGGGGCAGCTGCCCGACCATTCAAAACCCACCACAACACCCTGGACCGGCCGTATTTTCTTCGAATTGCTAACGAGATTTATCTCAAAAAACTGATCGTTGGGGGTTTTGACGGCGTATACGAGATCGGTAAAATGTTCAGGAATGAGGGTATGGATCGCACCCACAATCCGGAATACACAGCCATGGAAATTTATGTGGCCAACAAAGATTACCACTGGATGATGGAAATGGTGGAAAACCTGTTGGCTTATATCACAAAAGAAGTACTGGGAACTACGAAAGTAGCCTATGGTGAACATACGCTCGATTTCCAGGGCCCTTATCCGCGGATGACCATTTTTGGTGCGATCGAGAAATATGGTGGTGTGGATGTCAGCAATATGAACGAAGATCAGCTCCGGGCGGAATGCAAAAAGCGTCATATTGCGGTAGATGAAACGATGGGTTCCGGTAAGCTCATAGATGAGTTGTTTGGAGAAATCGTGGAGAAAAATCTGATCCAGCCCACCTACATCATCGATTATCCCATCGAAATGACACCCCTGGCCAAAAAGCACCGAAGCAAAGAAGGCCTGGTCGAACGTTTTGAGTTGTTTGTCAATGGGAAAGAAATTGCCAATGCGTATTCCGAACTCAATGATCCCATCGATCAACGGGAACGATTTGAGGAGCAGCTTCGACTGGCTGAGCGAGGAGATGATGAAGCCATGGGCATGGATGAAGATTTTCTCCGGGCACTGGAATACGGTATGCCACCCACTTCGGGTCTGGGCATAGGAATTGACCGGCTGACTATGCTCCTGACCAATCAACATTCGATCCAGGAAGTGATATTTTTTCCACAAATGCGAGACGAAAAATAGCCTATGAAAATCAAAGATTTAATGTCAATCAGTGGTACGCCAGGTCTTTTCAAATTACTGGCGACCAAACAAAGCGGAATCGTTGCAGAATCTCTGGAAACAGGTCAGAAAAAATTCTTTGCAGCAAGGTCCTATCAGTTTTCCCCGCTGGAATCCATCGCCATTTACACGCAGGATGATGCAGTCCCTTTGGAGGATGTTTTTAAGAAAATGAAAGATCAACCCCCGGCCGACCTGGACAAATCCCAATTGCGGGACTATTTCACTGAAATACTTCCCGATCACGATCCGGCGAAGGTATACGTTAGTGATATCAAAAAAATTATATCGTGGTACACGTTTCTGGATACCAACGGTTATTTGGAAATAGAAGAAGAACAGGACAATTCTGAAGCGGCAACGGACAATTCTGAAGAGGAATAGTTTTGATGATGTCCTTATTTTCTTACATTTATAGCCAATAAGACCCAATCATGATGCTGGCATATATAGACTGGACCGTAGATCCCCAATGGGGCTTTCTCAGATGGTATAGCGTTCTGTTCGCTGTAGGATTCATTGCCGGCTATTTCATGATGAAGAAAATATTCCAGCGGGAAGGTGCCAACCTTGAATGGTTGGAACCTCTACTGATGTACATGGTGATAGCCACCATCCTGGGAGCCCGTATAGGACATTGTGTATTTTATGACTGGGAATACTTTTCTCAGCATCCGCTTGAGATCATTCTACCAGTAAGATTTGAACCGGAGTTCCAGTTTATTGGGTACCGGGGTCTGGCTTCCCATGGTGGGGCGATTGGAATCCTCCTTGCGCTTTGGATTTTTTCCAAAAGGGTAAGTAAAACCCCATTCCTGTGGATTGTGGATCGAATCGTGATACCGGTGACTTTTGCCGGGGTGTTTATCCGGCTGGGCAATCTCATGAATCACGAGATAATAGGAAAACCGGCAGAGGTGCCCTGGGCATTCAAATTTGAACTGGTAGATGACATACCCCGCCACCCGGTTCAAATTTATGAGTCCTTGAGCTATCTGGTCATCTTTTTCTTCCTGTATTATCTGTATTGGAAAACCGAAAAGCGCCACCAACTGGGATATATCTTCGGTTGGTTTATGATTTTGTTGTGGTCGGCACGGTTTGTGATGGAGTTCTTTAAAAGTAGCCAGGGCGGGCTTGAAACGTATTTCAATCTGGGTTTGTCCACAGGCCAGTTGCTCAGTATTCCATTTGTATTGATCGGTATTGGCCTATTGTTCTATAACAAACACTATGAACCGGAATTTGCCAGGCAAAAATCCCGGAAGAAACGCACTTAAAACCTTATCCACCCTGGGAAAACAACCAAATAAACATTAAAATTTGAACATTCAGACCTGGCGGGGCGTTAAACTCCCTGATTGCCAGTAAGACGGAAAATTATAATGAAGAAAGAAATCAATCCCACTATTCTCCAATCCACTTTCGAAGACATCGGTGACAATCATCATTCCACCAGTGTTGACACCCCCATGAAGGAGGATGCTTTCGCACTGAGCGATACGGACAAGATCGATCTCATCGCGGACAAATTTGCAGAAATCATGGATACACTGGGTCTTGACTTAAGGGACGACAGCCTGAAAGGCACACCCTATCGTGTCGCCAAAATGTTTGTTCAGGAAATTTTTTATGGTCTCGATCCATTGAACAAACCCAACATGTCCCTTTTTGATAATAAATATCAATACGATAAATTCATTATTGAAAAGGATATTACGGTCAAAAGTACATGTGAACATCATTTTCTACCCATCGTAGGAAGAGCGCATGTCGGATATATTTCCCAGGGTAAAGTGATCGGGCTTTCCAAGATCAATCGCATCGTCGATTACTATGCCCGCCGTCCGCAAGTTCAGGAGCGAATGACCCGGCAGATACTAGAAGAATTGAAAACCATTCTTGATACCGACGATGTAATCGTGGTGGTGGATGCTAAACATTTCTGTGTAACCACCCGTGGCATTCAGGACGACATCAGCTCCACGATAACACTTGATTATTCCGGTGCATTCAAAAACAAAAAGACGAGGGCTGAATTTCTGGATTTGGTAAATGCGAAATCCAATTCATAATCCCATCATCCTGCGGTTATATTTCAGGGCGAACAAGCCAGAATAAAACAAGTCTTATTAAAGGTGTATCGCCATCAGAGATTCAAAAGATTCCATATATTCTCTCTGATTTCAACGATATCCATTGTATCCTTCCAGTCCAATTTGAACCTTATTTCGCAGGCCGGATCTACGGCGTTGCTTTAAAAAATGGATTAATTATCAGTTTTCCCACTATTTCTCAACCCCTGAATATTTTTTGTATACCGCTCTGTATCCAAGCAGTCTGCCAACAGGTGCCACCGTATTCATAAGGAGCTTTTGAACACCCAAAGGAAGATCCGCCAGGAAAGACTTGCTATCAATGTATTTCAACGTAACCAATTGCTGGGTCAATCCCAGTTTCCCATCCTTGCGCTTACTATCCCCCATAAGACCTACCAGATTTTCGATCAGATAGTCAAAATCCAAAGCAGGTTTTACAGTATGGCGATAGACTACCACTTCATCGCTGTCGTTAAAATGATTGTGGGGAATTCCCTTTTCCAGCAGCATTTTTTCACCTGCATGAAGGATATGGGTGGTTCCATCCTTACAAATTGTCAGTTGTCCGGATAGTACCTCAAAGGTTTCATCCTGCATCGTATGATAATGATCGGGCAGACTCTTCCCCTTTCTGCTCACCGAGGCGGTTATCGATACATATTCACCCCCGGTATCCCGGGCTGTAGCGAGAAATTCAAAAGTATCTCCAGTAGCATGGTTGGTGAGTATCTGTCCTTTTGTGGGCATGGTCGAGAGGGTATAAGTTAGGATGTAGTATTTAGAAGTTGCTCTAATTTAACAAAAACCATCCATATTATATACCCCTGACGCTTGATTTTGTGCTCTTTCTGCGGAGAAAAATGCCCGATCTGACCAACTGAAAACCTCGACCTAACCCCGGTATATCTGCGTTTTCTTCTTCAATATCAGACATTCTCTCTGCACATCCCGTAGGGGCCGGACAAACCTAAACGCCACGGGTATATCAACCGGAGTTCTGTGTATAAAGCAATTTACTTGTGATAATGCGATT
Organism: uncultured Saprospiraceae bacterium; assembly: GCA_964426625.1. GTDB lineage: Bacteria > Bacteroidota > Bacteroidia > Chitinophagales > Saprospiraceae > Membranihabitans. The sequence continues at coordinate 353 of CAYRRD010000022.1, read as the reverse complement.
GTTTTTGTCGCATCTTCCCCACGCAGTGTTGGGGACTGGTGAATTGTAGAGGGAAAAATATACCGTTATACGCTTGAAGAACCAATGAATTGGAGGATTAAACGGACAAAAAAATTTCTTTATTGACGAACCTGCACCTCCATCATCCCAGCGGGCTCCAATGATCCAGGGCCAAGGATCTCCCAGCTTCGCCATTGCGCAATTTGAATGGAGTACACTGGCAATCTCAGAAATTCCATTCTTAATTTCACACGATAAAGAAGATCCTAACTACAATCCCGATCAGAAAAGTTTGAGAAGGAATTTAGGTTTTCGTGCACTAGTTATACCGTTTAAAACCAAGTTTTCGTAGC
>CAYRRD010000021.1:0-50552 GCA_964426625.1 uncultured Saprospiraceae bacterium | reverse complement strand
GAGAAAAGAAAGCGATAGGATACGCTGCGCAGGCTATTTCTGACGAGGAACTCGTCCTTACCGGAAACTCCGATTTGTTGGGATCGCTACAGGGAAAACTTGCTGGGGTGGACATCAAACCCTCCAGCGGTATGCCAGGTGCGTCCTCACAGCTTGTGATTCGTGGTGCCCGATCTTTTACCGGAAACAACACCCCGCTCTATGTAGTGGATGGGATGCCTATCGCATCTACTTCCCCGTATTCGACTGGGAACAGTGTTACAGGATCGGATGTAGCCAACAGAGCACTGGATATAAACCCGGCTGATATTGCCAGCATTGACGTACTGAAAGGTCAGGCTGCTTCTGCACTTTATGGGATCCGTGGTTCCAACGGTGTTGTAATTATTACAACCAAAAGTGGTAAAGGGTTGCCCGTTGGCAAACCTGTGGTGACTATTAATCACAACAGTGGATTTGACCAGGTTTCCCGAAACCCGGATTTTCAGACTACTTATGCACAGGGTAGTTATGGGGTATACAACCCCACAGCATCTTTTTCCTGGGGTCCCAGGATTTCTGAATTACCCAACGATCCTCAGCGTGGAGGAAACACAGATAATGCCTTCACACAAAGAGACGGCTTGCAGCAGGGTAAATTTTATGTTCCCCAATTGGATCAAGCTGGTTTGAATCCCTGGGTAACACCTGAAGTGTTCAACAACTGGACAGATTATTTCCAGACGGGTTATACCAATTCCAATAATATCAACATCGCTCAGAATACAGAGCGTGGTAATTTTTCACTCGGTCTGGGATTGACCGACCAAAGTGGTATTGCCCTTAATACCGGCATGAACCGATTCAACGGAAAGTTGTCCGGAGAGAACCTCCTGAGCGATAATTTTACCGTGGGTTATAGCGCAAACTATTCCAGAAGCAATATCGATAAGTTGTCTGGTGCCAACGACGGTTCTTTGACCGGTGTTTTGGCTGCTCCACCTTCATACAACCTGAAAGGATACCCTGCACATGTACCAGGTAATCCTTACCAGCAGATTTATTTCCGTGGTGGTTCCTTTGACAACTCGTACTGGATCCCTGACAACAATACATTCAACGAGAAGACAGACCGATTTTTTGGTAACGCCTTTGTTAATTATGCAGCAAATCTGGCTGATGGGATGAAATTGAGCATTCAGTACCGGGCTGGTGCGGATACCTATAGCACCCATCTGCAGGATATCTTTGGTTTTGGAAGCCGGGGTAACTCCAAAGGGGTTATTGATAACTATGGGGTTACACGAACGGCATTCAACTCCACCGCTACGGCCAACTTCGACTGGAACATCAATTCTGATTTTGAGTTGAATGCCTTGCTGGGTAATGAGTTGAACCACAGCAAAAGCAAATCATACTCTGAATCAGGTACTGATTTCAACTTTGGTGGATGGAATCATATTGGAAATGCCAACGTAGTGACAGCGAGTGAATCACAAAGCGAACACCGGGATGTAGGATTCTTCGGAAGTCTGGGATTGTCCTGGAAATCCATGTTGTTTCTCAATGCTACCGGACGTAGAGATATCGTTTCCGGTATGCCACGAGGAAACCGCTCTTTTTTCTACCCCTCTGCTTCTTTGAGCTTTGTAATCAGCGAACTATATGGCTTGCAGAATTCCAACTGGTTGTCTTTTGCCAAGGTTCGACTTTCCTATGCTGAGGTTGGTCAGGCTGGCCGCTACTACGAGAACTACTACGTAACCCCAAGTTATGGAGGAGGATTCTGGTTGTCTGCCCCAATTCAATATCCTTTGAATGGATTGAATTCCTATACACCCAGTTCAACTCAGTATGACCCCAATCTGAAACCACAGAACACGGTATCTTATGAGTTTGGTTTGGATTTGAAGTTTTTCAACGATCGGTTTGGTATTGATTACACCTATTCGACACAGCAGGTCACTGACCAGATTTTTGCCGTGCCCTTGGCCGGATCTACCGGTGCTTCTTCGCTGGTACAGAATGGTGGATCAATCGAAACCATGGCTCACGAGATCATGGCGTATGTAACTCCGGTACAAACCCGAAATTTCCAGTGGGATATTGGAGTGAATTTCTCGAAAATTGAAAACAATGTCCTCGAATTGGCAGAAGGAGTGGAAAGCATTTTCCTTGGTGGCTTCGTTACACCACAGGTGCGAGCTGGTATCGGAAATACTTATCCGGTCATTTACGGTACATCCTTCCTGCGTGATGACAATGGCAACGTCCTGATCAAGGATAGCCCGGGCTCATGGGATCATGGTATGCCTCAATCAGGAGACCCTGCCGTTATTGGTGAAGTATCCCCTGATTTTATACTCGGAGGTTCCAATACTTTCACATACAGAAACTTGTCTTTGACTTCAGTATTTGAATGGAAAAATGGTGGTCATATGTACTCAGGATCCAATGGATTGCTCGATCTTTACGGTGTATCCAAAGTAACAGAGGATCGTGAATCCACATTCATCTATCCAGGTGTAAAACCTGATGGAACTCCAAACGACATCGTTCGGGGAGGACCTGAAGATCCGGATGCTTTACAGGACCTGTATACCAATGTACTGTCCAACATCGATGAGTATTACATCCATGAAAATTCCTTCGTCAAATTGAGGGAATTGTCCTTGCGATATGCTTTTGACAAACCTATTTTACGTTCCTTCAATGTGGGACTTTCACTGTACTCCAGAAACATATTATTGTGGTCTGCATTGAGAAACCTCGATCCGGAAACGTCCCAGGGTAACAACAACATGGGCGGTTCTTTTGAGCGATTCTCGCTGCCCCAGACTACCAGCTATGGATTTGGGATTGACATAAGGTTCTAAATTGAAAAACTTACATATTATGAGAAAGATATTATATATATTATTTACGGCATTGATTTCTGTGAGTTTCTGGTCATGTTCAGAAGACATCATGGATGAAATCAACAAGAATGTCAATGATCCCACAGACGTAGGATCCAACCTCATCATTACTGATGCGATGATCACTTCCGCTTTTTCAATTACAGGAAGTGACCTGGCATTGTATTCTTCGGTTTATATCGAGCACAACGTCGGTGTTTGGAATCAGATGTACAATGCCGAAATCCGGTCTGGAGAACCCATTAGCGCAACCACCTACAACAATAGTTGGAATGCGATGTACAACAATCTTTATAACCTGAAGACCATCATCGAGAAGTGTTCTGAAGGTGGAAATGAAGAGGGTAATTTTCATACATTAGGTATAGCCCAGACACTGATGGCTCATGACCTTGCCACCCTGACCGATGTAATGGGTGACGTTCCATGGACAGAAGCATTACAGCCTGGTTTTATCTTTACACCCAATCTCGATAAGCAGGAAACTATCTACGCAGAGGTTAACCGGTTGCTGGATGCTGCGATTGAGAATTTCAATAAAACTTCAGTGTTTCCTTCCCTGGGTGCTCAGGATGTGATCTATGGCGGAAATATAGATCGTTGGAAAAAACTGGCGTATGGGTTGAAAGCTCGATATGCAATGCAACTTTCTTTGAAAGCGGAGAGATATGGTGATGTTATCAATTTCGCCAATCAGTCTTTCGCTTCTAGTGCTGAGCAGGCTACCATGAAATACGATGGTAGTGTATCCATTAGCCCTTTCTATAAGTTCTATACCGATCGGGATTATTTTGGAGCAAGTCAAAGTCTGTACAATAAACTGGAAGATCGCAACGATCCACGGATTGAGATATTCTGGGAGGCTCATCCGAAAGGTGATGGTTCTTTCGAACTGGCCCCCAACGGAACTCCAACCCAGGTACAGGGATTTTACGCGATTTCCTCTTTAACAGGTCCCACAGCGCCTACTTTCCTGATGTCGTATCATGAGGTAGAATTTCTGAAAGCAGAGGCTTACGTAAGAATGGGACAATTGGAAGATGCCGCGGAGGCACTTCTGAGTGGGATTACAGCTGCATTCCAGAAAGTGAACGTAGGTCTTACTGAAGAGGAGGCTGAGACCTATTTTGAGGAGAGTGTATTCCCCAGTTTCCAGGCAAACCCGCTTGCAGAGGTGATGAATCAGAAGTACATTGCATTCTTCGAGGAAGAATCAATTCAGGCGTACAACGATTACCGCAGGTTGGTAGCCATGGGCGATAACGTGATCGAACTGGAGAATCCCAGAAATGGTGAAAATCTGTTCCCCAAACGATTTACCTACGGAAGTAGTGATGTAACTACGAATGCAAATGTTAGACAAGCATACGGGGATGGCCGATATGTATACTCAGAGGATGTTTGGTGGGCCGGCGGATCACGCTAATCAATATTTATCCATTTTATAAAATTCGTAAAAATGAAAATTCTAAATATATTTTGTCTGATCGCGGCCTTAGGACTTTTCCTTACCTCTTGTGAGACAGAGGTGGTTGACCCAGCTGGGGAACGAGGTGTAGCTTCGGTTCCAGGAATACAAAACCTCAATCCGGCCACCTTCGATGTCAATGATCTCGAGAATACATTCGTAAAATTTGATATCGTATTGGATGATCCCAGCGTAAGTCAGGCGGCTGTGTTGGTTTCGTATAAAGGGGATAAAAAACGTGCGGAGGTGGCTACTGTGAGCAGCTTCCCTGCTACGCTGACTATTCCTTTGACTGAAGTGGCTGCGAAACTTGGATTACAGCTTTCTTCTATTGAAGCCGCGGATGTTTTCAACTTTGAGATCCAAACCACCCAGGGGGGGAAATCGTATTTCTCCAGCGCCGCATTCAATGTAGCCGTTGTTTGTGGTTATGATTCAGAGAATGTAACAGGTGACTATAGAGGAATCAGTAGTGCATGGGGGGTAGATGGACCGATCACCATCGAAGCTGATCCGAATGATGAGTTTATCCTCTATGTAACTGGTCTGGCTACCATCGATGGTTTGGTGGAAGATCAGGGACCACTGAAATTGATTGTGAATCCGTTGGATTATTCCGTAGTCGCGGAACATTCAGTTATCGCCTCTTCTACCGCCCCTTGGGGAGTAGGTTATACTGGTCTGGGATACCAGGGATCCGGTCTGTTGAATACCTGTGACGGAAAGTTTACAATGTTGTTTACGATTACCGTGGATCAGGGTTCATTTGGGGCGTTTGCTTTTGATTTTGTGAAAAATTAAAAGCGGATTGTTTAGGGGATATTTTTTACATGAGTAAAACCCATGTAAAAAGTTACCGCAGAATATTTACGATATCGGGGAAATACTACCCGATTAAGCCGTCTCGGAAATTCATTCGAGACGGCTTTTTTTATTTCAGAATCAAGTCCGACGGAATGAAAAAAGATTTTAAAGTCTCAGATTTAAAAACTAAATTTAGAACTACAAGTTGTAGGTTTTAGAAGACAAATTTTGTAGATGGTAGGACTGCGGATGGTAGAAAAATATATGGGCTTTCTCCGGTTTGAAAAGCGCTATTCTCCCCATACCCTCGTTGCCTATCAGGGAGATCTTCAACAATTCCATACGTACCTCACCGATCAATATCAAATAGAAAACTGGGGAGAAGTCGAGTCTCTGCATATACGTAGCTGGATATATCATCTTGCGGAGAATGTCCTTGACCGCAGCTCCATTAACCGGAAGATTTCCTGTTTACGTAGTTTTTTTCAATTTTTAATAAAAGAAGGTGAGATCTCCAGTAATCCTGCAGTGGCAATACAGCATATGAAAACCGCCAGGACCTTGCCAGAAGTCATTCCGGAACAAACATTAAAAGCTTATTTCCGGTCCGCTGACCAGCAAACCTGGACAGATGTACGGGACAATATTTTGATTTCCATTTTATATGAAACCGGAATGCGCCGGGCAGAGCTTATGGAATTGCGCTGGTCGGATATCCACTTGCCTTCTGGTATGATCGTGGTGATGGGAAAACGTCAGAAACAACGCCAAATACCTATCCGGTCCCAACTTGCGGACCAATTGCGTCGATACCGTGAATTGACGCTGGATCATTTTGGTGTGAGACCGGAATTTGTGATGCTGACCGATCGGGGAAGGCAAGTTTACCCCAAATGGATATACATCAAGGTAAAAAGTACCCTGGGGGCTTGGGCCCGGCACCAGCAGATCAGCCCACATATTTTGAGACATTCGATTGCGACGCACTTATTGGATGCCGGAGCAGATATTCAGGTTATCAGAGAATTATTGGGTCACAGTTCGCTGGCGGCCACACAAATTTATACTCACAATAGTATCGAGAAGCTGAAGCAATCATATCGTGATGCATTGCCCAATCTCGATGCAGACATTCTTTAATTCATTAAATTCTTTACACATGAAAGTAAGAGTAGAAAGCGTACATTTTACAGCAGATTCGGAATTGATCGATTTTATCGAGAAAAAACTTTCCAAGCTCGAACAGTTTTATGATCAGATTCTGGATGTCAGTGTATTTTTGAAATTGGAGAATTCCGGTCAGGTACGGGATAAAATATTCGAAGCCAGGATACAGGTTCCGGGCGACACCTTATTTATAAAAGAAGTGGACAAAACCTTTGAGTCTGCTACCGACGCTGCCATTGACAAGCTAAAACGCCTCATTATAAAACACAAGGAGACACAGCGGTCTTATTAAAATCCTTCGTCAAAAGTTATACAAAGGCAGTCCAGGGACTGCCTTTTTTTGTACATGTTGTAGTGTGATCAGTTTGAGACCATGACGGATTGCCGAGCCGGGAATATCGACAGAATACGCCCGGCCTACCTTTCAAGCTGACGATTACGTAGCTTTTGTTTTTGACCTATAAAATCATTGGAAATCTGCGTCCGAAATTGTTATTTTGACCAGCATATCATCCAGAAATATTTAGGCTTAGCAATCAGACTGGTAGGTTGAAACGGGTATAAAAGATCTTTCAATTTCCCGAACCCATTTTCTGGAAAAAAATTACGACATTCGGTTTTGATAATAAAAAGTAATGACCTATCTTTGCCATCGCTTTAAGAGAAAGCATGAGAATTTGAAATATTATTTTAATATATCTATCGCTAACACCTTACTCTCTTCATGGTTCCGGGTGGTTTACGGTCCTAAGCGTTCAGGAAGAAGAAATAGGAAGATCAGATGTGTTATGTTTGAGTCAATGGCTACAAAATTGATTTCTGACCTCCATTATGAGGATCGGAAATAAATTGATATTAGCCAGCATAGCTCAGTTGGCCAGAGCAGCTGATTTGTAATCAGCGGGTCGGGGGTTCGAATCCCTCTGCTGGCTCAGTGGATTAAACACTGAACGAAATATAATCGGAGCAGTGGAGATTCATTTGGACGATCATCAAGACACACAGGTCTCAATTTCTTATCCTTTCGCCATATTCTGAGACCAGAGTGTGAATAAGGCATAAATGAGATATTTATACACGAAAGACAATCTTGTTCATGGGATTCAAGGTATTTTGCATCATCGAACGTGCAGTGGAGTACTGGTTTCCCGGGAACAGGAACTATATTTGGGTATAAATCGATAATAGTATGTATGGACAATGGGGGCGCGCCGGAGTGGGAGAGCCGGGCCAGACTGTAAATCTGGTGACTACGTCTGAATAGGTTCGAATCCTATCGCCCCCACAGATGTACATTGGACAGGACAAAACGTACGTTAAGATATACATAAGCGGGAGTAGCTCAGTTGGTAGAGCATCAGCCTTCCAAGCTGAGGGTCGCGGGTTCGAGCCTCGTCTCCCGCTCATCTTATATTTTATGCCAATGTAGCTCAGGGGTAGAGCACTTCCATGGTAAGGAAGGGGTCGGGGGTTCAATTCCCTTCATTGGCTCCATGTTAGCGAGGATGGTAACATCAATTAATTGTTGATAATTAAAAATCACATGTAATGGCAAAGGAAACTTTTCAACGGAGTAAGCCGCACTTAAACATTGGTACCATTGGTCACGTGGATCATGGTAAAACAACGCTCACAGCAGCTATCACATATGCATTGTCTGCTGATGGACTGGCGTCCAAAATGGATTATGATTCCATTGACGCTGCCCCTGAGGAAAAAGAACGGGGTATTACCATTAATACTTCGCACGTAGAATATGAAACTGCGAATCGACACTATGCCCACGTGGATTGTCCTGGTCACGCAGACTATGTAAAGAACATGGTGACCGGTGCTGCCCAGATGGATGGTGCTATCCTCGTTGTGGCTGCGACTGATGGTCCTATGCCTCAAACCCGGGAGCACATTCTTTTGGCACGCCAGGTTGGTGTTCCAAAAATTGTGGTGTTTATGAACAAAGTGGACCTGGTAGACGATCCTGAAATGCTTGAACTTGTAGAAATGGAAGTTCGGGAACTTTTGGATCAGTATGAATTTGACGGTGACAATACCAGCGTGATTCAGGGATCTGCTCTGAAAGCACTGGAAGGTGACGAAGCTGCTATAGCACAAATTAAAGCATTGATGGCGGCAGTAGACGCTGAAATTCCTGAGCCTGAGCGTTTGGTTGATCAGCCATTCCTGATGCCTATCGAGGATGTATTCTCTATTACTGGTCGTGGAACTGTGGCAACCGGTCGTATCGAGCGAGGTGTCATCAACGTGGGTGACCCTGTGGAAATTATTGGTATGATGCCAGAAGGGGAAAAACCCAAAACATCCACCATTACCGGGGTAGAGATGTTCCGTAAAATTCTGGATCGTGGAGAAGCTGGTGACAATGCTGGTTTGTTGCTCCGCGGTATCAACAAAGAAGATATTGAGCGTGGTCAGGTAATTTGTAAACCTGGTTCAGTAAAACCCCACAAACACTTCAAATGTGAGGTTTATGTATTGAGCAAAGAAGAAGGTGGTCGACACAAGCCATTCTTCAACGGATACCGTCCTCAGTTTTACTTCCGTACTACCGACGTAACTGGTGATATTACGCTTCCCGAAGGTGTGGAAATGGTAATGCCGGGTGACAACGTTACTCTGGAAGTTAAATTGATCAATACGATCGCTATGGAAAGAGGTTTGCGTTTTGCAATCCGGGAAGGTGGTCGTACGATCGGTGCCGGTCAGGTGACTGAAATCCTGGATTAAGATTTTATGATAAATGATCAAACAACAGCATATGATTGGGCTTACGATCAAGACCCAATCATATGCGTTTTTTGATATTGAGGAGAGTGGCTCAATTGGTAGAGCAGCGGTCTCCAAAACCGCAGGTTGCAGGTTCGAGTCCTGTCTCTCCTGCTGATGATAAATCAATTTTTGGCTGACATTAAATCGGAACAATGAGTAAAATTACAGATAGCTTCCGGGAAAGTTATTACGAACTTACCACGAAGGTGACCTGGCCTTCCTGGCCCAATCTGGTCAGTAGTACCATATTGGTGTTGGTTGCCAGTATCATTTTTGCACTCATTGTTTTTGTGATGGATACCTTTTCCAAGCAATTACTGGACCTGATATACAGTCTTGCCTAGATAAAATTACCTTCCCACATGGCAGAAACGAAATGGTACTCACTTCGGGTGATCAGCGGTAAAGAGAAAAAGCTAAAAGAACGTTTGGAGCTCGATATCCAACGGAATGGCTGGGCTGATATCGTGACACAGATCGTGGTGCCCACGGAGAAGGTATATAAAATCCGGGGTGGGAAAAAGGTGATCACAGAAAGGAATATTTTGCCTGGATACCTCCTGGTGGAGGCGGATCCGGAACGATTTTCCGGAGAGATCATTCAATCCATTTCTTCGGTGAACAATGTCATCAATTTTCTGGGTGGAACCAACCCGATACCCATGCGGCAATCGGAAGCCAACAGGATGCTCGGAAAAGTGGATGAATCCAACATTTCTGAGGAGGTGATGATAGAACCCTTTCTTGTGGGTGAAACCGTCCGAATCGTGGATGGTCCATTCAATGATTTTGTGGGCGATGTGATCGAAGTGAATGAGGAAAAGCGAAAAGTAAAAGTCATTGTGAAGATTTTTGGCCGGGGAACTGAGGTTGAATTGAACTTCGTACAGGTCGAAAAACAATAGTACATAACGATAGTAAAACACTAGAAAATGGCGAAAGAGATAGAAACCTTTGTAAAGTTGCAGGTACGAGGTGGTCAGGCCAATCCTGCACCCCCTGTGGGTCCTGCACTTGGAGCCAAAGGGGTCAACATCATGGAATTTTGTAAAAGATTCAATGCGGATACCCAGGATCGAATCGGTCAGGTGCTGCCTGTCGTGATTACAGTATTCAAGGATAAATCCTTCACATTTGTAATCAAAACACCCCCTGCCTCTGTTCAGTTACTTGCTGCAGCAAAGGCGAAAAAAGGATCGTCCGAACCAAACCTGAATAAGGTGGGCTCGGTCACCTGGGATCAGGTCAGGGCTATCGCCGAGAACAAAATGCCCGACCTCAATGCATTTACTATTGAAGCTGCAATGAAAATGGTTGCCGGTACTGCCCGTAGTCTGGGTATCAACGTGAAAGGTACGCCACCCTGGAAAAACTAGTCCATAGGATTCATTGAAGTCAATTGAATAATTTTTGAACCACAGAGGAAGCTCAGCGGAGCGTGTTACCTCGCAAAATTCAATCATGGCAAAACTAACTAAGAAAAGAAAGGCAGTGCTTGAAAAAATCGATAAGGAGAATGCGTATTCTCTGTCGGAAGCTATGGCACTGGTCAAAGAAGTGAATACGGCAAAATTCGATGCATCTGTCGATTTGCATGTTCGACTGGGCGTGGATCCCCGAAAAGCGGATCAGGCTATCCGCGGAACCGTTGTTCTGCCTCATGGAACAGGTAAAACAAAACGGGTATTGGTCCTTTGCAACGCGGATAAAGTTCAGGAAGCGCTGGATGCGGGGGCAGATTATGCCGGTCTGGATGAATACATTCAGAAGATAAAGGATGGATGGACGGATATCGATGTGATTATTGCGACACCGGATGTCATGGCCAAAGTGGGACAGATCGGTCGTATTTTGGGGCCCAGGGGGTTGATGCCCAATCCCAAATCAGGAACTGTAACACCCAACGTAGTCAGTGCAATTGAAGAGGTAAAGAAAGGTAAAATAGCATTTAGAGTGGATAAATTTGGCATCGTTCATACTTCTATAGGAAGAGTGTCTTTTGATCCCAAAAAACTCGCAGATAATGCGGACGAACTTCTTTCCACTTTGTTTCGCATGAAACCTCCTTCAGCCAAGGGGTCTTATATCCGGTCTGTAACTGTGGCTTCGTCTATGAGCCCAGGGGTAAAGATCGATCCCAAAGCCATCGTTCATTAATCTTTAAAAAAAGACACCGATGACCAAAGCAGAAAAAACGCAATTTATAGAAGATCTCGCTGCAAAGCTACGGGATTCCGAATATTTCTATGTGACTGATTCATCAGCATTGTCCGTAGAGCAGGTAAACATCCTTCGTCGCGAATTCTTTCAGAAGGGAATCGAAATGAAGGTAGTAAAGAATACCTTGATGCGCAAAGCACTGGAATCACTTCCTGAGGAAAAGAATGTTTCCGGATTGTATGAAACCCTGACTGGTCCTACCAGTATTCTTTTTACCGAGGTAGCCAATGCGCCCGCAAAAATATTGAAAGATTTTCGAAGAACTCATGACAAACCCATTCTCAAAGCGGCATATATCGATACAGATGTATTCCTCGGTGACGATCAGATCGGTATCCTTGCAGAACTAAAATCCAAAGAGGATTTGTTGGGAGAGGTGATCGGGTTGTTGCAGTCCCCTGCAAAGAACGTACTGTCTGCGCTTCAATCAGGAGGTCAAACCATTGCTGGTTTGGTCAAAGCGCTCCAGGAACGAGGGGAAAATTAATCTTATATCAAATAAATTTGGCTTCCAAGCTTTAACGCTCTCCATATAATTGAGCAACAAAAACAATCAAAAAATGGCGGAATTAAAAGAATTAGCAGAACAATTAGTTAACCTGACCGTTAAAGAGGTCAATGAGTTAGCAACCATTCTCAAAGATGAGTACGGTATCGAGCCTGCAGCGGCTGCAGTAGCAGTAGCTGGCCCGGTTGGCGGAGCAGCTGACGGACCTGCTGAAGAAGAAAAGACAGAATTCGACGTAGTATTGAAATCTGCCGGATCAGCAAAATTGGCAGTGGTTAAAGAAGTTAAAAACCTGCTCGGCATCGGGTTGAAGGATGCCAAAGAACTCGTTGATGGTGCACCTGCTGCAATTAAAGAAGGCGCATCCAAAGACGAAGCTGAAAGCCTCAAAGCTGCACTGGAAAGTGTGGGGGCTGAAATCGAATTGAAGTAATATAAAAATCTTCAACTATAAAAACAGTACGCAGAAGATTCTATATGACATAAAGGAATTAAAAGACTTAACCACCCCGGGGTGGGTTAAGTCTTTTTTTGCGTATTGATAAAGTGTAAATCCCGGTGTTGTAACGACAACAGCAATATTTTGACCAACAAAAATTAAGTGTCCAATGGCTTCCAATGGTAATCTAGTAACAACATCCGAACGAGTGAATTTTGGGAAAATCAACCTGATGACCGAATACCCGGATTTGCTCGAAATCCAATTGCAATCATTCCAGGAATTTTTTCAACTGGAAACCACGCCCGAAAACAGAGGCAACGAAGGACTGTTTAGGGTGTTTCAGGAAAATTTTCCCATTACCGACGCCCGAAATATCTTCGTTCTTGAATTTCTGGACTACTACATCGATCCTCCCAGGTATTCGATCGATGAATGTATGCAGCGGGGTTTGACCTATAGCGTTCCGCTGAAAGCCAAGCTTCGTCTGTCATGTAACGACGAGGAGCACATTGATTTTGAAACGATAGTACAAGACGTATTCCTGGGAAACATCCCTTACATGACCCCCAAAGGCACCTTCGTGGTCAATGGTGCTGAAAGAGTTATTGTATCGCAGTTGCATCGGTCACCCGGGGTGTTTTTTAGCCAGTCTTTCCACCCCAATGGAACGAAAATCTATTCTGCCCGAATCATACCTTTTAAAGGTGCCTGGATGGAGTTTGCCACTGATATCAACTCGGTGATGTATGCATATATCGACCGTAAGAAAAAATTCCCCGTAACGACGCTTTTGCGTGCGATCGGATTTGATTCGGATAAGAAAATACTCAACCTGTTCAATCTCGCAGAAGAAGTTCCTGCCGACAAAGACCATTTGGAAAATGCAATTGGAAGGAAATTAGCTGCCCGGGTTCTCAAATCCTGGACCGAGGACTTCGTGGATGAAGATACAGGGGAGGTAGTTACGATTGAAAGAAACGAGATCATTCTCGAAAGAGATGTTATCCTCGAGGAAGAACATATCGAAGCGATTTTGGAGTCCGAGGTGGAAGTAGTGATGTTTCAGCGCGAAGATATTGAGGAAGATTACAGCATTATCTTCAACACTCTGCAAAAAGACCCCACCAGCTCCGAAATGGAGGCTGTGACCTATATTTATCGTCAACTGCGTGGCACCGATCCACCGGATGAAGAAACCGCCCGCGGTATTATCGAAAAGATGTTCTTTTCCGATAAGCGTTACAATCTGGGAGAAGTGGGTCGATATAAGATCAATCGAAAGCTGAACCTGGATATTCCTATGGATACCCTGGTGCTTTCTGAAGAAGATATGATCGAGATTGTGAAATATCTCGTCAGCCTGGTCAACCAAAAGGCTGAGCTGGATGACATCGATCACCTGAGCAACCGACGGGTTCGTACGGTTGGCGAACAACTTTATGGCCAATTTGGAGTCGGACTTGCCCGTATGGCTAGAACTATCCGGGAAAGAATGAACGTGCGGGATAACGAGGTATTTACCCCAGTTGACCTGATCAACGCCAGAACCTTATCCTCCGTGATCAATTCTTTCTTTGGTACGTCTCAGTTGTCGCAGTTCCTCGACCAAACCAATCCCTTGTCGGAAATCACCCATAAACGTAGAATTTCAGCGCTCGGCCCTGGCGGTTTGTCTCGCGAGCGGGCAGGGTTTGAGGTCAGGGACGTTCATTATTCCCACTACGGCCGTCTGTGTACCATCGAGACCCCTGAAGGACCCAATATCGGATTGATCTCAACCTTGTGCGTTCATGCCAAGGTCAATAAAATGGGTTTCCTGGAAACCCCTTATCGACCAGTGGAAAATGGGAAGGTAGTTATGAAGGGTGAAGCCAGATTCCTCAGCGCAGAAGGGGAAGACTTTAAGATTATTGCTCAGGCAAACTCCATCATCAATGAAAAGGGTGAGTTCCTCAATGACCGGATCCGATGCCGGGAGCATGGCGATTTTCCGGTTCTTTCCCCGGAAGAGGTGGAATTTATTGACGTAGCTCCAAACCAAATTGTGGGAGTTTCAGCTTCGATGATTCCTTTTCTGGAAAATGATGATGCAAACCGGGCTCTGATGGGTTCCAACATGCAGCGTCAGGCATTACCTTTGCTTAGACCTTCGGCGCCCATCGTAGGGACAGGTCTTGAAGGGAAAGTAGCCCGGGATTCCAGAATGATGATCAATGCAGAAGGCGATGGGGTAGTGGAATATGTGGATTCCAACGAAATCGTGATTCGATATGATGCCTCAGAAGAAGACCAGTTGGTTTCTTTTGAAAACAACGTGAAAACATATAAACTACAGAAATTCCTCAGAACCAACCAGGGATCCTGCGTGAACCTCCGACCCATTGTCCGGAAAGGACAGAAAGTCGAGAAGGGCCAGATCCTATGTGATGGATACGCCACCGATCGTGGGGAGTTGGCCCTGGGACAAAACCTTAAAGTGGCTTTTATGCCCTGGAAAGGATACAACTTTGAGGATGCTATCGTGATCTCCGAACGCGTGGTACGGGATGATATCTTCACATCGATCCACATTGAAAGCCATGAACTCGATGTGCGAGAGACGAAACTGGGTGAGGAAGAACTGACCAATGACATCCCCAACGTCAGTGAGGAAGCTACCAAAGATCTGGATGAAAACGGGGTTATCCGGGTGGGTGCCTGGATCAAGGAAGGAAATATTCTGATCGGTAAAATAACACCGAAAGGAGAAACCGATCCTACCCCGGAGGAGAAACTGCTTCGTGCGATTTTTGGAGATAAAGCCGGCGATGTGAAGGATGCTTCTCTGAAAGCAGGACCATCCACTGAAGGCGTGGTCATTCAGAAGCAATTGTTCGCTCGAGAGAAAAAGGATCAGACGAAAAAAGCAGAGGAGAAAGAAAAACTGAAAAAACTCGATGACGAACACGCAGTGATTCTCAACGAATTGAAAACGCTCCTCATCGACAAGTTGAAAACGGTTCTCCAGGAAGAAAAATCAGCTGGAGTTCGTACAGTGTACAACGAGGAAGTGGTGAAACCTGGTACGAAATTTAGCAAAGCATTGCTCAAGAATATCGATTATTCCATTATCGATTACAGCCACTGGACTGAGAACGAAGCAACCAATAAGTTGATCGCTCGTATGCTTCACAACTATTCCATCAAAGTGAATGAAGAAGTGGGACGGTACAAGCGTGAGAAATTTAACATCAGCATCGGGGACGAGTTGCCAGCAGGCGTTCTCAAACTGGCCAAGGTGTATATTGCACAGAAGCGCAAACTCAAAGTGGGTGATAAGCTTGCAGGTCGTCATGGTAACAAAGGTATTGTAGCCAAAATAGTCCGTGAAGAAGACATGCCATTCCTCGAGGATGGAACCCCGGTTGACATCGTACTCAATCCGCTTGGTGTTCCTTCGCGAATGAACCTGGGGCAGATTTTTGAAACCGTATTGGGATGGGCAGGTGAGAAACTGAACCTGAAATTTGCCACCCCGATTTTTGATGGTGCAACCGTGGAAGAAATCGATGAGTATGTAGAGAAAGCAAATCTCCCCAAATTGGGTCAGACTTATCTTTATGACGGAGGCACCGGGGACCGGTTCCATCAGCAGGCTACTGTGGGTGTGATTTATATGCTCAAATTATCCCACATGGTGGATGATAAGATGCACGCACGGTCCATCGGACCATACTCCCTTATTACCCAGCAACCTTTGGGCGGTAAGGCACAGTTTGGTGGTCAGCGGTTTGGTGAGATGGAGGTCTGGGCACTGGAGGCTTTTGGTGCGTCCAATATTCTCCAGGAGTTGCTCACTGTCAAATCGGATGATATTCAGGGTCGAACTAAAACGTATGAAGCCATCGTGAAAGGGGATCCATTACCGGTGCCGAATATACCGGAGTCCTTCAATGTTTTGGTCCACGAACTTCGAGGCCTCGCATTGGATATCAAATTTGATTAACATTTAAATTTAGAATGTCATGGCATTTATCAATAATAAAGAAACCAAACCCAGTACCGATCTCAATAGCATCACCATTTGCCTGACTTCTCCGGATGATATTCTGGAACGTTCGTTCGGCGAGGTGCTAAAGCCGGAAACCATCAATTACCGGACATATAAGCCCGAGCGTGATGGGCTGTTCTGCGAACGGATATTTGGTCCGGTCAAAGACTATGAATGTTACTGTGGAAAGTATAAGCGAATCCGATATAAAGGTATCGTCTGTGACCGATGTGGTGTGGAAGTGACAGAAAAAAAGGTTCGAAGAGAGCGAATGGGCCACATTAAATTGGTCGTACCAGTCGTTCATATTTGGTTTTTCCGATCCCTGCCAAATAAAATTGGATATTTGTTGGGTTTTTCTTCCAAAAATTTGGAAACCATTATATACTATGAAAGATATGTGGTCATTCAACCTGGCGTAAAGGAAGAAGATGGTGTTAGCAAAAATGATTTGTTGACCGAAGAGGAATATTTTGAGATCCTAGAATCCCTTCCGAAGGACAATCAGCTGCTCGATGATGAGGATCCGAACAAGTTCATCGCCAAAATGGGAGCGGAAGCAGTGAAAGACCTGCTTATGCGACTCGACCTGGATGATTTGTCCTATGCGCTTCGACATCAGGCAGCGACAGAAACATCACAGCAAAGAAAGTCAGAAGCACTTAAGAGACTTCGTGTAGTGGAAGCTTTCCGCGAAGCTGCGACCAGAGTGGAAAACCGACCCGAATGGACGATCATTCAGTACCTGCCGGTGATTCCACCCGAGCTGCGTCCTCTGGTTCCCCTGGACGGTGGTCGATTTGCATCGTCGGATATGAACGACCTGTACCGACGGGTTATCATACGAAATAATCGTCTGAAACGACTACTCGAGATAAAAGCCCCAGAAGTTATTTTGCGTAACGAGAAAAGGATGCTCCAGGAAGCGGTGGATTCCTTGTTTGACAACTCCAGGAAATCCAATGCAGTAAAAGCAGAGGGTGGACGTCCGCTTAAGTCTCTGAGTGATGTACTCAAAGGAAAGCAAGGCCGGTTCCGTCAGAATCTTCTCGGGAAAAGGGTGGATTATTCTGGTCGGTCTGTCATCGTGGTAGGACCTGATTTGAGGTTGCACGAATGCGGTATTCCGAAAGGTATGGCAGCAGAGCTTTTCAAACCTTTTATCATCAGAAAGCTCATCGAAAGAGGTATCGTGAAAACGGTGAAATCCGCCAAGAAAATGGTGGACAAAAAATCCCCGGTTATTTGGGAGATCCTGGAGAATATACTCAAAGGCCATCCTGTTTTGCTCAACCGGGCACCCACGCTTCACCGACTTTCCATCCAGGCTTTCCAGCCCAAACTGGTGGAAGGGAAGGCAATCCAACTTCATCCATTGGTTTGTGGTGCTTTCAACGCCGACTTCGATGGTGACCAGATGGCAGTTCATGTTCCTTTGAGCCAGGCAGCAATCCTTGAAGCTCAGGTACTGATGCTTTCTGCACACAATATGCTCAACCCGCAGGATGGCTCTCCCATTACCCTGCCTTCACAGGATATGGTACTGGGATTGTATTATATGAGTAAGGAACTCGATAAGAATACTGACTTTTCCAAAGTGAAAGGAGCCGGCCGTACTTTTTATTCCTTTGATGAGGTACGGATCGCATTTAACGAAGGACAGGCAAATCTTCATGCCCCCATCAAACTTCTGACCCGCGTGGGTGGAGAGAATGGGGAACTCAATAAAGAGGTGATTAATACCACTGTGGGCCGGGCTCTTTTCAATGAAGTAGTGCCCGAGAATGTTCCTTATATCAATATTCTTTTGACAAAACGGAATCTGAAGCAGGTAATTTCCAGAACGATCGAGTTGACAGATTTTGCTACTACGGCAAAGTTCCTGGATGACATCAAAGATCTTGGTTTTTACTGGGCTTTCAAAGGTGGATTGTCCTTTAACCTGGGCGATTTGATCACCCCCTCACTCAAGGAACAAACCCTGACCGATGCCCAGAATGAAGTGGATGAGGTGTGGGATAATTACAATATGGGTCTGATTACCAACAATGAGCGGTACAACCAGATCATTGATAAATGGACTTATGCGGATAACGTAATTACGGAAAACCTCATGCAGGAACTAGCATCGCACCGGGGTGGGTTCAATTCCGTATATATGATGCTTCACAGCGGAGCCCGGGGCTCAAAACAGCAAATTAAACAGTTGTGCGGTATGAGGGGACTGATGGCCAAACCGCGTAAATCCGGAGATACAGGCGGAGCCATTATTGAAAACCCTATCCTGTCCAATTTCCTGGGTGGATTGACAGTACAGGAGTACTTCATTTCTACTCACGGGGCAAGAAAAGGTTTGGCGGATACCGCTTTGAAAACTGCGGATGCTGGTTACCTTACCCGTAGGTTGGTGGATGTATCGCAGGATGTGGTGATTTATGAGGAAGACTGTGATACGCTGAGAGGAATTGAGATGACCCCACTGGTGGAGAATGATAAAATCGTACAACCGTTGTCCGAACGCATCAAAGGTCGGTTCACTTTGTATGATATCCATCATCCTGAAACTGAAGAATTGATCCTCGGTGCCGACGAATATATTTCTGAAAGCATTGCCCGGAAAATTGAAAAATCTGGAATAGAAGAGGTGACGATTCGTTCGGTATTGACTTGTGAATCCCAGCGTGGGGTTTGTAAGAAATGCTACGGAAAGAATCTGGCCACCGGTCGGATTGCTGAAATCGGTGATGCGGTGGGAATTATCGCGGCTCAGTCCATCGGGGAACCTGGAACGCAGTTGACCCTGCGAACCTTCCACGTGGGTGGTATTGCTTCGGTAAGCCAGTCCGAGTCACAGATTGTTTCCAAATACAACGGCATCGTCACATTTGACAGTGTACGTACAGTAGAAACTGATGATCCAAACGACACCAAAAAGGGTATTGTCCTAAGCCGTACCGGGGAACTGCAAATTCGTGATAAAGAAACGAACCGGTTACTGTCAACCACCCATATTCCTTACGGAGCGGACATTTTTGTAAAGGAAAATCAGGAAGTAAAGAAAGGAGAGCTGATTTGTCAGTGGGATCCGTTCAATGCTCTGATTATCTCTGAGTTTTCCGGCGATCTGGTATTTGATTCCATCGAGGAGGGCGTAACCTTCCGCGTGGAGCGTGACGAGCAAACAGGTTTTGAGGAAAAAGTGATCGTCGAATCCAAGAAGCGCAAAAAGATTCCTACCGTTCGGGTAATTAGTGAAGATGGAGAGGAATTGAAAACGTACAACCTACCTGTGGGTGCATATATTTCTGTAGAAGACGGACAGAAGATTACCAAAGGTAGTGTGATTGCCAAAATACCGCGACAACTTAGTAAAGTGTCGGACATTACGGGTGGTTTGCCACGGGTTACAGAATTGTTTGAAGCCCGAAATCCATCCAATCCGGCAGTTACCTCTGAGATTGATGGCGTGGTATCATTTGGTAAGATCAAACGGGGTAATCGCGAAGTGATGGTCGAAGCGAAAGATGGCCAGAAAAGGAAATACCTGATTGGATTGTCAAAACACATTCTGGTTCAGGAAGGAGACTTTGTCCGTGCTGGTACACCGTTATCCGATGGAGCAACTTCACCCAGTGATATACTCAATATTTCCGGTCCATTTGCAGTTCAGAATTATATCCTCAACGGTATACAGGAAGTATACCGGTCACAAGGTATCGATATCAACAATAAGCACATCGAGGTGATTATCCGTCAGATGATGCGGCGTGTGATGATTATGGATGCCGGAGATACAACTTTCCTGGAAGGAGAGCCGGTAGATAAATTACTCTTCTTTAAAGAGAATGACGAGATTTTCGATAAAAAAATCGTCACTGATCCGGGTGATTCCAATAAGTTGAAAGCCGGCCAGACCGTAACCTTACGTCAACTACGGGAGGAGAACTCGGCACTCAAACGAAATGACTTGCGGGTGGTAGAGTACAGAGACGCTGTTCCAGCTACATCAAAACCCATACTCGAAGGAATCACCAGATCATCACTGGGTACATCGTCCTGGATTTCTGCCGCGTCGTTCCAGGAGACCACCAAAGTCCTGAGTACAGCAGCGATCGGTGCCAATAAGGATGAACTCAATGGCCTCAAGGAGAACGTGATTGTTGGGAAACGTATCCCAGCAGGTACAGGGGTGAAAAGATTCCAGAATATTATCGTTCAGTATGATAAATCGGCTAAAAACAAAGTCGCGGAAGAGGTTGAACAATGATGTGATTGACCGTTGAATGAAAACGGTTTGAAATACAAATCCCGGTTTGCTTACGCGGACCGGGATTTTTTTTTGTCAAACGTGTAACATCACTTCCTTCATACCAGTGGGTGACTGAACTTACAGATTGAAAAAAAAAGTAACACACCATGGTTTGGCAAACTTCCAACCCGACTTACCGGGTAACTATTTGGTGTTCGCGGATCGATTGATTTAAATGCTGATATCTCGCTCCTCTAACTTGACCTTACTGGGACCCTGATGGAGTTCGCTGAACTTATAAGTAATTCCTCCATTTTTGACCTACATCTCATAGACTGTAGGTTGTTCCTTCTTTGCCATCCTTGATTTCAATCCCCGCTGCAGCTAATTCATCACGGATCTGGTCAGAAAGTACCCAATTTTTATCTGCTCTGGCCTTTTGTCTTATGTCAAGAAGGATACGCAGTACATCACCGATTTTACCGTTGGAGGATTCCGTGGGTTGCAGTCCTAGAACATCCTCCACAAATGTGATGTATGTAGAGGTCAAAACTTTGACCGCATCCATTGAAATATTTGAAGGTTTGATTTGTCCATTTTCCAACTCATATAGGATTCCTGCCATTTCAAATAAAACGGCCAGCGTTTTGGCTGTGTTAAAGTCATCACTCATTTCCTGGTAACAACGATCCCTGAAGGATTGGATCCTTTCGTACAGCTCCTGATCACCTGAATTGGAATAGTGTGATGGATCAATTTCTTTGGCAATTTTCAAAGCTTCAATCAACTTTCTCAATCCCCTGGAGGCTGCCTGTAGCGCCGTATCGGACAAGTCAAGGGTGCTGGAGTAATGCGCCTGAAGGAAGAAAAAACGAATGGTCATGGGATCGTATCCCTGGCTTACATGGACACTATCCCCCTCCATAAGTTGGTGTGGTGTGATCGTATTACCATCGCTTTTGGACATTTTTTTCCCATTCATTAGAAGCATATTGGTATGTATCCAATAATTAGCTGGTGCAGCATTACAAGCACCAACATTTTGTGCAATTTCATTCTCATGATGTGGAAATTTCAGGTCTGCACCTCCTCCATGAATATCGAAGGTCGTTCCAAGATACTTGGTACTCATTGCTGAACATTCCAGGTGCCAGCCGGGAAATCCTTCAGACCACGGTGAGTTCCATCGCATTATGTGGGTCTCATCAGCTTTCATCCAGATTGCAAAATCAGCTGGATGTTTTTTTTCGTCCTGGTTTTTTAGTGTCCTGGTTTCTGCAAACAATTCCTCTATGATCCGGCCGGATAATTCCCCATATTTCCCGGAATTTTGTGCATACTTCTGGGTGTCAAAATAAACCGATCCATTAACTACATAACCCAATCCATTGTCAATAATAGCCTGCACCATTTCAATCTGTTCCGGAATATGACCAGATGCGGTGGGCTCGATTGATGGCGGAAGATTGTTTAGCAAATCCATAATTTCGTGGAATCTGTACGTGTATTTGTGCGCAACCTCCATGGGCTCCAGCTTTTCTAATTTAGCCCGATTTGCCATTTTATCCTCACCGGTATCGGTAAGGTGACCTACATCAGTGATGTTGCGGATGTACCGTACTTTGTAACCAAGTTCAGTCAGATAACGGTAGATGACATCGAAACTCACAAAAGTTCTGCAGTTTCCCAGGTGTACATCATTATAGACCGTCGGTCCACACACATACATACCTACATGAGGGGGATGTAAAGGTTCAAACAATTCTTTTGTCCGCGTCAGACTGTTGTGTATATGAAGGGGAAACTTCTCGTACTTTTTCATATGGTTAGCGTATATTTTGAAAAGGTCAGCTTTTCTTCGTTGTTAACTTGATTAATTTTTGAGTTGCCAATATCTTGAGAATCAGGATCGTTATTTAAAATGTCCGTTTTCATATATTGTTTTACCATCTGCAACAATCCGTGAGTCCTTTGTCATATTTGTAATCATGTCCCAATGGATAGGGGATTGGTTGATGCCTTTATTGTGCAAATAGGCCTGACCAACGGCCAGGTGGATGGTGCCTCCAATTTTTTCATCAAAAAGGATATTTTTTGTCATGTGCTTGATCCGATAATTGTTGCCAATAGCGGCTTCTCCCAGTCGACGTGCCCCATCAATCTGGAAAACCTCGTCCAGTACCGACTGGCCCTTTTCAGCAGACCATTCAACGATGTATCCTTTCTCGAATTTGAGAGAGATCCCTGCCACCTCCTGTCCCCTGTAAATAGCCGGATAAGTGAAATAAACCCATCCTTCAGTGGAATCGTCCACGGGGGCAGTGAAAATTTCGCCGGATGGCATATTGGCTCTACCATCGGAATTGATCCAAATACGATCCTTACAGGAAAACCGTATATCGATATTGGGTCCTTCATATCGAATGGACTCACAAGCATTGAGCAAATCTGTTATTTCCTGTTGTTCTATACTTACCTGTTTCCAGGATTCAATTGGATCGTTATCGTATAACCGACAGGCTTCATAAACAAATTTTTGGTACTCTTCAGTTGACATCTCTGCTGCCTGAGCAGCTGCATGTGTTGGATATTGACATAAGCAGCGGGCCATCGTACCATCGGCTGTACGTTGGAAATAAAGATTGTTGATTTTTTGGGTAGCTTCTTTTCTTACCCTCAATTTTTCTCCGTCAATGGATTTTTCTTCAGACAGATTATAGGGTGCCAGTATGTTAAGGTATTTTTCATAATGGGTGAAGCGATATTCCTGAACCGGAGAAATTTTCCGTAGGAGGTCCTCATCCACTTCTTTATAAAAAATTCTGGACTGTTCTTCGAGCTGAAGATCAAATTCCACAAGGGCACCATATCTGGTTCCTAGCCGGTAAATCTCCCTTAATAGTGGTTCAGCCAAAAGCGATGAGTGGACAAACAAGCGGTCCCCTTTCTGGATGTCGAGACAATATCGCAATAAGAGTTCAGCATATTTTTCTACCATAGGATCTACCAGTATTTTGCCTTGTATGGATATCGTTTCTTATACTCTGTTTCGATCATAGCCCTGAGCATTTCGCGCAACTTTGAAATATTTTCTCCGGTTTTTACCGATACCATAACCACCTGGTCCTGATATTTTTTGGCCAAACTTTGGTGTAATTCATCTAGCAGTGTTTCTTTTTCTTCCTTCGTCAACAAATCGTCAAAATGCTTCTCCCGATACAAATCCAATTTATTGAAAACCATGAGGACCGGCATTTGCTCTACCCCCAGTGAAACCAGGGTTTCATTTACGGTATTGATCTGGTCTTCATACCCGGGATGGGACAAATCCACCACGTGGACCAAAATATCACTTTCTTTGGCTTCCTCCAAAGTGGATTTAAAGCTTTCTACGAGGTGGTGGGGTAATTTCCGTATAAATCCTACGGTATCGGATAGCAGGAAAGGCATTCGACCAAAAACGACCTTTCGAACTGTCGTGTCCAGGGTGGCAAAGAGCTTGTTCTCTTCGAGTACATCCGATTTGCTCAGACGATTCATCAGCGAAGACTTGCCCACATTGGTGTAGCCCACCAGAGCGACACGGATATATTCCCCTCTGTTTTTACGACGAGTTTGACTTTGAAGTTCTATTTTACTCAATCTGTCCTGAAGGTATTTGATCTTGTCGCGGACAATCCTTCGATCTGTTTCAATTTCTTTTTCACCAGGGCCACGCATTCCGATTCCTCCACGTTGTCGTTCCAGGTGCGTCCAAAGTCCTCTCAATCTGGGGAGCAGGTATTGAAGTTGGGCGAGTTCCACCTGTGTCCTGGCCTGGGCAGTTTGAGCCCGGTTGGCGAAAATATCAAGAATGAGGTTGGACCTGTCCAATACTTTGACCTTGAGACTTTTCTCCAGATTTTGGGCCTGAGAAGGACTTAGATCATCATCAAAGATGACCAGATCGATTTCATGCTGATCGACATAATCCTTGATTTCTTCCAGTTTTCCACTTCTGACATAGTACCTGGCATCAGGGTGGGTCACCTTTTGCGTAAACCGGGCCAGGGTTTTGGCTCCAGCTGTAAGAGCCAAAAATTCAAGTTCATCCAGGTGTTCGTTGGTGAGAATTTCGTTCTCGTTTTGTTTGGTCAGCCCTACCAGCACAGCAGTTTCTTCCTGGTTAAGAAAGGTGGAAGTATCCGTACTGCTAATGTTCCAATCGTTTCCCATATATTAATTTCAGCGTTTACGCTTCGTGTTTTATTGTCGCAAAATCCACTGCGATGGATTCTGCGGCTGCATTTTATTCCACAACTCGAAGTGGAGAATTGGTAAGCCATCTCTGTTTTCCCCTACTATCCCCAGGGGATCGTCCCGATCGATCTTCTGATTTTCACTGACATATACTTCCTTTAGATTGGAATAAACTGTAAAATAAGATCCGTGATTGACGACCACCACCATATTAAATTCCCCGACATACAGGACTTTGACTACGGTACCTTCAAAAATAGGGTAAACGGTGGAACCAGGATCAACCTGGATGTCAATTCCATCATTTTCTATTTTAATATTTTTCAACAACGGATGGTTCTGTTGGCCAAAATTCCTGACCACAACACCTTGTTTGGTGGGCCAGGGTAGCTTTCCTTTGTTTTTGGAGAAATTGCTGGAGAGTGCTGTGGCAGCAGGGCTCGCTGGCATAGATTTGGACTTTTCTGCTATCAAAGCAGCAATTCTCTTGTTCAATTCTTCTCTCTGTCGTTCTTTTCTGGCAATTTCCTGTCTGAGGCTACCTATATTTGACTTTAGCTCGTTTAAGACACTTTCCTGCTTTTGAAGCTCGATAGCCAGCTCGGCCTTTTGGCTCTCGAGATCTTTTCTTCGTTGGACTACAGCCTCCTTTTGAATTTCAATCTCCTGGCGTTTGTCTTCCAGACTTTTTTTCAAGGACTCAATTTCTTCTTTTTGTGTTTTGCGGTATGATGAAATTTGTCGGAAATACTGCCAGCGGACAAAAGCCTGATTCAATGATGATGAGGACAGTAACAACAATAATTTGTTCTGCACCAGTTCCGATCGATGCATTTGATTCAGCAATTTTCCGTATTCCATACTGATTCGATCGAGTTTTTGTTCCCCTTCCCTGATTTCTTGAGATAGGTCGCGCATGGATTTATCCAAGGCAGCAATTTCCCGGTTGAAGGTCTTAATCAGATTTTCCCGATTGCTGATTTGGTTACGGATCAGTTGGTACTGATGATTAATATTCCCAGATTTTTCCTGGTTTAATTGAAGAAGCCTGTTGGTCTCTTTGATTTCAGTGATGAGCAAATCCCGTTGCCTTTCTAATTTTTGGACTTCCTGGGCTCCTGCCTGATTAAGGACTGACCAAATTAGTGTGAGTATAACGATCAGGTACTTCAAATGGGAGTGTAATGGCATCATCAAAGCTGTAATTTTTAATCTCCAACTGAATGTTAACTGGTTGTGCATTATGAAAATACACTATATGTTGACGAAAGTACGGAATGTTTTTTAAAGTTGGACTATCGTACCTGTCATAGTTTGATTCGATCGCAATTTTTTCATTTTCGAGGACCCAGGCAGATTGGGTGATCCGGTTGGTGTACATGATATTGATTAACAACTTGGAGGTTTCCGAGTCGTAGTCATATTCATAGAGTTTGCCATTTTTGTAATACCCATAATTCACGCCTTGAAACAAAAAGGGATTGCCGAAGAGAAGATTTCGAAATACGGTATAATTCAATTCATGATGGTATTTCTGCCGCACCTGATCCCAGGTTGACGACATAAATTGCTTATTGCTTCTATCCAGAACCTGGATGCTTTCCTCATCGATAAGGCCCCTGACCAATTCGATTCCGAGAAACCGGATGACGAACCAGGTCTGATTGTCTTTTTCTCTGACGGTGATGTTGGCATTGTAAGTTGCTCCATCCTCCATCATGGTCACCTTTATTTTACCCTGCATCTCGATTAGGCTCAATTCCTCAAAAAATTCATTGAATTCTCCTGGTTGAAATTCCGCCTTGTCTTTGGCTAGTTTTCTGGACCCGCTGCAGCCCGACAAGAGCATAATAAAGATCAGAAAAAGTGCGATTGAATAAAAATAGGAACCAATTCTAATTCTTGACTTGATTTTGTGCCGGTGCACCGTATTTAGCGGCCAGTTGAGAATATTTGTCTGCATTTTCTATTTGGTTCAATTTTTCATAACTTTTGGAGATCCATTCATAGATTGGGAAATAAGTTGATTTTCCATCCAAATCGAGCAGGGTCTCCAATGACTTTTCATATTCGCCCTTTTCGTATAAAATTTTTGCTTTCTGAACTCGGTAGGTCGGTTTATCCGCCACCTTTACTAATGCTTTGTCGATCAATGCAAGCGATCCATCCAAATCATTATTTTCAAATCTGCAGATGCTTTCGAACAAGTCAATATTGGGATTTTCATGGAGAATCGAACGGGCCTGGTCAAAAGATAATTTTCCTTTTTCCGGGTTGGTCATGGTACATTCGATCAATGCGTTCAAACCCAGTGCATTGGATTTCATGACTGGGTCATGATCGGATAGGGAAATACAAGTTTCCAAATCAAACAGGGCTTCATCATGGTCTCCCAGGTGATAACCTGCTTCGGCTTTCAATAAGTAGACTACCGCCTTGTTGGGAAAATAAATGGTGGCATTTTCTGCCTGGATGTTGAGGTCTTTCCATCGGTGAAGTTCTTTAAGTGACCACAAGAGTTGTTCCCAAACCATAAAATTATCAGGATGGATTTTGATGGTTTGAAGATAATACTCCACTGCTTCCACATTTTGACCTGCTTGGGCCAGGATATCAGCACGAAGAGCCAACGCTTTTGGGTTGTCCGGATGACTTGTAGTGAGCCAGATGCTTACCTGATTCAATGCCTCGATTTCATCATCTGGGATCGTATTCAGGTCTTTTTGAAAATAGGAAACGATCTCACTAAACTGGGTATCGAAATCTATGTTTTTGTTCAGAAAGAAAGACTTCAGGGAGAACAAACGCTCAGTACCTGAACCGGAACCACGCGCATCTGCATCTGCCACCGCCAGGTTCGCTCTGCTGTCATTGGGGTTGATGGTGAGAATCTTTCTGTAAACCTCAAGCGCCTTTTCTTTCTGATCATTGCTCTGATACAGGTTTGCCAGCATATTGAGTATAAATAGATCCTGGGGGAATCGGTCCGACAAATCCTTTAAAGATTGAATAGCGGTCGAGGTCTGACCGAGATTGTCCATGGCCTGTATTTTGGCAAGAGCATCCTCTTTGTGAAAACCAAAGCGATCGGTCATTTGGTCGATCAGATTGATTTGCTTTTGATATTGTTTGCTATCCCGGTATAGGTATTCCAATCTGTCGTAATAGGATTTCTCATCAGGAAATTGTGTAATGAGTTGTTCGAGGGTTGATGTGGCCTGATCAAATTGTTCGTTTTTCAGATAGGCATCAGCAGCCCAGAGATAATACCAGGGATTGGATTTTTCTATGGCTAGTGCCAGCGCGAAATTCTTAATTGCGTTGGGAAGATCGTTTTGCTGATAATATACTTTTCCCAGAAAAAAAGCGGCTTCATGGTCGTTGACGTCCTTTTTGAGAAGGTCCTTATATATGTTGATAGCTCCTTCGCTATTCCCAATTATGAGTTCACTTTGAGCGTCGATGAACTTGCTTTGGCGATCCAGATCTCCCGATATGGAAGAAGCCATAAAGTCCTGACTTATTCCCTGGGTAGAAAGGAAAGATAGAAACAAAACGATGTGGCAAAGCTGTAGTGTGTATCGCTTCACGAAGTGTATTTACGTTATTCAACCATGGTAATCTTGCAAAAGTTCGTTCTCAACCTTTTGTTCAACGGCATAGCGCCTGTGTTTATTATTACATCACCGGTGGAGACCCATCCTTCATTTTTAAGTATATCAATCACATCATCGATGGTACCATCCGTCGTAGTAAATTTCTCGTATTTGAAACATTTTACCCCACGAACCAGACTCAGCGTGCACAACATGTGGTCGTGGGCTGAGAAGATAAAAATGGGACATCGTGGTCGGTAACTACTCATTCGAAATGCCGTATATCCGGATGATGTAATACCTACGATGCCATCTGCCAGTATGGTTTCCGACATATGTCCGGCCGTATAGCACACCACGTCCGAATAATACGTCGGTGAGCCGGGAATGGCTTTGGGCCTTCTGCCTTCCATGACCAGATTGTTTTCAGATTCCTCAATGATCTTGGTCATGATTTCAATGGTTTCAACAGGATATTTGCCCACGCTGGTTTCTCCGCTAAGCATCAGCGCGTCTGCGCCATCATATACTGCATTGGCTACGTCTGTCACCTCTGCTCTGGTGGGAGAAGGATGATTGATCATACTATCCATCATTTGCGTAGCCACAATTACTGGCTTGGATTTGGCGATGCATTTATTAATTATGCTCTTTTGAATCCCAGGCAATTGTTCGATTGGAACTTCGATGCCCAAATCCCCTCGTGCAACCATAATTGCGTCCGAGGCGTCTATGATTTCATCGATGACATTCACTGCTTCTGGTTTTTCTATTTTGGATACTACCAGAGCAGTATGGTTGGCAGCTTTGATTCGAGACTTCAGCAATTCCACGTCGCTGGCTTTGCGAACAAAAGACAAAGCGATCCAATGGACTTTTTGCTGAAGGATAAATTTCAGGTCTTCTTCATCTTTTTCTGTCAGCGCGGGCAGGGTGGTCACAGTATCGGGAAGATTAACCCCCTTGTTGCTGCTCAATCTGTTTCCGTGAACCACTTCCAACCGGACATTATCTTTTTTGTTGGTTTCCAACACCTTGAAGACCACTTTGCCGTCATCGCAGAGAATGCGTTCCCCGGGTTTTACATCCTGAGGAAATAAATCATAATTGATAGATACCTGGGTAATATCACCAGGCACATCTTCCGTTGTGAATTCTATTTTTTGACCGGGTTGGATATCGATATAATCGCTGACGAACCTGCCCACGCGGATTTTTGGACCCTGGAGGTCTGCCAGAATACTCACATAGGTTCCCAGTTCGTCATTAAGTTGGTGGATGGTATCGATGACACGAGCCATATTATCGTGTCTCCCATGGGAAAAATTCAAACGGAAGACATTGACACCGCTGAGGATGAGTTGTTTTAATGTATCGTAATTGTCGATTGCAGGACCAACCGTCGCTACAATTTTTGTCTTTTGAAAAGATGCTCTCATATACAAGTTGATTTAGCCGGGTCCCAATACGGAATCCGAGTCATTAGGCTAATAAGAACACAAAAGTATGAAAATTATACCTGGAACTGAATTATGGCACTTGAGGTTTCGTCGAATTCTTTATTTCTTGTGATGAAAAGAACAAAAATAGCCACCATTCGAACCATTTTCCCTATCTTTTAGTTCGAATAAAGCAATTAGGTCGATAAAAAGTTGGTCATCCTGTTTTTTATCTCTTATTTTGCGCTCCAATTAATTCATTAAATTTTATACAATTATGTCATCTGTAGCTGAAAAAGTTAAAAAAATCATTGTTGACAAACTTGGCGTTGACGAATCTGAAGTGACAGAAGAAGCCAGCTTTACCAATGATTTGGGGGCAGACTCACTGGATACAGTCGAGCTTATCATGGAGTTTGAGAAAGAATTTGATATTTCAATTCCAGACGAAGAAGCGGAGAACATTCAAACTGTAGGCCAGGCTGTATCTTATGTAGAGAAGGAAGCAGGGAACTAAGGCATTTATACATCAGGAGGTAGCGAAGCCCTTTTTTCATTGTACATCGATGAAAAAAGGGCTTTTCTTATCGGAGCTTCAAATTATTCGGGAAGTTATTTAGTATCGGCTTTCTTTTCAGAAATTCGTTCGACTGGAAGGTGACGCCGGGAACCATCCAGGTATATTTTATTACCGTCCCGTCTCCCGGAAGGTATCATCCGGCAAGGGTGTCAGATACCATCAAAGGTCCTAAATTGCAGTATTTGAGTGGATATGTGCCTGGGAAAGCGATCTGGAAATAAGAACAAATTCAGATTGGACAGGGAAAGGTTGCGGAATTTATTATATTTTTGTTGGGTCAAAGAACGAAAGCAAATAGTTTTATCACATGAGACGAGTTGTCATTACTGGGATAGGTGCCATTACGCCCATAGGTAATTCCATAGCAGAATATACGGAAGGGTTGCGAAATGGAGTTAGTGGTTCGGATTACATCACCCATTTCGATGCCTCCAAATTCAAGACTACTTTCGCCTGTGAAGTGAAAAGATTTGATGGTGAGGAGATATTTGGGCGCAAGGAGGTTCGAAAAATGGACCTATTCAGTCAGTATGGGTTGGTATCAGCCCGTCAGGCCGTGGAAGACAGTGGATTGGATTTTGAAAAGGAGAATCTGGACAGAATTGGGGTTATATGGGGATCGGGCATAGGTGGGTTGCGTTCGTTGGAGGAGCAGATAGAGATCAATTCCGATTATGAACAGAGTCCACGGTACAATCCCTTCATGATCCCTAAAATGATAGCAGATATTGTACCGGGACAAATATCGATCGAATTTGGCTTAAGGGGCATCAATTATGGTACCATTTCGGCATGTGCATCGTCGAGTCACGCTATTATCAGTGCCCTGGATACCATCCGTGTAGGGCGTGCCGACATCATCGTAACAGGGGGGTCTGAAGCTGCTGTGACCAGAGCTGGGATCGGAGGTTTTTCGGGGATGAAAGCCTTGTCCTCGCGCAACGATGATCCGAAAACTGCGTCACGTCCTTTTGATAAGGATCGGGATGGTTTTGTACTTGGAGAAGGTGCCGGTGCGTTGATCCTGGAAGAGTACGATCATGCTGTGGCACGCGGTGCTCAAATATATGCAGAAGTTTTGGGCGGCGGGATGACAGCCGATGCTTATCATATTACCGCACCGCACCCGGATGGGCTGGGGGCAGCTAATGTAATGAAGAATGCGCTTCGGGATGCAGGCATATCAACCGATGTGATCGATTATATCAACGTTCATGGAACATCCACACCGTTGGGCGATATAGCTGAAATTAAGGCTATTCAGCAAGTATTTGGGGACAAAGCTTATGACCTTCATATTTCTTCCACCAAATCAATGACTGGTCATTTGCTGGGCGCCTCAGGGGCGATAGAATCTATCGCCTGCCTGATTGCCATGAAAGAAGGATTTATTCCTCCCACGATTAATCATTTCACCGATGATCCTGAAATCGATGAACGATTACGACTGACCTTTAATGAAGCTGTAATGGCTGATGTGAATTATGCACTGTGCAATACCTTTGGGTTTGGTGGGCACAATACTTCGCTAATCCTCAAGAAGTTGGATGCATAAAAAATACATGGAGTGATCCGGAAAATCTATAATTATTTTTGGTCCTCGGACAAATATTTTATTCGGGATTTGAGGGAGTTGCTGGGATTCACGCCCCGCAATCTGCATCTTTTCAAACAGGCATTTATCCATCGCAGCAACCAGGATTTCCAAAGTGAGAAATCAAACGAAAGGTTGGAGTTTTTGGGAGATGCACTTTTATCCACGATTACAGCAGAATATTTGTTCAAGAAGTATCCCTACAAGGATGAGGGATTTCTGACCAAAATGCGGGCTAAGATTGTTCGCAGAAGCACGCTCAATGAAATTGGGTATGATTTGCGGTTGGATGTTTTTCTTAAGCAATACAACCAGGTGGTTTTGAGTGATTCCATGTTGGGAAATGCACTCGAGGCTTTGATCGGAGCCATTTACCTGGAAAAAGGTTATCAGCATACTCGCAATTTTATCATTGCACGAATCTTACAGGAACACCTGGATATCGTGGCATTGGAGCATAAGGACGAAAACTTCAAAAGCCGGTTGCTGGAATGGTGTCAGAAACACGACAAATCACTGGAGTATGAATTGCTGAGAAAATTCCGGTCAAACAAACGGGATCGATTCGAAGTTTGTGTGCTGGTGGACGGAATTCGGATTTCTGAGGCGAGTGAGTATAACAAGAAAGGTGCGGAACAAATTGCCTCGCAAAAAGCGATGATGACACTGGGACTTTTGCCCAACAATAAGAATTAGGTTTTATGGATTGGCAGGATCTGGTAACTCCGCAAAAACTGGAGGACATGCGTTCTGCGATATCTCTTACCCAGAAGTGGCAGGAAGACGTATTCCGTATCAGCATACTCGAAAATTCAGATGGCTTTTTTCAGGAAAAGGAGCGGATAGCTATGCTTTTGGTGGACAACCAGCTTGGCAAATTGGCACGAAAGGTTCGGTTGTTGGGCGCGGGAAAGGAAGGACTTGCCTCCGATCAGTTTATTGAAGATTGGGCCGAGATATCTTTTCTGTTAAATCTATGGCAGAGGTTTGATTCACTGCCCGAAGGATTGAAACTCAATCTGATTTATCAAAGTGGCCCCAACATAACCAAACGGCATTTGGACAAATTCCGAGGATTTAGTGACGTATTTGTGGTATTGGGACGTTCGTTTCAACAGGTGGAGCAGCTTTTGCAGCGGACGGTTTATGTTTTTGGTCTGCAACGGAAGGAGTATTTCATGCTTTTGGACTTTAGTTTCAATAGGCAGCCATTTCCGCAGAACTTCTCCGTTGGTCAGGTATATAAGGGTGAAGCGGTTCGGTATCCGTTTCCAGGAAGTCTCCGAATTGCGGTCCGCCACTGGGCAAGAGAAAAAGTCAACCTGGTTCTTTTGGATTCCATCCCAGTGCCGGATTTGGATCAGGTAGCCCGGGAGCTTACTGATCGATTAAAAATCAATCCATTTTGTATTCCATTTCCTACCCTGGTTGAATTACAATGCGATTTTGTCAATGATACCTGGAAGGTAATAAATAGGGATGGACGCAGTGTGCGGATTGTAGAACATGATAATCCTCAGCTCGATATATTCCGTGCGACGTGTTTCAGGCAGTCTGGCCGATTTATGGGGTTAGTAGATCGTAACGGTTTTATACCGCTTTCATATTACAATGGGGATCAATTTTTGGATTTGGCTTTATTGACGCCGAAGGATGGGGGTAGTTAGGCTGTATCATTATTCATCAACGGCTGTTTTTCGCCTATACTCTTCATTCAGGTTGTCACTCAGGTTGTTTATCTCATTGATCTCCGAAGCGATGAGACGATCCAATTGTTCGTGGGCTTTGAAGGAAATTTCCTGATTCCCAGCTTGGGTCCTATTGCGATGGTTTGAAGGCATGTTCGTTTACAGGGAAATGAAAAAACACGCTAACTCGATTCGTAGAAATTATCTGTTTTTTCTCCAATTGAAATGGTATTCTCTGCACTTCTCAGATAAACTACTAAACAGAAAGGACACTATTTTTCTACAGAATGGTCCACAATTTTGTATTCCCCCATATTGGTATACTTCTCAATGCGTTGATTGAGTAACGTTTCACGGTCTATATCCATCAATTCACTGGTAGTGGATATAATATGTTGCTTCAGAATTCCAACCATTTCCACTGGGAAGGTATGTGCTCCGCCCAAAGGTTCCGGTACAATGCCATCAATCAATCCAAACGAAAGCATATGATCGGCGGTGAGCTTGAGGGCTTCTGCTGCTTGCTCTTTGTGTTCCCAGCTTCGCCAAAGGATCTGGGAGCATGATTCAGGTGAAATTACAGAGTACCAGGTGTTTTCAAGCATAAAAACCCTGTCCCCGATCCCGATGCCAATTGCGCCCCCGCTGGCGCCCTCTCCGATAATATAACAAATTATTGGTGTTTTCAGGCGTGCCATTTCATACATGTTTCGGGCAATAGCTTCTGCTTGTCCTCGTGCCTCTGCATCGATTCCAGGGTTAGCACCCATCGTGTCAATAAGGCAAAGAATAGGGAAACCAAATTTCTCGGCAAGTTTCATTAGTCGAAGAGATTTGCGATAGCCTTCGGGGTTTGCCATACCAAAATTGCGGTATTGGCGGGATTTTGTATTGTCGCCTTTCTCCTGACCGATGACCACATAGGATTGAGTATCGATTTTGGCAAGCCCTCCTACTATGGCCTTGTCGTCCTTGAAATATCTGTCTCCATGTAATTCTATAAATTCATCAAAAATATGCTCGATATAATAGATCGTATGCGGTCGGTTTGGGTGACGTGAAAGTTGAACTTTTTGCCATCCTGTCAAATTCGAGTAGATCTCTTTTTGAGTTTTGGTGATCTTCTTTTCCAGCTTTTTGAGCATAGGTTCGACGTCAATGTCCC
Source organism: uncultured Saprospiraceae bacterium (assembly GCA_964426625.1). Classification (GTDB taxonomy): domain Bacteria; phylum Bacteroidota; class Bacteroidia; order Chitinophagales; family Saprospiraceae; genus Membranihabitans. Next base: position 15,679 of record CAYRRD010000021.1, on the reverse strand, counting down.
CGGCATTACCGACTTCAACAATCTTGTCCCTTTGCTCATAAAGGCTTTCTAATGGTTTTTCAAATTCCAAAAATACCATATTGCATCAGTTGTTATTGCGGGAACAAAATTACGAAACCATTTACACTAATCCGTTGACCTCGGATTTTTTTACAATATATGAAAAGAATTTTTGCGAATTGAAAATAACATAGTAGATTTGCGATCGCTTCCGGCAGAGGGAGCTTTTCAATAAGATAATTTGGTCCGGTAGTTCAGTTGGTTAGAATACATGCCTGTCACGCATGGGGTCGCGGGTTCGAGTCCCGTCCGGACCGCAAAAATATAAGCCTCAGGAAATTTATTTCCCGGGGCTTTTTTGTTTGTGATCATGGGAAATGCCCCATAAGTCCATGCTGGAATGGATTATAGGTATGAGGAGTTTATCATTTTATTCCGAGTGACAGGCTATCTATCAAAAAGGGTATTCAACCAGACCTTTGCTTCGGTCAAAGCAACTTATCGCAAATAAATCAAGATTCACCTAAAAAAGATCCTTATCTACACCTGATTCATAAGCGTATTCTTATTTTTGTAGATTATTATGGCCAACATTATGATCAGAGAGAAATTAAAAGGAACAGGAACAGCATTAGTCACACCTTTTGATGCCCGGGGAGCCATCGATTTTGATGCTTTGGAAAGACTTATTGAATTCAATATAGAGGGGGGGGTGGACTACCTTGTGTCCCTGGGAACAACTGGAGAAGCTGTAACCCTGACCCGGGAAGAATGTCAATCTATCCTGGACTTTACGTTAGAGAAAGTTAATCGAAGGATTCCGGTGGTTTTTGGTGTATTCGGAAGCAACAATACGGAAGTTCTGTTAGAACGACTGTCAGGATATCGTTTGGATGGAGTTGATGCATTGCTCGCGGCAAGTCCTTATTATAACAAACCGACTCAGGAAGGAATTTTCAGACACTACCAAAAATTCGCTGATCACAGCGAATATCCTATCATAATCTATAATGTTCCTAGTCGAACAGCATCAAACATCAGTGCCGAAACCACGCTAAGGATAGCAGAAGAAATTCCCAATATTATAGGAATCAAAGAAGCTTCAGGGAACCTTGATCAGGTGAATAAAATTCTAAAATACCGACCTGATGATTTTTTGGTCATTTCAGGAGATGATACAAGTACCCTGGCTGTCATGGCTCATGGAGCAGATGGAGTGATTTCCGTAATTTCGAATGCGTATCCCCACGAATGGTCGGATATGGTACGAGCATGCCGAAATCGTGATTTTCAAAAAGCAGCAGAACTATTTGCATTGGTTCAGGACATACACCCATGGTTGTATATAGATGGGAACCCCTGTGGCATTAAGGGAGCTTTGAAATTTCTGGGTATAATTCATACCATGGAAGTCCGACTGCCATTGGTGCCAATGCAACAAAAAAATTACCATAATTTGGTACAGGAAATGCGAAAGGTGAAACAAACAGTCACTCATTAGGGGTCATAAATCGGACTACATAGTACTATTGACGAGATTCAACGAACTGACCGCATGCAATCTTCGTCGTCGAAACGAGGCACGATCATAAAGATTAGTCATTTGTTGGATACGGTCCTTTTTTTGTGATTGCTCTACCCCCATTTATGTGCTTTGTGATTTTTGTTTGCATTCCCTCTGCACAATAACTATCATCTTTGAGAGGTTTTAAAAAACACCTGCGGTGAGGCACCCAAGCGTGCAGACAGATAGGTTGTTTGGACTAAAATCGGAAGCACAAATTACCAACCTCCGTTCGTTCACCGCTTTGCCAGAAATTCTATATCTTTGGAAAAACGATTCTATGATTTACGACAGTTTTTATGCTGCCCATCGTCAAAATAAGAAATGTTTAGCCTTATTGATTGATCCGGATAATATCGATCAAAAGCACCTTTCTGAATTGGCAAAATGGGTTCGTCGTTGTTCCATAGATTACATTTTTGTGGGTGGTAGTTTGCTCAAAGAAGACAACCTCGACTACTGCCTGGATTTTCTGAAGGAGAATTTTTCTATTCCCAGTGTGCTTTTTCCGGGGGATATATTTCAAATCAACCCCAAAGCCGACGGCATATTGTTGCTTTCTCTGATATCAGGTCGGAACGCAGAATTGTTGATCGGACGTCATGTTACCGCTGCTCCCCACATCAAAAGGAGCAAGCTGGAAGTGATTCCTACTGGATATATTCTCGTTGACGGAGGGCGACCTACTACGGTATCATATATAAGTCAAACCATGCCTATACCCCGGGACAAACCCGATATCGCAAGCTGTACCGCAAGTGCAGGGGAATTGCTTGGATTGCGTGTAATTTATCTCGATTCAGGGAGCGGAGCACAGGAATCGGTGAGTGTGGAAATGATCCGTCAGGTGAAAAAGGAAACCAATATTCCATTGATCGTGGGTGGAGGTATACGTACCGGGCAACAAGCGCATATGATGTGTGAAGCAGGAGCGGATATCCTTGTCGTTGGCAATGCCGTGGAGAAAGACCCTTCATGCCTATTCGAAATTTCTTCAGCTATAGAAAATTTCAATACGATCATTCAATTGTCCTGACCGATGCTAGAAGGTGTAGTCGTGAAATCCACGGGAAGTTGGTATATGGTGCGGGTAAACAATGTTACTTATCCTTGCCGTATCGTCGGGAAGTTTCGAATGGGTGATCAAAAATTGACCAATCCGGTGGCTGTAGGCGACCGGGTCAGGATTCAACTGGAGGATTCAGAAGAATCCACTGGAGTGATCCGCGAGATCCTGGATCGTGATAATTACGTGTTGAGACAAAGCCCCCGTCGCAAGCATTTTATGCACCTGATGGCAGCCAATATTGACCAGGCTTTGCTTTTGGTTACTTTGAGAGAACCGGAACTCAAGCCCGGTTTTATCGATCGATATCTTTTGATGACCGAAACCCATGACATACCATGTATTCTGTCTTTCAATAAAATAGATCTGTACACACCGGAAGATCACCAGGACCTGGAGGAGATTAAATCCATTTACCAGAAAATAGGGTATTCCGTGATAGGAATTTCTGCCAAAACACATGAAAATATTGATCAACTTCGTGAGATGCTTGCCGGCAAGCGAACCCTCGTGAGCGGTCAGTCGGGCGTGGGGAAAAGCTCTGTACTCAATGCACTGGATCCTCATCTTCAATTACCCGAAGGGGAATTGTCCGATTATTCCGGGAAAGGTCAGCATACCACCACGTTTGCTGAGATGTATTTTCTACACCACAATATCCAAATCATAGACACCCCGGGAATAAAGACCCTTTCTTTTAATAACATGGAGGTTCAGGATGTAGCACACAATTTCAGAGAATTTTTCGAATACTCCTCGCAATGTCGTTTTTACAATTGCACCCATCAGAATGAACCGGGTTGTGCTGTAAAAGAAGCCGTAGTGGAAGGCGAAATATCCATCATTCGCTATCAAAATTATCTCGCTATTATTGGTGAAATCGAGGATCAGAATTATTGGGAACGACACACTGATTTTTGACCACTCCCGGGGCTCAAATGCATTCGATATGCTTCAACAACAGACGATCAACTTCTTGAAAGAACTGGAACAGAATAATTACAGGGAATGGTTTCAGGATCATAAACCGTGGTACCAGGAAAGTTTAGCAGACTTCAAAAATTTTGCCTCTAAAGTGGGTCAGGAACTAATGAAATCCGATGAGATAGATAGGATGAAGGTATATCGAATCTATAGAGACTTAAGGTTTTCAACCGATAAAACACCGTATAAAAATCATTTTTCAGCCCATTTTGCACGGAAAGGAAAATACAGGCGGGGAGGATTTTATCTGGAGGTATCCTCCAAAGAAGTTCTTGTGGCCGGGGGATTTTGGAATCCCCACAAGGATGATCTGAGATTTATCCGGGAAGGAATCGCCGTCGAACCGGAAGCTCTTAGGAATACGTTGGCCCATCCTGAAGTCGAGTCCCGATTTGGTCATCTGGAAGGAGATGAACTCAAAACGGCTCCCAAAGGATATGATCGGGATCATCCCCAAATCGATCTGTTGAGGAAAAAGCAATTCTTACTAACCCGAATTTATTCCCACCAAACCGCAGGTAAGAAGGATTTCTATAAGTCGGTAGCGTCAGATTTCACAGCTATGATCCCCGTTTTCCAGATATTTACAGAGTATTTGGTCTATGATCTTAATGGTGAGGAAAGATAGGTTATCCATGGAGTCTGGCTATTTCCGCTGAGCTTGATATTTTGAATAACGCTTCAATTTCCTGCGTTCCAATTTTGACTATATGCGAATCTGAAGGGTAAATAGCTGCGACTTTTGTGTGTTAAAGATTTGAAATTCAATCTTATATCCTGTGATTTATTGGCCGTCTTAATCGATAAGGTTTTCAAAACATACCACGCTATCCTACTGTTCATATCGTAAATGTTCTATATTTGAACACACGATAAAAGACGCTGATTCATGCCTGATTTTTTACATCTTCATTGCCATACCCAATTTTCCCTGCTCGATGGGGCTTCAAAGATCGAACTCATGATGGATAAGGCCGTAGCGGACGGCCAGAAGGGGGTAGCTCTCACCGATCATGGGAATATGTTCGGGGCTTTTAAATTTGTGGCTGAAGCGGAGAAACGAAATATCAAACCCCTCGTAGGTTGTGAATTCTATATGGTTGAAGATCGGCACAAACAATCCTTTTCCCGAAAATTGGGGGAGAAGGACGTACGTCACCACCAATTGCTTATTGCCAAAAATCAACAAGGATACCAGAATCTATCCATGCTGTGTAGCCTGGGTTTTACGGAAGGTCTGTACAATGATTTTCCAAGGATCGATAAAGAACTTTTGGAGAAATACCATGAGGGAATCATTGCGACAAGCTGTTGTATCGGAGCGGAAATCCCTCAAACGATTTTGTTTGGAACAGAGGAAGAAGCAGAAGAAAAACTAAAATGGTGGCTCGACTTATTTGGTGAGGATTATTATATCGAACTACAGCGGCACAAAGGTCTCGAAAACATCGATGGTACCGGGAAGAGCCAGGAGGATGTCAATCAAACCCTCATCCGATTTGCACGCAAACACAATGTGAAGCTAATTGCGACCAACGATTCACATTATCTGGAGCAAGACGATTGGAAAGCACATGATATCCTCCTGTGTATCAACACAGGGAATAAAATGGATGATGATCAGCGGTTCCGATTTCCCAGCTCCGATTTTTATTTTAAAACAAGGGCTGAGATGAATGCTGTGTTTAGGGATATTCCCGAAGCTCTGGACAACACCCTGGATGTTTACGATAAGGTGGAAACTCTCAAACTGCAGCGGGATGTACTTTTGCCGGCTTTTCCCATCCCTGCACAGTTTTCCTCACAGGAAGATTATCTGAGGCACCTGACTTATGAAGGGGCAAAAAAACGATACAAAGAAATCAATGAAGTAGTTCGGGAAAGACTGGATTTTGAATTGAATGTTATCAATGAAAGCGGTTATGCAGGGTATTTTCTTATCGTGCAGGATTTTACTTCGATTGCACGGAAAATGAACGTGGCCGTCGGACCAGGCAGGGGATCTGCGGCAGGGTCGGCCGTGGCGTATTGTCTGGGAATTACCAATGTGGATCCCATTGCGTATGACCTTCTGTTTGAGCGTTTTCTTAATCCTGAACGGGTATCCATGCCCGATATCGATATTGACTTCGACGATGAAGGACGGAGCAAGGTCATTGACTATGTGGTGGAAAAATACGGACGGCATCAGGTAGCACAGATTATTACTTATGGTTCCATGGCAGCTAAAATGTCCATTCGGGATGTAGGTCGGGTCCTCGACGTTCCTCTCAATGAAGTGAATCGGATCTCCAAGATGTATCCTATTCATCCGAAGGCTAATCTGGAAAATGTGTTAAAACCCGGTGGCCTTGACCAGAATTTCCTCCAACAACTCAATCCCGACGATGTAGCCCGAGTCAAATCCATCCGTGAACTGGCCGAAGAAGACAGTCTGGTGGGTGAAATGTTGCGGACAGCAAGGAATCTGGAAGGTTCCGTGCGAAATACAGGAATCCATGCCTGTGGGGTGATCATTACACCCGACGATATCCGGAAAATTATTCCCATCACGATGGCCAGGGATTCGGACCTTCTGGTTACCCAATTCGACAACGCAGTGGTGGAAGAGGCAGGATTGCTGAAAATGGACTTTTTGGGATTGAAAACCCTGTCCATTATTAAAGATGCCATCAAGATTATCAAAAAGAATCATGGCATCACGATTGATCCGGATGAAATTCCCCTCGATGACCCTTTGACTTACGAAAGAATATTTCAAAAGGGACGGACGGTGGGTATTTTCCAATACGAGTCAGCAGGTATGCAAAAGAATCTCAAACTACTGGCACCAAACAAGTTTGAGGACCTCATCGCGATGAATGCATTATATCGCCCCGGGCCTATGCAGTACATCCCTACGTTTATCGAGCGTCGTCATGGTAGAGAAGAGATTACCTACGACCTGGAGGATATGAAGGAATACTTGGCCAGTACCTATGGTATTACTGTATATCAGGAGCAGGTGATGTTGCTTTCCCAAAAGTTGGCTGGCTTTTCCAAGGGGGAGGCGGATATGTTGCGGAAGGGAATGGGAAAAAAGAAGAAAAAAATCATCGATGAACTTTATCCCAAGTTTTTAGAGGGAGGAACAGCACGAGGACATGATCCCAAAATTTTGCAAAAGATCTGGAAGGACTGGGAGGCTTTTGCTTCCTATGCCTTCAATAAGTCCCACTCCACCTGTTATGCTATTGTCGCTTTTCAGACTGCATATCTGAAGGCTCATTATCCGGAGGAATTCATGGCTGCAGTTCTGATGCACAACTCCAGTGATATTGCCAAGCTGGAATTCTTTCTTCGGGAAGCCAAAGCGATGGGTATCAAGGTGCTTGGTCCGGATGTCAACAAAAGTGATCTGCATTTCACGGTGGATGATGAGCGACATATTCGGATAGGTCTCTTTGGTTTGAAAGGGTTCGGTGAAGCGGCAGCTAATGCCCTGATCGAGGAACGTGAAACCGGGGGTCCGTTCCAGTCGCTCGATGATTTTATAAAAAGAATCAATCTCCGTGCGATCAATAAAAAAAGCATTGAGAACCTGGTCCTAAGCGGTGCAATGGATTGCTTTGGGGTGGATCGGGCACAGTATTTTGAACCTTCCGATAAGTACGAAACCTTCATCGAACACCTGGTTCGATATGGAAATATGTATCGGGAAGCCAGGGAATCTATGGAGAATTCCTTGTTTGGATTTGAATCCACGGTAACCCTGGAGCCCCCCGTTCCACCCGACGCCGAACCCTGGCAAAAAATGTATGAACTGGAACGGGAAAAAGAAATTGTAGGGATTTATGCGAGTGGTCATCCACTTGATCAGGTCCGGTATTATCTCAGGGAACTCACGGATTGTGACCTCAGAACCATGGAGGAATACCAGCAGAATGGACGTAGATTCAGGGTAGGAGGATTAGTGACGAGCAGCAGAAGTGGTGTGAGTAAGCGAGGGTTGGAATATGGTGTTTTTACATTACAGGACTATTCAGGCAGTTACGAATTTTTTATCAGCGGTAAAAATTTTCTAAACAATCAGGGATTGATTGAAAGCGGAAATTTTTTACATATGGTGGTTTCATTTTCTGAGAGTCACAATGGGGAACTGAGGCATTCTGTGGATGCGATCAACCTTCTCAGAGAAGTTGCCAGTAAGTCCATCGATGCTGTCCAGTTATTTGTCCCGGTAAAAGAGATCGATGCGGATTATATAACCACCCTCCATTCCCTGTTCGAAGATCACAGGGGGGCACAACCTATTCGGATGACCGTTTTTGACCAAGCTGACAAAGAACTGCAAATTGGCTTAAGATCGGCCAACGGCGGAGTACGGATTGACAATGAATTTTTAGAAGAGCTCGAAAATAATAACTACCAGTTTTCCGTATTGACATCATTGAGCAAATAAAAGAATTATGAAATCACTGATATATGGATTGGTAGGATTGTTTGTTGTGGCAGGATCAGCAATTGGAGGATACCTGGGGATTTTCAATAAGCAGGATAATGTATATGCAATAGGGGATCAGGTTGAAAATTTTACCTTATCGAACCTGGATGGACAAAGCGTTTCACTCGCAAATGTTGCTGGAAGCCGGGGGACCATTTTGTTGTTCACCAGCAACAGTTGCCCTTTTGCCAAATTGTATGATGCCCGAATCATACAAATACAGGATGTATATGGCGATATGGGCTATCCGGTGGTACTTATCAATCCCAGTGATCCCTTACTCAAACCAGAGGATGGACGGGACTATTTACAGCAATGGGTAATTGATCAAGGTTTTACGGGAGAATATTTGTTGGATCCGGATGGTTTGTACAACCGTTTTGGTGTTACCAAAACACCGGAAGCAGTTTTGTTGGATCGTGAACAAAAGGTTCGATACCGGGGTGCTATAGACGATAGTGCTGTCGGCTCTACCAATGTGTCGGAGAAGTATCTTGAAAATGCTATTCGAGCCCTCGAGCAGAATCAATCCCCTTCTCCTGCCGAAACCCGCGTGATGGGGTGCGTGATCAAATCCTGAACCATTTATCTTACGGGTTTTCCCAAAAGCAGAGGTTGAACGGGGATAACAGGAATCAAGTAAGGCAGGGGATTGTCTTATACCAAAAGCAAAGGGTTTTCTCGATTTCTGCTTTGTGAAAAGTAGACCCTAGTTATACAATTAAAATGGAGATTTTGGGCATTTCTGTTGGTAAATGTCAAAATATCGTATCCACTGAACTGGTACTGAATATGTGGCAGACCGGTTTGGCCGGGAAGAAATGCTTATTTCTTTACCTTCTCCATCACACGTTTGATTTTTTCATAACTGGTCTGATGATAGTTATAAGGATGGATGAGGTCTGGATCTACAAGTTCGAGCGCTTTGTTTCTGTATTCCACGGGGGATTTCACTACCATTTTACCTGAAAGATGAAATTCAGTGGCCCCTGTGAACTGTATGACATCTTCAATATTGTTCTCATTGATCCCTCCCCCGGGCATAATTGTAATGCGTCCCCTGGCTAATTCTACCAGGGAAGCTATTTGTCGAATGCCTTCCGGTGTGGATTCCTGACCCCCGGAGGTCAGAATTCGGTCAAAGCCCAGTTCGATGATGGTTTCGAGGGCATGGTCCTGGTGGGTCACCATATCAAAAGCCCGATGAAAGGTAGTGATCAGGCCTTCTGTATGTTCCTTTAAATATCGGGTTTTCCCTTCATCCACACTTCCTTCAGGGGTGAGTACGCCAAAAACCACACCTTCCACACCCAAAGTTCTGCAGTAATCGATCGACTCGATCATTTCTTCCAACTCCGATTCGCTGTACACGAAATCACCGCCTCTAGGACGAATTAATACATGAACTGGAATGGTCAAATTTTTCTTTACGCATCGCAATTGACCCGGACTTGGTGTTGTTCCTCCTATTTCCAAATTGGAACAAAGTTCGATCCGATCTGCACCCGCCTGACTTGCGATTTTGGCGGATTCATAGGAGTTGGCTGCAACTTCAATAAGCATAAAAGTCTGAGATATTTTTGTGATCTTTGCAAACTAACTAAATTAATTCAATGAGACCTATATTCTGTTCTTTTTGTTGTTTGTTAATTTTTTTAATTGCCTGTAGCGCCCCTGAAGAAAACTTACCATACAAAGATCTTTTGTCCTATGGAATCCCTCTCGAGATCCCTGCACCGGACAGTGTAAAGATTTCATCTTCAGAAATAGGTGCCATGAAAGATGTAACACTCACCGGGCCTGATGGGTACAAACTTCAAATATTTTCCTCACCTGCATTTAAAAATAAAGCTACTGCTCTGTCTGAGTATAAATCGGATATTCAAAACCACCCTCAATTTCAGGAAATCATTCGTGAAGAGAAGGACGGTTTTTTGTATCTGTTTCAATTGGATTCCACAACCGCCAATTATGGTTTCCGTTACATAACAATTAAAGGAGGCAAGGAAATCGTGATTCAGCAAGGAATGCTGGGCATCTATACCCGTGAGAATGCGGAAAAATTGTTCAATTATGCATTGCAAAGCCGGTAACTGGATTTGAGATTTTACACTAACTTTTCCCTTTTTTTCATAGAAGTAATGTGTCGGTTCATTGGAATCACCAAATATTTTAATTATTTAGCGGTTTATTCAAAAAATCAAGGAAGTAGATCATGAAATTAATACGATTTGGAAATCCTGGGGAGGAAAAACCTGGTATATTGCTTGGTGATAAGCGCTTTGATGTCAGCCATTTGGTCAGGGATTTCAATATGGACTTTTTCGGCGGAAATGGGGTGGAGAATCTGCGCCGGGAAATTGAAGGAACAACACTCCCGGAGGTGGATGACAAGGAGCGATGGGGAATTCCTTTATCCAGACCTGGAAAAATCGTATGCATTGGTTTGAACTTTGCTGATCATGCGGCAGAATCGGGTATGGAAAAACCCAGGGAACCCGTGATATTTTTCAAAGCCACGAGTTCTATGGTAGGCCCCTATGATGATGTCATTATTCCTAAAGGCAGTGAAAAAACCGATTGGGAGGTAGAACTGGCGGTGGTGATTGGGAAGAAGGCTTCCTACGTGGAAGAGTCCGATGCTCTGGAACATGTTGCCGGGTATGTGCTGCACAATGATGTCAGTGAACGCGCCTTCCAGATTGAAAGAGGTGGTCAGTGGGTTAAAGGAAAAAGCTGTGATACTTTTGCTCCTGTGGGGCCCTGGATAACAACTCCCGATGAGATAGAAGATGTGAATAATCTTAGAATGTGGCTGACGCTGAATGGAAAGAAAGTTCAGGATGGAAATTCGTCCAACCTCATTTTTAAAATACCTTTTCTGATTCATTACCTCAGCCAGTTTATGACTTTAGAACCCGGGGATATTATTTCAACCGGGACGCCCGCAGGGGTGGGTCTGGGTATGAACCCTCCGACTTATTTGAAACCGGGTGATGTGATGGAATTGGGGATTGATGGTCTGGGAACAAGCAGGCAACAGGTAAAAGCTTATCAACCACGTTAATTTTTTTACGATGCAAAGATTCTGCATGCTGCTTGATTTGGTGGATGATCCGGAGATGATCCGGGAGTATGAAAAATACCATACCAAAGTATGGCCGGAAGTGATTCAATGCATGACAGAGGCTGGTGTGGAATCCATGAAAATATACCGGTTTGGGCCGCGGCTGGCCATGATCCTGGAAGTCAATGATGATTTCACATTCGAGAAGCAGGCACAAATTAATAATAGCAACGATACGGTTCGGGAATGGGAGGCATTGATGTGGAAATACCAACAGGCAATTCCGGGCACCCCTGCCGAACAGAAGTGGGTGCTGGCTACAGAAATTTTTGATTCAACAGATTTTTTATAAATAGGAATTGTTGTGGAAATCATTGATGCACATCAACATTTTTGGTACTACTCCCAGGAGGCCCATGGATGGATCAACGATGAAATGCAAGCGATTCGGCGCGATTTTTTGCCGAGTCATCTGGAACCAATCCTCAAAGAGAATGGGGTCCATGGCACGATTGCAGTCCAGGTGGACCAGACCCTTGAAGAAACCAGGTTTTTACTGGAATTGGCCGAGCAGCATGATTTTATATTGGGGGTAGTTGGCTGGGCCGATTTGCAAAGCGACAATTTGGAGGACCAGCTCGATGCTTTGGAGCATCACAAAAAACTGGTGGGATTTCGGCATATAGTTCAGGGTGAACAAGATCCTGTTTTTGTTCTACGTCCTGAATTTCGAAGAGGCCTGGAACGGATTTTCGAGCGAGGTTTTACCTATGATCTTTTGATCTATCCACATCAACTTCCTGCAGCCTTAGAGTTATTGGAAAGATTTCCTGAATCACGGGTGATCATTGATCATCTGGCAAAACCCTATATCCGGTCTGGATATCACAAGGCGTGGGCGATTTTGATGCGGGAGATTGCGGCCTATCCCGGGGTGTATTGCAAGTGGTCGGGAATGATCACGGAAGCGGACTGGCAGAGGTGGGCTGTTGAAGATTTGAGGCCTTATTTGGATACCACAGCGGCCATATTCGGGCCCAAAAGGTTGGTATTTGGTTCAGATTGGCCGGTGCTCAATGTGGCCGGGACGTACAGCAATGTGCTAGGGGTGATCAGGGACTATATAGCAGATTGGCCTGTAGAAGACCAATCTGCTGTGATGGGACAAAATGCCCGTCAGTTTTATCTGAATCGGAATTTTGATTAATAATTACCGGAAAAGAATACCAACAAATATGGATTTAGGACTTAAAGAGAAGGTCGTCATAGTTACCGGTGGCTCCAAAGGAATAGGTGGAGCGATCACGGATGTTTTGGTGGAAGAAGGTGCCACGGTGGTAATCGCGGGACGAGCATCATCCGATGGAGAAAAGAAGGTCAGAGAATTGGGGAATCTGCCAGGTAAGGTAGAATTTTTTAAAATTGAACTCACGGATGAAACCCGGAGAGACGAATTGATTAAGCATGTTGCAGATCGTTATGGTCGAATCGATGGGTTAGTCAACAATGCCGGTGTAAACGATAGTGTAGGGTTGAGAACTGCCAGCGTGGAGGAATTTCTGGACAGTTATCATAGAAATGTTGTCCATGTTTTTTCCCTGGTAAAAAAAGCCTTACCTTTTTTGCAGAAAACAAAGGGTAGTGTAGTCAACATCGGTTCGAAAGTAGCTGATACAGGGCAGGGTAATACATCGGGATACGCAGCGTCCAAGGGTGCCATCAATGCGCTGACTCGTGAATGGGCGTTGGATCTGGCCCCGGACAATATACGTGTCAATTGCGTAATCCCGGCCGAAGTATGGACACCATTGTACGATCGATGGATCAATACTTTGCCCAACCCCAAAGAAAAAATGGAAGAAATTGTATCGAGGATTCCATTTCAAAAAAGATTTACGACCTCAAGAGAAATTGCAAATATGACTGTATTTTTGCTGTCCAATAAAGTCTCCGGACATACTACCGGTCAAATTGTCTATGTGGATGGGGGGTATACGCATCTTGATCGGGCATTTAGATAAAAATTAAACTAACTTAGGATTTACAAGTTATATCATATTATATCATACCGGCACATTTAAAATATCAAAAAATGTTAAAGTGAATATCAAAGAAAAGAGCAAAGTATTGCAAATTGACCCAAGGGACAATGTTCTGGTTGCTTTGGAGAAATTACCTGCCGGTATGCTCGTGAATCACCATGGGCGTGAAGTTGTACTTAAAAACCATGTACCCCCCAAACATAAATTTGCCTTACAGGATTTTGAACAGGGAGAGGAAGTCATCATGTATGGTGTATTGGTAGGTAAGACTACGCAATTTGTCCCGGAAGGTGGGCTTTTGACTACAGATAATCTTCAACATGCCAGTAATGAAAATTATGCCCGTACAGTGAATACTGTGACCTGGAACGCGCCCGATGTCAGTGAGTTCCTGCCTATGACGTTCAACGGATATCACCGGAACGATGGGCGGGTTGGGACGCGAAATTACTGGGTTTTCATTCCGATGGTCTTTTGTGAGAACAACAATCTCAAAATGATTAAGGATGCCATGCTTTCCGAGCTTGGTTATGGTTACGAAAACGATTACAAAAGATACGTTCGAGAGCTAATTAACCAGGGCGGGGGAAATGGTTCAGAAAAACCACGTCAAAACCGTGTGTTTGAAAATATCGACGGCATTAAATTTTTGACCCATGAAGGCGGATGTGGGGGCACTCCGGAAGATAGCATCATGCTGGGCAAACTGATGGCTGGCTATGCCGACAATCCCAATGTGGCGGGGGTGACAATTCTTAGTTTGGGTTGTCAGCATTTGCAGGTCAAAATTTTTATGGATTTGTTGCGGGAACTGAATCCCCATTTTGATAAGCCTTTGCTGGCATTTGAACAGCAATCTTTCTCTTCCGTGGATGAGCTTATCCGTACCGTTATTCGTAAAACGATGGACGGATTGCGTGAGGCCAATAAAGTACAACGGAAACCGGCATCACTTTCCCACCTCACCCTGGGAATGGAGTGCGGCGGTAGTGATGGATTCTCCGGAATTTCAGCGAATCCTACCGTGGGGCGCGTGGCTGATTTTATGGCCGTGTTGGGTGGAAAAGTTATTCTTTCGGAATTTCCTGAATTGTTTGGTGCGGAACAGGATCTCGTGAACAGGATGGTTTCCGATGACCTGGCGGATAAGTTTACCTTTCTCATGAAATCATACAATGCCAGCGCACTGGCCGCGGGTAGTGGTTTTGACATGAACCCTTCGCCGGGTAATATTCGAGATGGTTTGATCACCGATGCGATCAAATCCCTGGGTGCGGCACAAAAAGGTGGACGGTCGCCGATTAATGATGTACTTGACTATACCCAGCCAGTCAAGGAAAAAGGGCTTACTCTGCTGTGTACACCAGGTAACGATGTGGAATCCACGACAGCATTGGTGGGAAGTGGATCCAATATGTTGTTGTTTACCACCGGTCTGGGGACTCCAACTGGGAATCCAATTGCGCCTACCATCAAAATATCATCCAATTCCAGGTTGGCTAATAATATGCCCGACATCATTGATTATAATTCAGGACACATTATCGATGGAACGATGAGTTTGGATGAGGCTGGAAGAGAATTGATGCGTTTGGTAATCAAAGTAGCTAGTGGTGAAGTTCGCACAAAGGCGGAATTACTCAACCAGGATGACTTTATTCCCTGGAAACGCGGTGTAAGCTTATAATTCAAATTGAAATGTAAAATGGATTATTCGGACAAAATAATTGTAATTTCAGGAGGCGGAAGTGGTATTGGCTGGGCACTTACAGAAGGATTTGCCAGGGCAGGCGGCCAGGTATTTGTCCTGGAGATCAATGAGGAAACTGCGAACCAAATGATCGGTAAAGCCGGGTTACAAGGTCAGGTGAAATGTCTGCAATGCGATGTTTCCAAACAACAAAATGTGCTCAGCTGTGTAGCGGATATTATCCAAAGCACCGGACAGATTGATATACTGGTTAACAATGCCGGGATTTCACATATTGGTACGGCGATCTCCACCACCGAGGAAGAACTGGATAGGGTGTATCAGGTGAATATAAAAGGGGTGTACAATTGTCTGCATTGTGTGTTGCCATATATGGTGAATCAGAAGAGTGGTGTTATTCTCAATATGGCATCTATCGCGGCATCTTTGGGACTGGCGGATCGGTTTGCTTACAGTCTGAGTAAAGGGGCAGTACTAACGATGACCTACCAGGTTGCTCGTGATTACATCCAGGATGGCATCCGGTGTAATTCCATTTCACCTGCCCGGGTTCATACCCCATTCGTTGACGGGTATCTGAAAAAAAATTATCCCGGAAGGGAGGAGGAAATGTTTGAGGCATTGTCCAAAACACAGCCTATTGGAAGAATGGGAAGACCCGAAGAGGTGGCAGATCTGGCGCTTTACCTGTGTAGTGAAAAAGCTTCTTTTATTACCGGAACGGATTACCCCATCGATGGCGGTTTTATCCGATTGTGACGC
>CAYRRD010000020.1:0-51146 GCA_964426625.1 uncultured Saprospiraceae bacterium | reverse complement strand
TCGAAAAAATATATTGAAAAACATTGATAGCTATTTAGATTTCCGCACACTAGGGTCTACGCATAATACAAAAATTGGAAGGAGTTCCACATTTTCATCAGGTGGGTTATAAACCACTTGTATGGGTGCTACCATTCTCTGATTGAACAATTTTGTGACCATTTCGACATATCCGCACTGGTCAACCCGCCCATACGGGGCCTTAGGCCAAGGGTTGAATATCAATAACCCCGGTGGCAACGGGGGGATTGAGATCTCACGCGATTTCCACTCAGAAGGAGTTGAACTATTCAGACATAGGGGCTAATCAGAAATTCAGAAAATGTATCCTTGAAGTGCTGCGAGTTAGTATGTTGTTGGCCCATTCTTTAATTTTAAGTGGATGTGGAGAAGTCTCACGTCCCACAGGCAAAGTTATGGCACACATACACCAATAACCTTTCCCTAAATCAACAAATTAGAAGGCTAATACGCTTAATATCAGAACTATATGAGATTATGAGGAAACCCTAATTGTTTTTATTACTTATTATTCTTTAAGGCCGCTGATATCGCACAGGAGATCTTTGGAATTCATCGCACTGATGCAAGAAAGCCAATTGGATGGAAAAATTTCAAATGATTTCACAGTATGATGAGCATACCGCGGAATTCGTATTGGATTTATCAATCCTGTCCCTGTTTCGATCACAGTCGCACCTTTAGTTACCATTAAAAGTGGGGAATATCTAACCTCGACTCACATGGAGTATGAAATCTTCCCAGGAAAACTCAAATTTCAAGTATTAATATTCCGATGTTTCGTGGAAGATCAAACCAGGATAATTTTCTTTGGCCATTTGTAGTGACCAGGCAGTGTCAGGAAGAAAGACAAGTTTTCCATCTTTGTCATGAGCCAGATTGTTCCTTTTACGTTTTTCGAAATCCTGAAATTCCGTTTTATTCTGGATTTCAATCCAAATAGCTTTGTGAATATTGACCGGGTGGTAATCACAATTGGCACCGTATTCATGCTCAAGTCGATACTTGATAACGTCAAATTGCAGTGCGCCCACAGTACCTACTATCTTCTGGTTTCCTGTAATCTGGTAAAAGATTTGAGCAACACCTTCATCCATCAATTCCTTCAGCCCTTTATCGAGTTGCTTGAATCTCATCGGGTCTTTATTAATCACCAGCCTGAACAATTCCGGAGAAAAACGCGGGATCCCTTTGAAGTGAAGCGTTTCGCCTTCGGTCAGGGCATCTCCAATTTTAAAGTTTCCTGAATCGTACAGACCTACGATGTCTCCGGGATAGGATTCGTCGATGAGTTCCTTCCGGGCTGCCATAAAAGTAGTGGGATTGGAAAACCTCAGCTTGGTATTCTGGCGGACATGGTGATAAAATTTATTGCGTTCGAATTTACCGCTAACAATTCTCAGAAAAGCAATACGATCCCTGTGTCTGGGGTCCATATTGGCATGGATTTTAAAAACAAATCCACTGAAATCATTTTCTTCAGGGCGTACGATCCGCTCCTCGGTAATCCGCGGTAGCGGCGTCGGAGCTATTTCCACAAATGCATCCAGCAATTCCTTTACGCCAAAGTTGTTGATCGCAGAGCCGAAAAATACAGGTACCTGGTCTCCTTTCAGATATTGATCTACATTAAAATCATCGTATACCATAGTCACGATTTCGAGTTCTGATAAGAACTCTTCTGTTGCTGCCACACCAACCAGCGGTTGTAGTTTTTCTTCATTTACTTCCCGCATCTTTATCGCATTCTCTTCTTCCTGTTTTCCATGGGGATCGAACAAGACCAGCTCTTTTTTGTAGATATTGTACACGCCTTTGAAACGTTGTCCCATTCCAATGGGCCAGCTCAACGGGAGCACATTGAGTCCCAATTTTTCCTCCACTTCGTCCATGAGTTCTACAGGGTCTTTTCCCTCCCGGTCGAGTTTGTTGATAAAAACAATCATTGGGATTTGCCTCATTCTGGCTACATTGACCAGTTTTTCTGTTTGAGGTTCCACGCCTTTCGCCACGTCGATCACGACGATAACAGAATCCACAGCGGACAAGGTACGATAGGTATCCTCAGCAAAATCCTGGTGTCCAGGCGTATCGAGAATATTGATATTGAGTGCTTTATATTCAAATCCCATGACGGAAGTAGCTACGGAGATTCCCCGTTGACGCTCGATTTCCATGAAATCCGAAGTGGCATGTTTGTTAATTTTGTTGGATTTGACTGCACCTGCGGTTTGAATAGCACCTCCAAAAAGGAGAAGTTTTTCTGTAAGTGTGGTTTTTCCCGCATCGGGGTGAGAAATGATACCGAAAGTTCGTCGCTTCTTGATTTCCTGGTTCAGATTCATAAAGTATGGTTGAAAATGGGTGCAAAATTACCATTTCTTCAGGTGGTATAATAATACCCGGACTTATTTTATCTATGGGGAGGGGAGATCCAAAGCAGTTGATAGGAAGAAATAGGGGATGTTGGTGCGTTCTGAATAGAATAAAAAAAGGTGTTCCAGAGAAGGAACACCTTGAATAAATTATTTCGTTATAATTTATTTTCCTGCCTCGTAATTTTTAGAAACTTGATCCCAGTTGATGATTTCGAAAAAAGCTGAGATATAGTCAGGACGTCTGTTCTGATAGTTCAGATAGTAAGCGTGTTCCCATACATCAAGGCCCAGGATAGGCGTTCCATCACATTCTGCAACAGGCATCAGAGGATTGTCCTGATTGGGTGTGGAACATACACTCACTTTACCACCCTTGTGTACACAAAGCCATGCCCACCCAGATCCGAAACGTGTGGCTGCTGCTTTACTGAAGGCATCCTTGAATTCGTCGAAACTGCCAAAAGCTTCGTTGATGGCATTAGCCAGATCCCCTGTGGGTTGTCCGCCACCGTCTTTGGATAGAATCTTCCAGAACAGGGAGTGATTGTAGTGTCCACCCCCATTGTTGCGGACGGCTGCAGGTGCATCGGCGTCGATGGTAGCCAAAATTTCTTCTATAGTTTTGCCTTCAAGGTCGGTTCCCTTAATGGCGTTGTTGAGGTTGTTGGTATAGCCGGCATGGTGCTTCCCGTGATGGATTTTCATGGTTGTTTCATCGATGTGGGGCTCCAGAGAATTGGCTGGATACGGTAATTCCGGAAGTGTAAAGGCCATAATAATTCATTTTATATTGTTAAATAATAGTGCGGGGATGCCAGTCCAAAGGCCGGTTCCCTCTGATCTTAATTATTAAATGTAAAGTTTCACGAAATGTTTTAGCAAAGGTCATTCTTTTTTGAATGATAGGGTATCAACGATTGTTTTTCTCCAAAAACGAATTCGCCCAGATCAGATCTTCTTTGGTATCGATGCCAATGGTAACCTGATGTGCATCGAGCAATCGAAGCGTCATTCCCATCTCAAGTATGCGAAGGGCCTCCACCATTTCCAGATTTTCGAGCGGCGTGGTGGGTTGAGCAGCAAAACGCTCCAGGGCATTTTTTCTGAATGCATAAATACCGATATGCCTGTAGGTTGCAAATTCGCTGTCGTTTCTTCGAAAAGGGATATTGGATCTGCTGAAATACAGTGCATTATTTTTGAGGTCGCTCACCACCTTCACATAATTGGGGTTGTTGCGATCCATGCGTTCACTGATCTCATGCCGAAGCGACATGACGTCGATCGTATGATCCTGGTCCTTCCTGAAACATTCTATCATTCTCTCGATATCGGTTTTCCCTAGAAAGGGTTCATCCCCCTGTACATTGAATATAATATCCGCGTCAAATCCAGAGGCAAATTCAGCAATCCGATCTGTTCCACAAGTGTGCTCCAATTGACTACGAAGTACAGGCCCAAGATCCGATACTACCGATTTGATGTCTTCGGAATCGGTGACTACGACTACATCGTCAAAGAGCTTCATGGATTGAATGTTTTGCATTGTTCTGCGAATCACCGGAGCCCCACCCAGGTCTGCCATCAATTTTCCCGGCAACCGGGTCGATTGGTACCTCGCGGGAATCGCAGCAATGATCTTTAGATTGTCCATTAGATAATAATTTTAGGTCAAATATAGGGCATCTTGTATTTTGTTTCAAAAGGTTCGTGGCGGGCAATTTTATCCTTCTATTGCTTTATTATTTCAGAGAATAACACGCTGAGGTAATCCGGCAGAACTACCGGGTGATTTCCTGGCTTTTAAGCTAATCGTACGAACGAGTTTGTCCAAAGTAAGTTAAAATCTTTACCTTTGCATTCCCGTGTGGTTCCCTTTCAGAAGTACTGACCACTTATGCAAAATAATGCCCAGCAACCATTGTAAATGTAAAGATTAAAATGTCAATCATGGAATTCCGTAATGAAAAGGATAGTCTTGGGAACGTTCAGGTCCCCGCAGATAAATATTGGGGCGCTCAAACCCAACGATCTTTGGAAAATTTTAAAATAGGAGGGCAAAAAATGCCTTTAGAGGTCGTGCACGCCTTTGCTATTCTTAAAAAAGCTGCAGCCCTGACCAACAAAGACCTCGGGGTGCTCGATTCCCAAAAAGCGGATTTGATCGCCCGGGTAGCAGATGAAATTTTAGATGGACAGTGGGATGATCAGTTTCCTCTGGTGGTATGGCAAACCGGAAGCGGAACTCAGAGCAATATGAATACGAATGAGGTGATCGCCAACCGAGGTCATGTTATTCAGGGAGGTAAACTCACCGACAATAAAAAATTTCTTCATCCCAACGATGATGTGAACAAATCTCAATCGTCGAACGATACTTTCCCCACGGCCATGCATATTGCAGCCTATCAAAAAATCGTTGAAAAAGTCCTCCCTTCTCTGGAACAACTTCGCGATATTTTTGCTGAAAAGTCGGTGGAATACATGAGTATCGTGAAAATTGGGAGAACGCATTTTATGGATGCTACGCCACTGACAGTTGGACAGGAACTGTCTGCCTTTGTGAGTCAGTTGGACCATGGGATCAAAAACATCCGGGCGACACTGGATCATTTGTCGGAGCTGGCACTCGGGGGTACTGCGGTGGGCACCGGCCTCAACACACCTCGGGGTTATGCAGAAAAAGTAGCTGCGTATATAGCAGAATTTACAAACCTACCATTTCGATCGGCAACCAATAAGTTTGAAGCATTGGCCGCGCATGATGCAATTGTCGAAACACATGGTGCATTGAAATCAGTGGCTGTGGCGCTGATGAAGATCGGTAACGATATTCGAATGCTAGCTTCGGGTCCGCGAAGTGGAATTGGCGAATACAATATCCCAGCTAATGAACCAGGAAGCTCGATTATGCCGGGTAAGGTCAATCCTACCCAATGCGAGGCTCTAACGATGGCCATGGCTCAGGTCATTGGCAACGATACGGCGATTACCGTGGGGGGTATGAATGGACAATTTCAATTGAATGTGTTCAAACCGGTCATGATTTACAATTTTTTATTCTCAGCCGATCTGATTGCTGATGCCTGCGATAGTTTCAGAACCAATTGCATTGAAGGATTAGAACCAAACAGAGAACGAATCAGGGAACATCTCAACAATTCACTGATGTTGGTCACTGCCCTGAATACACATATTGGGTATGACAGAGCTGCGGAAATTGCAAAGAAAGCATACAAGGAGAATACAACCTTAAAGGAGGCGGCCCTGGAGTTGGGGTATCTGAACGAAACTGAATTCGAGCAATGGGTTCGACCCGAGGATATGGTCAATTTATAAGGGATCTTAACGTGCTGCTTATTGAAACTCGCTTTTGAAATAAACATGGATATATTTTAGTTATCCATCTGGCATATCACTTTAGACGAGTGGAAACCATGGAATAAAAAAATGGATTAGGAAAGGGCATCCGGTTCTTCCATTCGATGTATTATGGATTCTATATCGCAAATGGAGGAAAATGAGCGCGCTCTGCAAGAAATTTTTCAGTATTATGCCGGGGAATATCAGAAAGTTAATTGTAAATAATGAAACTAAAAGCGTACCTTTGCGCTTCTAAATCAAAAATAGTTCTTTGTCATGGTAGGCTGGAAAGAATTGGTTTTGAATTTACCGGGGTTACCTGAGGGAATTACGGAGGTTAAAACCACGGTATATACCGATTTTTTTACGCAATTTGAGCAATCTCCGATAGCTGGAGCAGAATTTGAGGTTCGGGTTGGGCTGGACAAAAAACCGAATCTGTATATTTTGGATATACAGGCTGAGGGTTGGCATCAAGCCAACTGTGATCGGTGCCTGGAATTGATTCGTATCCCGGTACATGCAAAGTACAGATACTATTTGAAGGTTCAGGGTTATCTGGCTGACGATATGGAGATGGACGAAGATATGTTGATCGTGGAGGAAGGAACCACTGAATTGGATTTGAGACCGATGGTGTATGAATCTATTGTACTGGCCTTACCTTTGACCAATGTATATGATTGCGAAATTGATGATCAGTCTCCCTGTGATCCCAAAATCCTGAAGATCCTTAGGGATCAGGAACAAAAAGATCGAGAAGCAACCAATCCCTTGTGGGATGTTTTAAAGAATATAAAATTTGAAGATTAGTAAATACGATAGCTATGGCACATCCAAAAAGTAGAGTTTCGAAACAAAGAAAGCGTAAACGCAGAACGCATTATAAAGCACCGGTGCCTCAGATTGCCACATGTCAATCAACCGGAGAATCACACATTTATCACAATGCTTATCAGGTGGATGGTGACCTGTATTATCGTGGTCGGATCCTCGTGAAAGCGGATGAATCCGAGGATTTTGAGTAAGAAGATCATTAATACAGACAAGGCACCCAATCCGGTGGGTCCCTACAATCAATCGATCCAGGCTACAGGAACTCTGGTTTTTGTATCAGGGCAAATTGCGTTGGATCCAGCGACCAATAGTCTGGTGTTGACGACCATCGAAGATGAAACACACCAGGTCATGAAAAATGTGGGCGCAGTACTGGTGGCCAATGGTTGTTCTTTTGATGATGTCGTATCCTGTTCCGTTTTTGTTAGGAATATGGATGATTACGGCAGGATCAATCAGGTTTACGGTTCATATTTTGATGATGCGACCGCTCCTACGCGGGCGTTGGTGGAAGTATCCCGTTTGCCCAAGGATGTGAACGTAGAAATTTCTGCGGTTGCAGTGAAAACTCCATAATGTCAATAAAATCCATTCAGCAGGTTTTATCCCTGATTCAACCTACAGGGGATATCCATCTTGGAAATTATCTTGGGGCGGTAAAGAACTGGGTTGCCATCCAGGATCAATACCCATGTGTGTATGGGGTAGCAGATTTGCATGCGATGACCATGCCCTACAATCCCAGGAAATTGCGAGAGGCTACCTGGAAAATGGTCTATCAGTTGCTGGCCTCCGGTGTGAAGCCTGAAAATTTGTTTGTCCAATCTCTCATCCCTGAGCATATGGAATTGAGTTGGATGTTGTCTGCGGTTTGTTCGTATGGTGACCTCAGCCGAATGGTTCAATTCAAGGACAAAAGCAATATGATACGGGAATCAGGAGGTAAGGACGAACTGGTATCGTCTGCCTTGTTTTTCTATCCGGTGTTGCAGGCTGCTGATATTTTAATTTATAAAGCCAACTACGTACCCGTCGGGAAGGATCAGGATCAACACTTGGAATTGTCCCGATCCATTGCTCAGCGGTTTAATTCCACTTTCAATGTGGAATATTTTACCCCACCCCAACCCTTGTATACCAAAGTTCCTAAAGTGCTTTCTCTGGCCAACCCAGAAAAGAAAATGAGTAAAAGCCTGGGAGAAAAGCACGTGATCAACATGTTTGGTGACCCATCCCGTATTCGTAAACAGATCAATTCTGCAGTAACCGATTCGGGTGAGGATGGAGATGGAAAAATGAGTCCTGGTGTTGCCAATTTGTTTCAAATCCTGTGGGAAAGCGGAGGGCACGACGCTCATAGAACACTGAAAGAGGAATATGAAAATGGCCGCTTGTTATACAGCGAGCTGAAAAATGCAGTTTCCTCCTCACTACTGAGCTTTCTTCAGCCCATTCAGGAGCGGTATTCAGAAATCACTGCAGATAAGAGGAAATATCGTGATTTAATCAAGGAATCTTCATCTCAGATTCGGAAAAAAGCACAACAAACAGTCAGCGAAGTTCGTGAAATTACGGGCTTGCAAAATATCAAGTATTAATGAATATATTTTGTATTGGTCGGAATTACCGGGATCATGCCCGGGAACTGGATAATCCTATCCCGGAAAATCCTTTGATTTTTTGTAAGCCTATGTCCTCCTTGTTACTGGACAACGGGGATTTTCATATTCCCGATTTTTCGAATGACATCCATTACGAGGGGGAACTTGTCATCCGCATTTGCAGAGAAGGTAAAGCAATATCGTACGATGAAGCATCCTCGTATTACGATAAAGTCGCTTTTGGGATCGATTTTACGGCACGTGATGTACAGACCCGATTGAAGCAAAAGGGGCATCCATGGGAAATTGCCAAGGGTTTTGATGGATCTGCTGCAGTAAGCAGGTTTATTTCTGTCAACACAAGTCTAACCGATAACATCGCCTTTGAGACCCGAAAAAACGGACAAGTAGTTCAGTCTGGAAATACCAGCGATATGATTTTTTCAAATGAAGATATTATCGTTTATTTGTCGAAGTTTTTTACACTCCACGAAGGAGATATCATATTTACAGGAACACCAGCTGGAGTGGGGAGAGTGAATCCAGGGGATTTGTTGGAAGGTTATATTGACGGTCGAAAGCTGCTGTCCTGTCATATAAAATAAATCGTTATACCACTATGCCGTACTTGTTTTCATCCGAATCGGTTTCTGAAGGGCATCCGGACAAAGTATCCGACCAAATCTCCGATGCTATACTCGACGAGTTTTTGCGACAGGATCCGCGATCGCGGGTAGCCTGTGAAACCCTGGTTACAACCAAAAAGGTTATTGTTGCAGGAGAGATTCGTTCCAATGCCACCGTAGACGTGGATAGCATCGTTCGGCGAACGATCAAGAAAATAGGGTATGACCGTCCTGAATATGAATTTGATGATCAGTCGTGTGAAATTATCAATTTACTTCATTCCCAATCAGTGGACATCGCTCGAGGCGTGGATCAGAACTCCGGGGATGGCGAGGGCAAAACCGGTGCCGGTGATCAAGGTATGATGTTTGGCTACGCGGTAAATGAAACTGACAACAAGATGCCCCTGGGATTGTATTTGTCGCATCTGTTGCTGCGCGAATTAGCACAACTTCGCAGGGAAAAGGATGAGATACCTTATTTGCGTCCGGATGCCAAATCTCAGGTGACCATTGAATATTGTGAGGATACGCACCAGGCATTGAGGATAACCAATATCGTCCTATCCACTCAGCACGATGATTTCGATGAAGATCCGTCCGTGATGAGTCGGAAAATTTCCGAGGATATTCGAAGGATATTGATTCCAAGAGTCAAGGCCAGATGTACACCCGATATCCAACGATTGTTTGAGGGTGAAATAGATTACAAAATCAATCCAACAGGAAATTTTGTAATCGGAGGACCACACGGCGATACAGGTCTTACCGGACGGAAGATTATTGTCGATACGTATGGCGGACATGGTGCACACGGAGGAGGTGCTTTTTCAGGAAAAGATGCTTCCAAGGTAGATCGTTCCGCAGCATATGCCTGTCGTCATATAGCCAGAAATCTTGTGGCAGCTGGAGTGGCAGATCGGGTTTTGGTACAACTGGCGTATGCCATTGGTGTACCTGAACCTGTGAGCTTTTATCTCAATACGTATGGTACGGCCAAAGTGGATGTGAAAGACGGGGAACTGGCCAAAATGGTTTACAGTATTTTTGATCTGCAACCCCATGAAATAATCCAAACGTATAAACTGGATCAGCCTATTTTTGAGGAAACTGCTTCGTTTGGACACGTTGGCCGCACTCCGGGTATCAAGAAAGTGAACTTTGGAACTGATGCGGAACCCGATATCAAAGAGATCGAAACTTTTACATGGGAGAAGGAAGACCGGGTAGATGATTTACGGAAACTTTTCAATCTGTAAAAGATCTTTTTTTCAGAATAGGGGTGGAAAGTTGGCCCTGGGGAATGACGATAATTTTCTTCGCAGTAAAATAGAAGTGTGATGACCGAAAAACAGAGCGATCGATTGATCAATTTTGAAAACAGGCACATAGGTATATCTGCTTCAGAACTTAAAGACATGGTTAGTGAGCTGGGTATATCCTCAGCCGATCAACTTGTTCTTGACGTCATCCCGATGAACATCCAGGGCGAACGCATGTCGCTAAAATTGGATGCCCTTACCGAATTCCAGTACCTTGAACTCATTCGTGAAAAGAGCCGGAAAAATAAAGTCCTTCGAAGTCTGATCGGCCAGGGTTATTACGATACCCATACACCGTCAGTCATCCGCAGAAATATATTTGAAAACCCGGGCTGGTACACTCAATATACACCTTATCAGTCAGAGATCTCGCAGGGCCGACTGGAAGCCTTGTTCAATTTTCAAACCGTAGTGGCTGATCTGACCGGTCTGCCCATTGCCAATGCTTCCTTGCTGGATGAGGGGACAGCAGCAGGTGAAGCAATTACTATGATTGCAGATTTTTATAATAAAAAGAACCGTAATAATCCACGCCACACATGCTATGTGCATGTCGATGTCTTTGAGCAAACCAAATCGGTAATAGAAACCAGGACTTCATCTCAGGGGCTTTCCGTAGTGTATTTTTCGGACCTTGAAGAGGTGGATCCCGCTGAAGCCATAGCAGTAGTAGTTCAATATCCGAATGCGAAAGGGGACGTGAGTGTCATTCGTACTTCACTGGAAAAATTAGCCCAGGAACAGGTCGGATTGGTGGCTATATGCGACTTACTGGCGCTTACCCTGCTCAAATCACCCGGTGAATTGGGTTACGACGTCGCTGTGGGGAATACGCAGCGCTTTGGTGTGCCAATGGGTTATGGTGGACCACATGCCGCTTATTTCTCCTGCAAAGATCAGTTCAAACGTTTGATTCCAGGACGGATCATTGGCTTGAGTAAGGATGCCAATGATAAATCTGCATACCGTATGGCCATGCAAACCCGGGAACAACATATCAAAAGAGAAAAGGCTACGTCCAACATTTGCACAGCGCAGGCATTATTGGCGATTATGGCAGGGATGTATGCGGTATATCACGGTCCTGATAACCTTCGGCAAATCGCATTAAAAATCCATTTGCTGGCTTCCGGCCTGGCTTCAAAATTGAAGGAAAGTGGGTTCAATGTTCCGGACCGGACGTTCTTCGACACCATTGCTGTGGCGATGTCTGACGCTGAAATGGAGCTGGTTCGACAAAGAGCCCTAAAAGCAGGTTACAATTTCTTCTACGCCCCGGGAGAAATAAGGATTTCGATAGATGAAAAATCAACGGCCAGGGAAATCGCCGATATTTTAGAAATTTTTCAGGTAGAAGGAAGCAGTGATATAGAGTTCTCCGGACGTCTTGAGGAAGAATTTTTGCGTGAAAGTGAATTCATGACGCATCCAATTTTCCATCGCTATCGGTCTGAAACCGAGATGATGCGATACATCAAGCGATTGGAAAATAAGGACTTGTCTCTGGTCCATGCCATGATTCCATTGGGATCCTGTACCATGAAGCTAAACGCTGCTTCGGAACTTCTACCTTTGTCCTGGACCGAATTCGCAGGAATACATCCTTTTGTTCCTGGAGACCAGGCAGCCGGCTATCAGGAGATCATAAAGGAGCTGGGGACGTATTTATGTGCACTTACGGGTTTGTCCGCCTGCAGTTTTCAACCCAATTCCGGGGCCCAGGGAGAGTACACCGGTCTGTTGCTTATCAAGGCGTATCATGAAGACCGGGGAGACCACAATCGCAATATCGTACTTATTCCCTCATCAGCGCATGGTACCAACCCGGCGTCTGCTGTACTGGCGGGTTATGATGTACGTATTGTCAATTCCGACGACCAGGGAAATATCGATGTGATGCATCTCAATACCCTGTTGGAGGAACTTGGTGATCAGATCGCAGCACTGATGGTAACCTATCCTTCCACTCATGGGATTTTTGAGCAGGAGATTCTCACGATCTGTGCCAGCCTACATGAGGTAGGTGGCCTGGTATATATGGATGGTGCCAATATGAATGCGCAGATCGGGTATACCTCACCCGGTATAATAGGGGCCGATGTATGTCACCTGAATCTTCACAAGACTTTTGCAATTCCTCACGGTGGAGGAGGACCGGGGATGGGGCCGGTATTTGTCACTGAAAAACTGGCACCATATTTACCTGGCCATCCATATGATCCAAATCCCCAGGGTGTTAAAGCCATCAAAGCGGTAGCATCTGCACCATACTCCTCTGCCAATATTTTGTTGGTATCGTATGGTTATATACGAATGCTGGGTGCTCGTGGATTGAAAAACGTAACCAAATATGCTATCCTCAACGCCAATTATCTGAAGAAAAAACTGGAAGGTCATTATGATGTGTTGTATGCAGATGCGAATGGTCGGGTGGGGCATGAGTTGATTCTGGATCTCAGACCATTTAAAACCATCGGCATCCAGGCGGAGGATGTTGCCAAAAGATTGATCGATTATGGATTCCATGCACCCACTCTGTCGTTCCCAGTTCCTGGTACGCTGATGATCGAACCCACAGAAAGTGAGGACAAGACGGAACTGGATCGCTTTTGTGAAGCGATGATACAGATTCGTCATGAGATTGATGAGGTCGAACGAGGGGAATATCCCCAGGACAACAATGTGCTTGTGAATGCCCCGCATCCTATTTACATAGCTACATCTGATGGCTGGAAATTTCCCTACAGCAGGTCAAAGGCGCTTTACCCGGTGGAGATTCTCCGCGAACAATCCAAATTTTTCTGTCCTGTGGCACGTGTGGATAATGCTTATGGTGATCGAAATTTGATATGTACTTGTCCTCCGGTGGAAGCATATCAGTAAACTGGCTGGTTTCGCCAATCTTAACACTTTTCACATTGACTTTCTACCCTTTTTTGCTTACCTTTTGCCTCGGCTGGTAAAGCCAGATTCTTTGATGAGAATGAACAGAAACTACCAACATGTTGTTGGTAGTTCGAATCTGGTAGAGGTTCGGATTTTTTAAGACTTTTATTTCATTTGGTCGCATAACATATAGGATATAATAGCGTTTTAGTTTCGAGATCAATTATAATAATAGAATGGGTTGCCAAATTAATTATTGTTATTTGATTTAAAAAACTTAATGTCTATGAATAAGTTCGTTGGTAAGTGGAAAATATTACCCGACCGATCAAAAGATCATAAAAAGCTACAAAAGAAAGCTGACACCTATACCATTCAACAAGTTTACCCAAATATGATGATCATTCATTCGGAATGGCGGACGGAAGACAACAGGAAAGGTTTTTTGGGGTACACCATCCATCCAGATGGTATTCCCAGAAAAGCTTCCGGTGGTGATTGGAAATACGTCACGAAGATTCGGGGTCAAAACATTATGACGACCAGCAGGATAGAGGACGAGCAAGTCAAAGCCCTTGAAATACGAGAAGTCCTTGATACTGGTGAATTGAAGGTGACCGAAATCGAAATCGATGAATCGGGTCAGCAAAAGAAAAATACCATGTATTTCCGTAAAGTAGATTCTTCCGCCTGACAGACAAGTGGAATGACTCTTTGTGTACATCTGAAAGTGGGGAGGCTGTTTTGGTTTGTTTAAAAAACAGCCTCCGCAATTTTTCGGATGGTTTTTGAATCACCCATCGTATAATAGTGCAGACAGGGCACACCTGCGTCCTTGAGTTCTTTGGATTGCTGAATGCACCATTCGATTCCTACTTCCTTGACCTTGGTAGGATTGTCTTTCACCTTGAGTACCTCCTTCGACAGATCTTCCGGTATATTGACATGGAAAAACCGGGGGATGGATGTCAATTGATATAATTTGGTCAATGGTTTGATGCCAGGAACGATGGGTACATCAATACCCATGTCATTGCAGAGTTTGAGATAATTGAAATAAGCTTTGTTGTCAAAAAACATCTGAGTCACGATATAATCCGCCCCCGCATCTATTTTTTCTTTGGTGAACTGTAAGTCTGTGGACATATTGGGGGCCTCAAAATGTTTTTCCGGATAACCTGCAATACCTATACAGAAATTGGTTTTCTGACCATTTTCGATATTATCGTCGAGATATATTCCCCGATTCATATTCCGGATTTGTTTCACCAGATCGAGGGCATAGATATGGCCTCCAGGAGTCGGTGAAAACGAGGTTTCAAAAGTCCGCGCATCACCCCGCAAAGCAAGTACATTTTTGATACTCAGGAAATTGAGGTCAATCAATACGTCCTCCGTTTCTTCTCGTGTAAATCCGCCACACAGTAGATGAGGGACAGATTCCACGCCGTACCTATGCATGATGGCCGTACAAATTCCGACAGTGCCAGGACGCTTGCGTATAGATGTTTTTTCGTAGTACCCGTTTTTGTTGGCCTTGTACACGTACTCCTCGCGATGGTAGGTTACATCAATAAATGGAGGCTTGAATTCCATCAGCGGGTCCAGGGTCCTGAAAATTGAATTGATACCTCCTCCTTTGATAGGAGGGAGTACCTCAAAAGATATCAAGGTCTGATTGCCTGCTTTCTCAAAATAATCGGTGACTTTCATAACATTATTCCATTGCGGGTATGGCACAGAAAATCTGACGCCAACGCTATTTTGCGTGCAAATATAGGGATTAGTTGGTAGTTGTCAGATTTTCGTATATAGATATTAGACGGGTGTGAAGGAGTTGGATCATTGCTCCCTATGAAAGGGAATGGGGACAAGGACGATATAGCCGAATAATGATTCAGAAGACTTATTAGTCTAAGAAATCAAAGATCACCAATTATTTTTGGTACACATAGGGCGCAAAGATCTGTATGCTGGTCATTTAATTCCCAATTTCTTACTCATCCTGTGCTGAAGAGGAAGATAAAAAATGGGGTACGTCGATGGCATTTCATGTAGTGGAATCTATGAGTTGCCACACAAGGATGGTATGATTAATAGTCCAACATCAAAGGTCAGACCCATTAATCACTTCTTTGCCTTTTAAAATCCCCATCCCGCATGGCTTTAATAAATTTGGCCCAGGCCAGGGGACTAAAGATATTTTGTGGGGGCGTTTGTCCGATATATTGATAGGTTTTGGCTTGTTGTTGCAGGTAAAATGCAGAGGTTTCAGAGCCGCTTCTTGGTATAATGTCCTGCAATGCCCGGAGTTTTTCAGGAGACAGATTTTCCGCAGCCAAATCTTCCAAACCATCGTTGGGAACTTCTAAAGCCAGGAATTCTTCTTTGAAATGTTCGCGACTGGGCCAGGGATAAATGGTCGCCTGTGGTAAAACAATACTGTCCTGAGAAAGTAACTGAACAATACTGTATCTGTTTGTCGTCAGTGTATCGGGTATTCTAAATTCCACTTTCTTGAAACCGATGGCTGAAAACTCTATAACATCACCCTGTCTGGCGACAATAGAAAAGAAACCATCGAGGTTGGAATAGGTACCCCGACCTGATTCCGGAATATAAATATTAGCAAACGGAATTGGAGCGATCGTATCGGGTCCCTGTTCTCCCACTACCACGCCAGAAAACTGAACCAATGTACTGTCGTTAATTGAAGTTCTTCTGGCTTCATCAGTGGTCTGAGCCACGGAATCATGGGGGAAGATACCCCAGATGCAAAATATTATCCCAATTACTATATATTTCATGTCGGGTGCGTAAATGTCCTTATTCATCAATTCAAACGTAAGATACTGAAATCGTTTCAATATCCTGCCCTCTATTTAACCCGGATTTAACGAACATGTTCATCCAGGCTCATCAATCCTGTCCCGCTTTGGATAAAATACCCGAAGGTATTCGGACAGGAGGGTGGAAAAAATCTCCACCCCCCCCCACGATGGATCGCCCGATCATGAAAGCTACCTCCCTTAACTCAGGCCGGGTAGTTCTTAAGATTCAACGCTATGTCCAATACCTCAAGCATGTCCGATACGTAATGGAATGTCAGTCCCTCCAGATATTGGTCTTCGATTTCCTTGACATTTTTTTCGTTTTTACGACACATGATGATTTCCTTGATACCCGATCTTTTTGCCGCAAGGACTTTTTCCTTAATGCCACCTACAGCCAATACCTTACCCCGAAGTGTGATCTCGCCGGTCATGGCCAGGTAGGGACGAACAGGAATATTCTTAAACAGGGATACCAGGGAAGTCATCATCGTAATTCCGGCGGAGGGTCCATCCTTGGGAATTGCACCTTCCGGGATATGGATATGAATATCTCTTTCTGCAAATATGCCAGGATCGAGGCCCAGTTCCTTCGCTTTGGATTTGATGAACGATAATGCGGTAGCCGCAGATTCTTTCATCACATCACCCAGATTCCCGGTGAGCGTGAGTTTGCCTTTACCTTCGCTTGCAGAGGATTCGATAAACAGAATCTCACCTCCGACGGATGTCCAGGCCAATCCAATGGCTACTCCGGGGAATTGAGTCTCCTGATATACGTCGTTGCTAAATTTACCAGGACCCAATATATCTTCCAGGTCGTTGACGGTAATGGACACAGAGGTTGCATTGTCCATGGCGATTTCCTTGGCAGCATGTCGCATGAGTGCAGCTATCTCGCGGTTCAAATTTCGCACCCCGGATTCCCGGGTATATTCCCGGATGACTTTTTTCAATACGTTGTCGCTGATCCTGACCTGTCGGGACTTGAGTCCATGTTCCTTCCGCTGATCCGGCACAAGGTGTTTTTTGGCGATTTGCAACTTCTCTTCTTCGGAATAACCGTTGACATGGATGATCTCCATTCGATCCCGTAGTGCAGGTTGTATACCAGCAAGGGTATTCGCTGTCGCAATAAACATGACTTTGGATAAATCAAACTCTGTTTCCAGGTAGTTGTCATAGAAAGAATGATTCTGCGCAGGATCCAGAACTTCCAGCAATGCGGACGATGGATCTCCCCGAAAATCACTGCCTATTTTGTCGATCTCGTCCAGAATAAATACCGGGTTGGAAGATTGAGCTTTCTTGAGTGACTGAATAATCCGACCGGGCATAGCACCTATGTAAGTTTTGCGGTGGCCTCTGATTTCCGATTCGTCGTGAAGTCCTCCCAGAGACATCCGGATGTATTTCCGGTTGATAGCCCGGGCAACGCTCTCTCCCAGTGAAGTTTTACCGACACCTGGAGGACCCACCAGGCACAATATGGGCGCTTTCATGTCTCCTTTCAATTTCAAAACGGCCAGATGTTCTATGATGCGATCCTTGATTTTTTCCAATCCATAATGGTCGGCATCGAGGACCTTTCTCACCTGTTTGAGATCAAAATTGTCTGCGGTGTATTCTCCCCATGGAAGATCCAGTAACAGCTCCAAATGGGTCAGGGTAATACCGTATTCCGGCATTTGCGGGTTGAGTCGCTGAAGTTTGGCAATTACCTTGTTGAAGGATTTCGCAACTTTCTCCGGCCATTTTTTGTCTTGTGCCCTCTTTTTAAGCTGTGAAATTTCTTCCTGTTGGGGGTTATCCCCCAGCTCCTCCTGAATGGTTTTCAACTGCTGGTTGAGAAAGTAATCCCGCTGTTGTTTTTCAATGTCGACACGTGCTTTGTGTTCAATCTGGCTTTTGAGTTCGAGAACCTTCAGATCTTTATTGAGCTGTCTCAGAACTTTTTCCGCCTTTACTTTGAGATTGTTCTCCTCCAGTATTTCCTGTTTGGCAGCTACATTGACATTGAGATTAGATGAAATGAAATCCAGCAAAAATATTGGATTGTCAATGTTTCTCAACATCATGATGGCCTCAGAAGGAATCTGTGGCGACAATTCTATGATCTTTTTGGCAGTATCATTGATGCTCGAGATAAGAGCCTGAATTTCCACATCGTTTAGGTCGCCCACCACATTGGGAATCGGTCTCACCTTGCCGTAAAGAAACGGGTGGTCGGAAATGATGTTTTCCAGTTCAAACCGGAAGCGACCTTGCAGTATTGCTGTAAGGCTTCCATCGGTGGTATGGATAAGCTTTACAATCCGTGCTACAGTACCCACCCGGAAAAGTTCGTCGGGGAGAGGGTCTTCGGTTTCTGCACGTTTTTGTGACACAATTCCGAGAAGGTTGGATTGATCGTGGGCAGCTTTCACTGCTCGCATCGACTTATCGCGACCCACGGTGATGGGAATCACTACACCGGGAAAAAGAACGGTATTGCGTAGGGCCACAATGGGCAACTGATCTATTTCTCTTTCCCTTGGATCTGCACTTTGTTCATCCAATCCATTGATATCTATATAATTATCTTGTTCAGGTATGCTATCGAAAAATCTAAAATCGTCAAACATATTCATACATGTATTTATCCGGCTGTATCATACCCAACTTTTATGCCATGAAGAAAATCGGGCATTTTTCGCCATTTTGACCCCTGGTCATTGTCAAAATGTCAGACAATTTTAGAAATGTTCGTTATATCTAGCACATTAAGTCAGCAAAGGTTCGGGCTCTTCGATCTCCATCTCTTCCGCTTCATCGAGTTCTATTCTCAGATTTTCTATGATAAATTCCTGCCGCTCGTTGGTATTTTTGCCCATATAATAGGTGAGTAAATCCTCGATTTTTACCTTGTTGTCCAAGCGGACAGGTGCCAGCCTGATGTCTTCTCCAATAAAGTACCCAAATTCATTTGGAGAAATCTCTCCCAGTCCTTTAAATCGGGTAATTTCGGCCGTTTTGCCAAGCTTGGATGCGGCTGCTCTTTTCTCCGCTTCCGAATAACAATAAATCGTTTCTTTTTTATTGCGAACTCTGAAAATCGGTGTTTCGAGGATGTAAAGGTGACCTTCGCGCACAAGGTCTGGGAAAAACTGCAGGAAGAAAGTCAAAATTAGCAAACGGATATGCATTCCGTCCACATCAGCATCTGAGGCGATGACAACCCTATTATATCGCAATCCCTCGAGCCCGTCTTCAATCTGCAACGCATGCTGTAACAAATTGAGTTCTTCGTTTTGATATACGATTTTCTTACTCATCCCAAAGCAATTGAGTGGCTTTCCCCGCAAGCTAAAAATCGCCTGATAGTCCACATCCCGGGCCTGCGTGATGGATCCACTGGCCGAATCCCCCTCCGTAATAAAAATCGTCGACTTGAGCCTATCTTCCTCTTTGGCTTTGGTGTCGTTAAGATGGTATTTACAGTCCCGAAGTTTTTTGTTGTGGACAGCGGCAACTTTCGCCTTGTCCCGGGCCAGTTTTTTAATGCCTGCAATTTCTTTCCGCTCCCGTTCACTCTGCTTTATTTTTTTGAGAATAGTAGCAGCTATCTCTTCGTTGCGGTACAGGAAGTTCTCAAGTTTGTTGCTGATAAAATCGTTGAGGAAGGATCGTATAGTTTGTCCTTCCGGTGACACGTGCGTGGAACCCAATTTTGTTTTGGTCTGTGATTCGAAGACGGGTTCTTCCACCTTTACGCTAATGGCGGCAACGATCGAGGTTCGGATATCCCGAACGTCATAATTTTTATTGTAAAAATTGCGGATCGTGGCTACCAGTGCTTCCCGGAATGCGGCAAGGTGGGTTCCGCCTTGTGTAGTATGCTGACCGTTGACGAACGAATAATATTCTTCCCCATATTGATTACTGTGAGACATTGCCAGTTCGATATCGGTATCTTGCAGGTGAATTATGGGGTAGAGAAGTTTTTCGGACTTGGCTCGCGTTTCGAGTAAGTCTTTCAATCCGTTTTCCGATCTGATCCGTTTTTGATTGAAATGCAAGGTCAGACCCGTGTTGAGGTAGGCATAATTCCAGAGTTGTTCCTCAATGATATCGGGGTTGAATGTATAATTTTTAAATATCGTGGCGTCGGGTAAAAATTCGATATAAGTGCCATTGCGTTCGTCGGTTTTCACGGGTTGGTCATCCCTGACGAGCTCTCCCCGTCTGAAGAAAGCTTCTTTTTTCAAGCCATCACGTACCGAATACACCAGAAACTCGTCGGACAGCGCATTGACTGCTTTGGTTCCTACTCCGTTCAGACCCACTGATTTTTTAAAAGCTTTGGAGTCGTATTTTCCCCCGGTATTGATTCTGGAGACACAATCAACGACCTTGCCCAGAGGAATTCCACGGCCGTAGTCTCTGACCTGGACGCGTTGGTCGGAGGTAATGTTGATTTCAATTTTCCTTCCATGCCCCATGACATACTCGTCGATGGAGTTGTCTATGATCTCTTTCACCAGAATATATATACCATCATCAGCTGAACTTCCATTGCCCAGCTTTCCAATATACATTCCCGGTCTTAGTCGTATGTGTTCTTTCCAGTCGAGGGATCTGATATTGTCTTCGTTGTATTGGATATCTGCCATTGATTGTTTTTAAGTTTATTTGTTTTCCCGTGCTATTCAAATAAATTACCGGGCTAAATTGTTCGGACATCCCTGATCATGACGGGGTTACTCTTTAGACCATTGTTTGAACCCCATCCATGGTGTTGCTGTTCCCGGCGGGAATGGTCATGAATACTGATACAAATATATCAAAATTTTACGAAATATGAGCCGTGAGATATCTGTCACCTCGGGTCTATAGCCTCTTCCCGTATATAATATCTGCCAGCCCGGTATGGATCCCAATGTGAATGGTTAATTCCGATCTATCTGCCCTTTGCGATAGGAGGCTGTCTGAGGATTTACCCCAGGTTTATCCTCATCATTTTTCTATTGTGGGTGTTTTATCTCGGATTGGGATCGCAATTGTAGGAGAAACTTCACAGCGGGTTTGAATCGATGAGAGAAACCAAAAATAGGGTACTAGTGGTCTGTTTCATAAGTAATTAATATTAATGATACGATCATTTTTGGTCGTACCGAAGAAACGGAACCGAGCATAGGACAGGCCTACGTGAGGCTTTTGGTGATGAAGGTACGGCGAAAAAGAAGCCGTCATAAGTGGGAAGAACTTATGAAATGGAGCACTATAATCAATTCTTTTTGGCCTCCAGCTGGGCATTGCCGTAGGTAGGAAAACTGGCACTTCCAGAATGGTTGAAATTTTGGAGGGCATCAATGGGAAGCTGGTAATTGCGGATAAAAGATCTAAAAAAGGCTACAAGTTCAGCGTCCGGAACGTTTCTCGACAAGGGTTTCTTGAAAAATAAAATATGGTCAACTTTACCGCTTTGGTTGTAAAATACCTGAAGCCATACTTTTATCCCTTTAAGATCATAGTCAATTTTGTCCGCATGCACCTCCATGGCATATAGCATGTGAAGCCATTTGTGAAACGCTTCGTCCATGTCGTTGCCGGTTTGATGGAGTAGTATTCCAGGATATTTTTGATAAAGACCTTCGTATAGA
Source organism: uncultured Saprospiraceae bacterium (assembly GCA_964426625.1). Taxonomy (GTDB): domain Bacteria; phylum Bacteroidota; class Bacteroidia; order Chitinophagales; family Saprospiraceae; genus Membranihabitans. The sequence continues at coordinate 29,639 of CAYRRD010000020.1, read as the reverse complement.
TTCTCGTATTCTCCGATAAGGAAGACCTGGGGCAATTCAGAGGTGGTCCGTGGATTGTCAATAGGCTCTTGGGCAACCAGCACCGAAAAAATCACGGAAAATATGAAGCTCGCTATGTATCTTTGGGTGTACATCAAGTACAAAAAATTAACTTTGAGTCAGACAATATACAATTTATATTCCAGATTCTGATTTCAAACTCCATAATTTTGACCAACAATAACAAATGTTTATTATGGTGGTGGATATCACAGTTTTTCTGATATTTATTCTTAGTTTTTGGATAGGTTGGTCCATAAGAATTGCGATTGATTGGGTCAGTATAATATGGGTCCTCGTCTTCGCAGTCTTCATCACCTTTGTGCTCCCCTTTTTCATTTCTTTTGTCGATCATAGTACGGCGGGACCCTCCCGGGGCGTCTATTATATTTTTGGACTGCTCACCATGGGATTGATCTTTATCTGTCTATATTTGCTGATGGGGCGGAAGAAATTCTCCAGGGGTGTAAGGCGCTTTATTGGAAGTGGGGTTTTGGCTTTGTTAGCAACCTATTCGTATATGATCGTACTCATATCCATGGACCAGATTGGATGGATAGATCTTAGCCGCAGTTTACTTATTGGAAATATCCCCAACTGGATATTGAATCCTATTAATTATTGATCGAGATGTGGAATAAATTGTTAGGGATAGGTTGTGCCTTTGGGATGGCATTCTTGATTCTGGTAGATTCAAACGCCCAAAGCGATACCCTGTTGCAAGCCATGCTGGACAGCCTCGTAGTGACAGGTTATGATTCAGAGCAAGTATTGAGAACAGTTCCCGGTGCAATCCATGTACTTAATAGTGACCGCCTGGCGTCATTTGACCAGGAAAGAATTTTGACCAGTGTAAATGCCTTGCCAGGGGTTCGATTTGAAGAACGATCACCCGGTAGTTACCGCCTCGCCATCCGTGGAAGCATGCTTCGTTCTCCTTTTGGGGTGAGGAATATTAAGGTGTACTGGAATGGAATTCCGTTTACTGACCCTACAGGGAGTACGGCATTGAATCTTCTGGACAATATCAATATGCAACATATTGAGGTGATCAAGGGTCCTGCAGGAAGTGTATATGGTGCGGGAACGGGCGGAGTGATGAATATCAAAAGCAGTTCGGGATCAGAACCAGTCCTGCAAGGAGGTGTTCAGGGGGGATCGTATGGGTATGCCAAGATTGATCTACAAGCCACTTTTAACTCTGGAGATCAGATAACCTCCCTAAAATTTGGTCGACAATCATCGAACGGATATCGTGAGCATACCCGGTTTGAACGATGGGTTGGCCAGTTTTCCGGTGAATACAAACTCAATTCCAGACATTATCTGGAAAGCCATATGTTATTCTCTACACTGGATTATCAGATACCAGGCGGATTGACCCGGGAACAATATCATGAGAATCCCGCGATGGCCAGACCCACCACCATGTTTGCCCTGGGAAGTGTGGATTCCAAAGCCGGCATCCGGCAGGATTTGTGGTTGGGAGGGGTCACACATCGGTACATCCGCAATCAATTCCAGAATGAGACCACGATATACGGAAGCTTCTCACCCTTTGACAACCCCTTCAACCTGGACTATAAAAAGGACTTGCGGTCGGATTTTGGCGGACGTACCCGCATGGATTATTATTTTCCATCTACAGACAACAAAATGAAAGCGACACTCGGCGCGGAGTATCAAAGCGGTTTTAATGTAGCCCGAAATTTTACCAACGACTACGGAGATCCCGGAACGTTAAATTTCGATGACGAACTGGCTTCGGACCAGTTCCTCTTTTTTGGTAGAATGGAATACAGCTTTGATGACAGCCTGTTTTTGACCGTTGGTGTCAGCAGGAATTATCTGAAATATGACATCAACCGTTTGGTCGACAATCAGGTGGATTCCTCTTACCGGGTGGTTAAGTCATTTGACCCGATATGGATCCCCAGGATTGGCTTGTCGAAGGTCTGGCGTCATTTTGGCTGGCATGCCAGCGTTTCAATGGGTTATTCTCCACCGGCGATCGAAGATGTTCGCACCAATGAAGGGTCCATCAATCTGGGATTGAAACCCGAGATAGGTATCAATTATGAGATTGGCTTGCGGGGTGATTTGTGGGGAAACCGAATCAGATATGACTGGACCGCGTACTATTTCAATCTCAATCATACCATTGTTCAGCAATCTTCCCCCCGCGGTACTGTGATTTTTGAAAATTCGGGGTCTACACAACAATATGGTATGGAGGCTATGGTTGAAGGAAATTTCAGAAACTTTCCGGGATCGGGGCATTCCTTGACGGCTACGGTTTCGCATTCCCTGAATTTGTATTATTTTGATGTATATACCAAATTGGTGGAGGGGGCTTTACGTGATTTTTCCGGGAACCAACTTACCGGAGTTCCTCGCCATACCATGACCGCAGGTCTCCAATGGGATCTGTTCAATCGTTATTATCTTCATGGCATGATTCAGGCGGTGGGAGCCATTCCACTTGATGATGGGAATACCGTATTTGCAGATGCCTACCAGGATGTTTCGATCAAAGCCGGGTACCGTTTTCAATTTTCGGGAAAATTCAATTCTGAGCTTTTCATCGGTATTCGCAATGTTCTCGATCAACAATTCAGTCTTGGAAATGATTTAAATGCATTTGGCGGGCGATACTACCAATCGGCACCTCCCCGGAATTACTATCTGGGATGGCGTTTCCGATTGTGATCCTGGTTGATTGGGATGTCAGGCTCTGAATCTGAGAACATCTATTTGTGTTACTCTTCTTCCATCGAGGTCGCCCGTGCAGAGGAGTGACGCATCATTTTCCACAGTGTGTCCTTTAACTCCTGAATCCCGGACTCAGTAGCTGACGAAAAAAAGACGTAGGGCACTTCCAGGTTCAGATTTTCCTCGAGAAGAATCTGGAGTTCCTTATCGATGAGATCTGATTTGGAAATGCCTACAAGGCTGGGTTTGTGTACCAGTTCAGGGTTGTAATTTTTCAATTCCGTAAGCAAGATCTGATATTCTTCATTGATATCATCAGCATCGCTGGGAATGATAAACAGCAATACGGCATTGCGTTCGATATGTCTCAAAAACCGGGTACCAAGCCCTTTTCCTTCGCTGGCACCTTCGATGATTCCAGGGATATCCGCTACCACAAAGGAACGGCCATCCCGGTACTGTACCATGCCCAATTGGGGTGTCAGAGTTGTAAAAGGATAGTTGGCTATCTTGGGTTCGGCTGCAGAAACAACGGAGAGCAAAGTGGATTTTCCAGCATTGGGGAAGCCCACTAGTCCAACATCAGCCAGGAGTTTCAATTCCAGAATAACCGTCTTTTCAATCGCAGGTTCACCGGGTTGGGCATATCTTGGAGCCTGGTTTGTGGAAGTTTTGTAATGGCTATTGCCCTGACCTCCTCTGCCGCCGTAGGCTATGATTTTTCTTTCACCGTGGGTATTGATCTCCGCCAGTATTTCGCCCGTATCCACATCTCTGGCGATGGTGCCCAATGGAACTTCCAGGACAACATCATCGCCGTCCGCTCCGGTTTTGTGACTGCCCCCTCCGGGTTGTCCATGTCCTGCCCGGATATGTTTTTGATATTTGAGGTGGAGCAGTGTCCATCGATTATCATTCCCTTCCAGGATAACATGCCCCCCACGTCCTCCGTCACCACCATCCGGTCCCCCTTTGGGAACAAATTTTTCACGTCGGAAATGGACAGATCCTGCTCCACCTTTTCCGCTTCGGATGAAAATTTTTACATAGTCAATAAAGTTCTCATTGGCCATGAAAGCAATTATTTTTCAGCAATTACCTGGTCGATAGTTTCTGTCAACCGGGCAAATATTTCGTCAATGGAACCCTTACCATTGATGGTAATGGATTTGTCCATGGCATCGTAATAGGCGTATACAGGCTGGGTTTCCTTTTTATAAACTTCCAACCGATCCCGAATAACCTTTTCACTTTGGTCGTCGGCCCTTCCATCCAGCTGACCTCTTTTCAGTAGTCGGCTGATCACTTCTTCATCGTCCACTTTGAGGGCTATCAACAGGTCTATTTCATCCTGTTCCTCCTCCAACAACACATCCAGAGCCTGGGCCTGATCCACAGTACGCGGAAATCCATCATAAATCACACCAAAAGTGGAGCCATGCCGATCAAGTGCTGATTTGAGCATGCCAATGGTCACTGAATCGGGAACCAGTTCTCCTTTATTTATATAATCCATCGCCATCTTTCCCAGTTCCGTTTTCTCACCGATTTCTTTGCGAAATAAATCTCCGGTACTGATATGTAGGATGTTGTATTTTTCAGCTAGTTTCTTGGCTTGAGTGCCCTTGCCCGAACCGGGAGGACCAAAAAGTATAAGATTAATCATGGGTAGGTTTTTGAATTTTTTGTTTGAAAAATTAAGGGATTAAAAGTACATATTTCAATGAAGAGCGCAAAATACACCAAAAATAAGAAAGGCTGTATGGTATCCATCCACACAGCCTTCTTGTATATTTGATAGGTTCTTTCTTTGTTATTCGCTGGCGGTATCCTCCGTTTCTTCCTGCTCTTCTCCTTCTTCCAGTTCGTCATCTGCAACTTGGGCGGAAGCTCCGGCAGTTTTGAGAATTCGCGGAACTTCTATCGAAGCCACCGGGGTGTTTGGAGAATGTAATATCTGAATAGTATCCGGCACGTCGATGTCTTTAATCCGTTTAGTGCCCCCGAGTTTTAAATCGGAAACATCTACAGTAAGTTGATCCACAAGGTGTTGTGGAGTGGTTTTGACTGTAATAGTCCGCAGTTTCAAAATAAGATTACCCCCTTCCCTCGCACCTGGAGCTTCACCCACGCTGACCAGAGGAATCTGAGTTTTGATTTTGACACCTTGAGAAAGTTCCAGGAAGTCCATGTGTGCAATTTCGTCGGTAATAGGATGAAATTGTACTTCTTTAACGATACAACGGTATGTTTTTCCGTTGATATTCAAAGATGCTGATTTGAAATGGGGTGTAAAAACAATGTGTTTAACCTCATTAGGGTGAAGAGAAAAATGAATATTTTTATCATCACCGCCGTATAAAACTGCGGGTATTCTTCCCTGTTTACGTGTATCCCGGGCACTTTTTGTTCCGAGTGAAGACCTCAATTCTCCGGTTAGCGTTACTTCCTGCATGACTTAGATCATTTTAATGGAGCGCAAATATAGGGATTTAATTTATTATAGCAAAAAATGAAGTTGAATTTCAATAAAAGTATTGTGAGGAACTGGATAATGGTTTATTCGGCATGATGATGGCAGATTTTGATTACTAGGGAATATCACTTGAGGAATCGGCACAATTTTGGTACGTATTGAATACCGTAAGATGTTTTATGGGGTACCCTATGGTGGGCTTTGGACTATTCCTCGGGGCTGGTAATTGTAAGATGAAATTTCCCTGGAATGAATCGGGATCACAATTAAACTTGGCTTACTAAAACAAAACATAACATTGACATATGGTTTTTGAGATAAGAGAAGGTAGGGTGGATGATATCCCTGCCGTATTTAGTTTGGTCAGAGAATTGGCGGTATATGAGAGATCACCCGACGCAGTTGTGACCACCCCGGAAGAATACGTGGAACTTATGAAGGAGGAGTTGTTTAAAATTTTCGTGGCCGAAGTCGAGGGAGAAGTTGTGGGCATGGCTCTCTACTACTATACCTTCTCAACGTGGAAGGGAAAAATGCTGTATTTGGAAGATTTTGTGGTACGACAAAAATTTCGTAGAGCTGGGATTGGCCATGCTTTGTTTGAAAAGGTTATTGAGGAGGCCAGGCAAAACCAGTGTGCATTGATGAAGTGGCAGGTTTTGGATTGGAACCAACCCGCCATATCCTTTTATGAAAAGTATAATGTGGAATTTGACAAAGGATGGTGGAATGGAAAATTGTTTTTCCGGGACTGATTGCCTCTGTCCCGGGCTATATAATCTGGGAAAAGCGAGTTATCAGTTTTTTTAATGGTCGCGTCCCAGAATGGTCTGGGTATACCGGGAAATGATGTTTTTTCTTTCCACGGGTAATGATATTTTACCCATAGCTTCTGTGGCCTTGTCAAAATACTCCTGTTCTTTACGCGAGGCGTATTCCCGTGCCTCTGCTCGATCAAAATACCTTAGAACCTTTTCGATTTTATCCTTATCCTGACTATGGTAGAGCCGGGTAAATTCCTCCTGCTCTTCCGGGGGGAGTGAAAACCAGGTTCGTATATATAGGATGGTCTTTTTCCCCTGAAGAATGTCTCCGGCTTTGATTTTTCCTACTTTGTGTACATCACCATAGCAATCGAGGATGTCGTCCCGGATTTGGAAAGACATACCCAGATTTTCCCCGTACTGGTACAACAGAGCGGCTTCCTCCGGGCTGGCAAAACCACAATATGCACCTATAGACATAGAAGCAGCAATAAGTACAGCTGTTTTTTTTCGAATCATCTCGAGGTAAGCGGCCATCTGAATTACGGGAAGTTGCTCAAAATCCATATCCATTTGTTGTCCTTCGCAGACTTCCCGTGCACTGTGAGTGAACAGGGGCAAAATTTGCTGATGCAGATTGGATGGTGTTTTGAGCAGAGATTCATAAGCCAGGATCATCATGACGTCCCCGCTGAGTATCCCGGTATTGATATTCCATTTCCGATGTACAGTGGGTAGATTCCGACGTGTATCCGCTTCATCCATAATGTCATCATGGATGAGGGTGAAATTGTGAAAAATTTCAATGGCCAGGGCGGCATGAATAGCCGATCGGAAGTCGTCAGAAAACATTTCTGCGGCTTTGAGGGTCAGGAAAAACCTGATTTTTTTTCCTGGTTGGGCCATGATATATCTTACAGGATCGTAAAGTGCTTCAGGAGCAGTTGGCAGAAGGTCCCGAAGATGTTTATCGAGTTCGTATTTTTCCTGGAATTTCATGTAAATAGCTTGTGTAGACGGATTCAAATATATCAATTTGAAAAAACTTCCCTAACTTGAACCGCCATTATCCGAATTAATTATTTTACTTACACACTAAAAGAAGAAAAGAATGATAATGTACTGGAAGAAAATCCGTCAAAGTCTGGTTGTATTTGTCCTGGTATTGTTTGCGGTTGGCTTGCACGGTCAATCTGACAAACAGGAACATCGGTTTCAAAATGCGATAAATGAATTTGTAGAAGCCAGGGAACGTGGAGAACATGGCAGTCCGGATGTGTTGTTTGTAGGTAGCAGTAGTTTCACGCTATATATTGGTTTTGAGGAAGATTTTCAAGGGCTCAACGCGCTCAATCTAGGATTTGGAGGTTCTCAGTTATCGGACATTTTATATTTTTGGAATGACGTGATTGAACCTTACAATCCAAAGCAGATTATGGTATATGAGGGGGACAACGACTTGTGGTTGGGTATGGATACGGAAGAATTTATGAACGATGTGAAAACTTTTGTCCGGATGGTCCAGATTCGAAAACCCGGTACCCACATTTCATTCCTGGCTCCTAAGCCCAGCCCGTCCCGCCGGGAGAAGATTGATTTGTGGAAAGAAACGCATAAAGCATTGTATGAATATGCCATAGAGACACCCGGCGTTGATTTTATCGATATCAGTCAGCCGATGTACCAATTAAATGGTCAGTTGAAACCAGAGATCTGGAAATCGGATTCTTTGCATATGAACCGCATGGGATATGAAATTTGGGGTCCAATTATAAGAAGCTATATCCGATAGGGTAGGAATTCACCTAAATCCTACCTCTAGATAGATGCTCGGCGTGCCTCTCTACGGAGTTAATTTTACTCCCCCCTCCACGCACGCACACTTCTGACATCTAACATCTAAATTCTTACCTCCCACATCGGATAAACGTGCGGGCGTACGTCTCCACGGTGTTAATTTTACCCATCCCCCCACGCACACCCTGCATATTTCTAACAGTAGCTTACATCTAAGCCATCGCTTTTTTCATCTTCCGGTATTGCCAGAAGCTGATCATGCGTTGTTGTTCTTCATCCCACAACTTGTTGAACATACAGGATAAGCTGTCACGGACACCCATGATGGTCACATGTTTTTGAAAGATAGGATTTTCCCGGGCACATTTTTGAAGAAAATAATTCGGGATTCTGGGGCTCAGATGGTGAATATGGTGAAGGCCGATATTTCCGGTCAGCCAGTTGATAGGACGTGGAACCTTGTAATAGGTACTTCCTTTGACCGAAGCTACGATGTAGTCCCACTTGTCTTTCCATTCCTTATAGGTTTCTTCATGCTGGTGCTGGACATAGAAGAACCAGAAAGCAATCACGATAAAGAAGAACAGGATGGTCAGTTGAGTGATTAGGAAATACCATCCTAGAAGAATGGTCAGTAGAGTATACACTCCGACGATGAGCAAATTGTTGCCGATCAGTGGTCTGTGTCCCTTTTGAACCATTTTCTCCTTCACCATCGGTGTGCGGACTACGAAAAGCAGGTAACCGACTGGTACTAGAATATGCAAAACGATGGGTGTGCGGTAGATCCGATAACCCAGTCTCTTCCATTTTGGTAAAGCTTCATATTCTTTGACCGTCAGTAAGGGGACATCCCCTATGTGTCGGTATTCCAGCATGGCGTTGTGGCTATGGTGGAAGTTGTGCACTCTGTACCAATAGTCGTATGGAATGGTACTAAATACACTACAAACCCATCCCACAATTGAATTTTGGGTTTTGTTTTTTAGAAAGGATTGGTGGCCGCAATCATGCTGGATGATAAAGATGCGGGCCATAAAAAAGCCGCAAATCAGAGCCAGTGGTAAACCCAGCCAGTAGGAGTACTTCATGGCAAAGAAGGTCAATGTCCACAGGCCAATAAACGGTAAAAATGTATTGAGGATTTGGATCGTGGCTAATTTGGTGTTGTGTCCCTGGTAGGGCTTAATCAGGTTTCTCCAGTCTTTAAGATCTGCCTTGATTTTTGCGTGGTTAATGTGCATATTTAAAAGTTGATTTTTTTTGAGAGGACCTAACCGGCCCGGGAGATATCGGCAAATATAGGACACCGTGGGCGTTATTTTGAAATAAATTCAATAAATAAATCCTAATTTCCTGAATATTTCGACGGTTGGGGTCCTGAATATTTGTCATCGTCAATGGGAAAAAAGTAAAAATGTGATCTGAATTCGGTCAATTTGGACATTCGGTTCTTTTGGTTTGTAAAGCAGGAAAGCACAATGCGGGAAATTAGTTGAAAAAAAATACAGACGTGTAAAAATAGGATAGAATTAATGCTAAAAACAAAGTAATAGAAGGCACCATAAGTTAATATGCCCACTGATTCAATTGAAAGGAAAATGAAAAGTGGAGCTGCCGGGAGTCGAACCCGGGTCCAGCCAAAGCACTCATTAGCTTTCTACATGTTTAGTCACAGATTGAATTGTCGGGAAATGTACAGGTTCTGTGACGGACCAGTGCATTTCCGTATTTCCTTTAATTTCGGTCACCAATCGGAACGGGTTGGATTCCTAAGCCTGAAGGTTTTATGATGTGCGTCTTGGCTGTCTATCAGGCGTCAAGCCAGAGGCACACAAGCTTACCAATTCCTTGAATTAGGCAGCAAGGGCAAAGTTGTTATTGCCATTTAAATGAGTTCAAGATTATTTGTTAACGGAGTAAATCAAGATGCTCCGACATGCTTACTAACCAGAAATCTTTCCTGTCAAATCCTAGTCAGCCCCATATTTTAAAGAACTTTCATACTTTATAACGATCGGGCGTCGATATAGTTCCCTCGGATATAAAAAATAATTTTTCGTCTCGGACTATCCAGGAAACGCTGACCTCTTATATGCTAGAGGGGTAAACGTAGGCGTAAAGAAGACTCTGCCCTGATCTTGACGACGGTATGGATCTCCGCCGGAATTTTCTTACCCGATTTATTCATAATGTAGCCTTGTGTTTAGGATTCTCATACTGGTCGGAAGCTCACTTACGTTATGAAAAATTTATAGCTAATAAATCCGGATATGTTCATGCGGATTCCAATTTAGAAGGGATCCAAATCCGGAAAAAATTTTATAGATCAATATGGTGTGTTAGCTCTGTAAAAATAAATCGGAGGTGGCGTTTCCATCTCTGGAAGGTGTGGGCTTTTTCGATTCCAGTAAATTTGGAGCATTGTGTGGCACGAAGCTATATACTTCCATAGACTTGTGCAACAATTCCTGTGTTTTCGAGGTTGAACACCCGGTGTGGTATACACATTGAAGCATTTTTATTCCTCTGTGCTATCACCTGGATTCCGATTACAAAAAGGCAGAGCTTACAGTCGCTGATGCATGATAAAGACCTTATATTAATGGCTGTAATAGAGAAAATCCCTCTTCAGACTGCGGAGCATATGGGGATACCTCATCTGAAGTTGACACCTAATATTACCGGGATCTGTCGGTGATTTGACCGAACTGGCAGGATATATAGTCCGGTTAATCAGAAAATTAATTATTTTTGAATCCAGAGCGGTGGAATATTTGTTAAGGCAGAACAGAAAATGTAGGTAAAGTTTTATGGTTGAACACAAATTGTCCAGGTCATTTTGGCAACGTCCTGAAGGCAAAACAGGAGCATTAGTACTTGCGCTTCTTCTGGCAGTTTTTGTCTTTGGGGTCGCTAATCTGTGGCCTTTAATATCGGGCATCATATCGACTGGTTTTGGTTTGGCTGTGATCATTATGGCATTGGGTGTGGTTCTCTACCTCGCGCTCGATCCCAAAATGCGTAATCTGATATGGTATTTCTATAAGAAATCTATGCGGTGGCTAACCGGTCTTTTCGTAAAGATTGATCCGATTTCAATTCTCAAAGCTTATATCAGTGACCTCAAAGTCAATGTCAAAAAAATGCATCGGCAGATTGCTCAACTTCGCGGTCAAATGCATCAGCTTCAGGAAATAATTTACAATAATAATAAGAATATCCAGGCCAACATAGAACAGGCCAGTGAAGCTCGCCAGCGCGATAAACGCAATGTAATGATACTGAAATCCCGCAAAGTAGGGCGACTCAGAGAGTCAAACATGAGACTTGAGGATATGTACAACCGGATGGAAATCCTCTATAGGGTGCTGCGAAGGATGTATGAGAATTCGGAGATCCTTCTCGAAGATCTCAAGGATCAGGTATATCTGAAAGAACAGGAAAGAAAAGCAATTTTGGCAAGCCACACGGCTATGCGTTCGGCCATGGACGTGGTCAAGGGCGATGGAGATAAACGGGAAATGTTTGACAGGGCTTTGGAAGCTGTGGCCGATGATGTCAGCCAGAAAGTAGGGGAAATGGAGGAATTTATGCTGATGTCAGAGGACTTTATGAATTCTATCGATATCCAGAATGGAATATTCGAGGACAAAGGATTGAAATTATTGGAGAAATGGGAACAGGAAACAGATTCTTTGCTCCTGGGGGATGAAAAGATTGATTTGCTGTTGAGCGCTTCCGATAACAATGATGTTCTGGATCTCAATGAACCGGTCAAAAAACCCATTCGCGAAGAAAATCATCGCAACCAATACGACTCTTTTTTTGATTAAAATAAAACTTTTACCTATGAAACAATTTGTGTATCTATTTATTCTGGCAATGGTTGGCGCGTTCGGAGTGCATAATCTGGAAGCACAGGTTCAGGCACCTGCCGCGAGTCCAATGTCCAAGGTAGTTCAGGACGTGGGTCTTACCAAAATCGAAATATCCTACTCACGACCCGGGGTAAAGGATCGAACCATTTTCGGTGATCTGATCCCTTATGGCCAATTCTGGAGAACCGGAGCGAACGCTCCTACCCGAATTACCTTTGCTGACGATGTAATGATAGGAGGTAAGGAATTGAAGAGCGGAACCTATTCCCTGTTCACCTATCCCGGTGAATCCAAGTGGACGGTGATCTTCAGTAACGCAACCGCGCTTCCAGGTGCGGATGGCTACGATAAAAGCCAGGATGCGGTGCGAATCGATGTTACGCCCACCGAGGTTCAACCAAAGATTGAAACTTTCACCATAGACGTCAATAATATCAGAAACAATACCGCAACCATCGATCTGGTCTGGGAAAATACACTCGTAAGCATTCCGGTAGCTTTCAATACCGATGAGAAAGTGTTTGCCAGTATCGACAGAGTGATGAATGGACCTTCAAGCAACGATTACCACGCGGCCTCCAGTTATTACCTTTCAGTAGGCAAAGATCTTGACAAAGCACTTACCTGGGCGGCCAAAGCCGTAGAAATGACTGAGGGAAGATTTCCATGGATTATTTTTAACAAAGCCCAAATCGAAGCAGCATTGGGCAAAAAAGATGCTGCGATCAAAACAGCTCAGCAAGGTGTAGCTGCGGCGAAAACCATGAACAATGAATATTACGTAGGTCTGCTTGAGGACTTTATCAGGGATTTGAATATGTAAAGTATTAATGGAATGTCCGAAGGATCACGTGTCCGACCTTCTGGACTGAAATCAAAAAGCTCTGTCGCCCCTGGTGCCAGAGCTTTTTTTTGGTAGAGTACCTGTTTTAGTAATGGTCATTCTTTCACCACACACAGCCTAATTATCCAACATGGTGTACTTAGGTTGAGGTTTTGAATCTTCGAGCCAATGTTTTCAATTGATTGTTGTACCACCATGATGGACCGAATTTCACTCATTACATTATTCATATCCTTTGATTATTCAGACCAGGGGTAGAGGGTAAGTTTGTCATAGGGTGGGGGAATCCCATAACATTTAATCCGATTTGTCTGTTATATCACCGTATTTAATTACTCAATTACAATTCTACCATGAGCAAAAAAGCATTAATCGTCATAGATATGCAATACGATTTTCTGCCAGGTGGTGCATTGGCAGTTCAGGATGGGGATGAAATTATTCCTGTGATCAATAGGATTCAGTCGGATTTTGACCTCGTGGTAGCCACGCAGGACTGGCATCCGAAAGGCCACCATAGCTTTTCATCCACGCATCCTGGTTCACAGGTGTTCGATGTAATTTCGCTACATGGAAACGATCAGGTATTGTGGCCCGATCACTGTGTGCAGGGGAGTAAAGGGGCAGAACTAACCGATTTGCTCAACTGGGAAAAGGTCAGTGCCATATTTCGGAAGGGGATGGACATTAAGGTGGATAGCTATAGTGGTTTTTTTGATAATCACCGTCTCAATAGTACAGGGATGGCTGGATATTTTAGGGAACTGGAGGTGGAAGAAATTTATGTGGCAGGTCTGGCCGCTGATTATTGTGTTTACTATACGGCACGAGATGGACAGGAACTGGGGTTCCGGATGTTTTATGTCCAAAATGCTACCAGGGCCATTTCCCCGGAATCCTATGGCAAAGCCCTGGCGGATCTAAAATCCCTGGGCGTCGAAATAGTTGCATTATAAAATAAACTGGGTACTTGTTTTGGATCGGTCGTCCATAAACATTGAAATGCAGGCAGCATCTTTCGGTCATTCCAGTTAGCTCAAATATTTGAGGAATTCATCTTTGAATCCTATACATTTGCAGACAAATATAAATGATGAATCAAATTGAAGGCCAGCCAACTCTGCGACATTGGGGGGTTTTGATTTTGTTGACGCTCGTATGGGGAACCTCATTTATTCTGATAAAGAAGGGTTTGAACAGTTTTTCCGGGATGCAGGTTGGTGCCTTACGCATTACCATCGCATTTTTGTGCTTTATTCCGGTAGCATGGCCCGCACTGCTTCGGATTCCCCGGAAGATATTGTGGTACTTGCTGGTTATAGGCATTTTCAGCAGTTTTATTCCTTCGTTTTTGATTCCCATTGGACAACAAGAAACGGATAGTTCCACTGCCGGGATTTTGGTATCTCTCACCCCGTTATCCACCTATATTTGGGGAATTTCATTATTTCGGCAGGAGGCCAGTGTCCGGCGAACGCTGGGAGTTTTGACAGGACTCGTTGGCGCATCCATACTCGTGATGGACCCCAACACGCCGATGGGATTTAATGTCAGTGCCATTTACATTCTGGCGTCCAGCATCATGTATGGTCTTAGTGGAAATATTGTCCACCGTCACCTGAAGCATATTGATTCTACGGATATTACAGCCGTGAGTTTCGTTTTGATTGGGCTGCCAGCTTTGGTGTATCTGTTGACTACAGACTTTGTTTTTATCATGCAAACCGACAATCAGGCATGGTGGTCTCTTGGGGCGGTAACCCTTTTGGCCATAGTGGGTACTGCGATGGCTTTGCTCTTATATTGGAAATTGGTTCAGCAAACCGATCCGGTATTTGGATCCACTACCACCTACCTTGTACCGGTTATTGCCATTTTATGGGGTTTGGCCGATGGGGAAAGATTATTTACGCATCAATTTTTTGGATTTGCCCTCATCCTGATGAGTGTATTTCTGGTTAGGTCGAAGAATTCCGAAGCCCAATAGAATAATGAAGCCCTCCTGATGCAGGATTATGGCAAGGGTAGGGAATGAGCAAGTACGATTTATTGCAATTCAAACTTATAGGGACAAAAAAGGGGAAGCCTGCCTGGCGTCCCCTTTTTTTTCTTTTTACTTGTCAATTACCGTGCTACGATAAATTTCTTGTTGGTGAGCAGGTTTTTATCTGCGTTGTAAATTTCAATGAAATAAGCTCCTGCCTGGAGAGAGGATACATCCAGCGTGGTTTCTCTGTTGTAATCAAGAGTTCCGGTCTTCATTAATTTTCCGGTCAAATTGAAGATTCGATACCGCGCATGGCCCAATTCTGAAGGATCTCCTGCCACCCTAAGTTCAGCCTGAACAGGATTTGGGAAAATTTTCAGGCTAAGCTCTTCCGGAAGTTGCTGGTTGGAAGTCTCCACCTCGAAATCACATTCTTCAAACCCTTCGATACCATTGAAGTGGTAAAGGATATTGTCATCGCTCATTTTGCAAATCAGCGCCTCATCCAATGACCCGCAGTCCACACCATAGTAGTAGGCCTGCAAACCTGCGATGGAACCTACACCTTCAATCCAAACAATGGATGCGTCCTCATCATCAACATTGGATAAATGAAATACTCTGCTTTCTACTTCAATGATTTCATCGCATACAACGACGGTGTTGTTGATCGAATCAACCACGAGCAAGGTATTTCCATCGCTGCCAAGTCTGATGGTATCTCCCACGTCTTTGCTGAAATCATAATAAACGGTTTCAGGTTCAATTGCTGTTGGTGAATTGAGGCTGTAAACTTTTCGCTCGCTCGCTACTTCCCTGAAAAACCCAATAAGCTGGGTATAGGTTGTATCTTCGGATGCATAGTACCAGTCATTCATCAACTTGACATAAGTTTGTCCGCCCACGGTGGTATCTCCGGCAGTATATATCTTGAGTGTGGTTTTACCGCCTGCCTCACTCAGGTCCGCATACTGATACCATCCCGCGTTTTCTTCCCCAAACATCGGGACGTAATCCTCTTGCGCCTGTAGCGAGAATCCAATGACTAATAAAAGAAAAATTTGAAGTGTAAATTTGTTCATGGTACATGTTTTATTGGTGATATAAGTAAATTTAATTATCAAAACTGCAAAACTGCCAAAATATTGCCATCCTCCGGGTAGCGGACCACTACTTTAACGTCATCTTTATTGCAGGTATGGACAAATATATTACAAATATTTACTATCTAATAGGAGAACAGTATCAATTATTTGCAAAATATTTTCAGTTAAGGTCAGACCGCAGCATTTCAAAGAGAATCCAGGTACTTACCTTTTGATTTGGGTAAGATACATCTGCACAAATCCATTTTCATACACTATGGTATTGGTAAGCTTATACCTTTGATCCATTTCATTACCGTGCAGTATTCGTATACCATCACCGAGGGTTATGGGTATATAAGTGAGTATCAATTCGTCGATCAGACCATGTTCGGATAGGATGCTGTTGATCCGACCACCACCAACCAGCCAAATGTTTTTACCTTCTTTTTGTAATTTTAAATCCCGAACAAACGACACAATTTCGGAGGTCACAAAGGTTACATTGGGGTCTTCCGGAAGTTCCTGTTTGCGTGTAAACACAAAATTGGAAGGGCTGTCATAAGGAAATATGTCCCCGTGGCGGGTGACGTCTTCATAGGTATTGTAGCCCATCAGGATGGTATCTATTTCTTCCAGAAATTTTTCATACCCATAATCCTCCTTGCCTTCTGCATAATCATCGTCGTGCAACCAATCATAAGTGCCATCCTTGCGAGCTATAAATCCATCCAGAGATAGCGCTGAATAGAGGATAATTTTTCTATTATTCATGAACTTTCACAACTTGTATCCTATCGTTTGTCAAATATAGCAATTTTTGAAAATTCTAGAACGTCAGCAAGTCCAGGATAGTATTTTATGTTTCAATAGGAGAAGGGCTGTTCATGGGGCAAAATCCACTTATGGGGGGTCGAATTTTATAAGAAATTGGGAATGAACAAGGAAGGGCATATAAACCCCGATTCTTTGTCACAGCCATGCAAAAATATCTCCTCAAAGAATAGAAGGAATGAGCATGCATGGCAACCCACCTCCAGTCCAATTAAAATCCGTAGACCACGGTGCATTTTATTTTCTGTATGCGGCGGTGGATTCCGGACAATATAAAATGGAGAAAGTGGGATTGGTCAAATCATATCCTGAACTATCCCTATTGGGGTAGGTGGTCTGAAAGTGGTCATATGGTGTATACCACCGGGCAGTGATCACTGCCATAAACTTCTCCGAGTATTTCGACGTCTACGGTTCTTTCTGCAAGATGGCTGCATACCAGGAAATAATCGATCCTCCATCCCACATTTCTT
Source organism: uncultured Saprospiraceae bacterium (assembly GCA_964426625.1). Lineage (GTDB taxonomy): Bacteria > Bacteroidota > Bacteroidia > Chitinophagales > Saprospiraceae > Membranihabitans. Next base: position 12,747 of record CAYRRD010000020.1, on the reverse strand, counting down.
TCCCTCGCTCTGAATCTTTGATTCCAGAAAGTATATTCCTGTTTGTCGGGGTATTTTTCCCGGTAAATATCTTGAAGACCAATATCCAAAATTCGTTCAAATCCATCGATCTCAACCTGGGTATAGCCTGCTGTTTTGTTGTAATTTTCATCGGGTCGTGCAAGGTCGATGGGTTTGTGTGCCACATTAAAGTCCCCTGTCACGATCATGGGTTTTCCGGTGTCGTGGATCTGCTTCAGGTAATGGGCAAAATCAACATCCCATACTGCCCGGTAGTCCAATCTTTTGAGTTGACTTCCACTATTGGGGACATAGACATTGATCAGGTTAAAATCCTCGTAACTCGCCCACTGGACCCTACCTTCCTGGTCGTGTTCTTCCATATCGATATCTGCCTTAACGCTGATGGGGGCTTCGCGACTGAGGATGCAGGTTCCGGAATAACCTTTCCGCATGGCGGAATTATAACTCACATAATATCCCTTAAGATCCTTGAGCGCTTCAGCGACTTGCTCATCCTGGGCCTTGGTTTCCTGAAGACATATGATGTCGGGATTGAGCATCTCCAGCTTTTCATCAAAACCTTTTCGCATGGCAGCACGAATGCCATTGATGTTCCACGTAATTATTCGCATGGATTCAATTTATTTTGAAATATCTTAAAATCAGCTCCCAAAGTAAAACAAAAAAAGCTTAGAACCCAAAATCATCTCCACCCTGCTCATCCGAAGATTCTCTTTGTTGCCTTTTTTGTTGATTGATTCTGTAATTGAAGCCCAGGGTGATTTGTCGATTGCTCCATACAAATTCATCCTCAGTGTAAAAGTCCGGTCCCTCTGAGTATCCTGAATATTTGCGGGTGTTGAGCAGATCCCTGACGGACAATGTCAACGTGCCCTTCCCTTTGAGAACGTCCCTGGAAAATCCCAGATCTGCATAGTACATCGCATTTCGTCGTCCTTGTGTGGTTTTTCTAGGAGCGAAGTAATTGAATGCCAGTTGCATGTCAAAAATATTCGGAAATTTGAACTTGGCCGAGGTTCTGCCCTCCATAGTTTTGGTATTGCTATGGTAATCTTGTCCTTCGTACGTACCATCGGTAATGGCTTGGTAGAAGTTGAGGTTCAAGGTGTATTGTAACCAGCGCGAAAGGTCGTAATTGAAGTTCCACTCGATACCATAGGCATTCTGGGTGTTGAGATTAACCGGAATCCTGAGTTCTATCCCATCTTCCGTAAAGGTGCTGATCCGGTTGATCACGCCGGTTCTGTGACGGTAATACACGCTGGCCAGCATGGAGCCCTGATCAAAATACCGGAGATATCCGGTTTCAATTGAGTGCGAATACTCTGGGTCCAGGTCAGGATTTCCTACACGTCTTGATCGCGAATCGGAAAAATTGGAAAATGGCAATAACATACGAAACCAGGGTCTGCTCAACCTCCTGCTGTAGCTCAGCTGGAATTGGTTGGATGGGTTGGCTTCATACGTGAAATGGGCTGTTGGGAACAAATCCGTGTATCTCCGATTGTTGTCGCGACCCTCGTTTTCGAGCCGGGTGGTAATGTCAGAATGTTCGAGCCGGAGTCCAAATTGATATGAAATTTTGTTCCACTTGTTACCGTATATGGCATACCCGGCATAGATATTTTCAAAATAGGTGAGATTGTCATCGTATTCCGGCAGGATTTCCCATTCATTATACTGATTGAGCTGGGTGACCTGAAAATCATTACTTACATCTCTGATATTGGCTTTAAAGCCCGCCTCAAACATTCCCTCGCCGCCCACCGGATCTACGTAATCTATTTGAATTAAAAAGTTTTCCTCCCCTTCTCTGTTGAAGGAATTTTGCAGAAGGTCTGGTTCCATGGAGGTCAGGTAGCTTTCGGTGATATCGGAAATCTCATCATCCAGGTTGCGCAACCACTTGAAATCTGCGGTCAGTTTTCGATCCTCCTCATCAAATGTCCTGGTATAATTAATGGCTGTTTCCAGGTCATTGCCATCTTCGTCTTCCATGTCGATTCTTCGACTTCTTTCCAGGATATTCAGGTTCTGATCCAAATCCCTGTAATTGATTTCTGTACGATTCTCTCCATCCGAGAACCGGTATATTCCGGATGCCGTAATCGTGTTGTGATCGTCAAGGAAAAAATCCGCACCAAATTGATAACGGTTGGACAGACCGCTTCGATACCGGTCCGATTCACTTTCATATATTTCCAGTCCCTGGGGACCGTTAAATCGCTGAAAGGTCGATCCTTCGCCGGGGGACTTACGGTAATACAATCCTCCGTTTAGAAAAAGATTGATCCAATCTCTGCGCAGATTGAAATTGATACCTGCACCATATCGTGCCGGGTCTCCTGCAGAAAGATCGATCGATCCGTTGAACCCTTGTCGGCTTTCCTTTTTCATTACGATGTTGATGATTCCCACCTCACCTTCCGCATCGTACCTGGCTGAAGGATTGGTAATGATTTCCACCCTTTCCACCATATCGCTTTGCAACTGTCGGAGCGCGTCTGCGACATTATTGCCGAGCAATCCTGAAGGTTTACCATCCACCAGGATGCGAACATTCTGGCTCCCACGTAAGCTGACTTCTCCCTCCACATCCACCGAAATCGAAGGAATATTGTCCAGTAAATCAGCCACATTGGTCCCGGTGCTGGTTAGGTCAGATCCCACATTTACGACCCGTTTGTCCAGCTTGAGTTGCATCTGACTTCGTTCGGCAGAAACCTGGATCTCATCCAGGACCATTCCCCCTTCTTCCATCTGAATTTCACCGAGTTCGGTAGGTCCGGAATACCCAAGATTTTCTACCCGGATAATCTGATCATCGTAGGATAGATATTTTATCCGTAATACGTAATTGGCAACCGGCAATTCACTTTTAAAGTATCCATTGTCCTCGGTTGATATACCATCCACCAGGGTGGAATCCTCATCGTATATCTCCACGGTCGCGAAAGGGAGCGGATCCCCATTCGGATCAAGTATAGTACCCTCAATATAGTACGGTCTGTCTGTCTGAGCATGAACAAAAGTGAAAAATGAAGTGAATAAGAAAAGAGAGGCGATATAGTATAAATTGATCTTCACTGCTATGAATTGAATTTTATCACAAATTTGATTGTTAGACGTATAAATTTATCTTGCAAGGATTTGATATATAAAATCCTCATTCTGTTTAACATTAGATTATGAGTTTTTTCGGCTATCCTCACATAGATTAGCAACCTTGTCCCTATATTTAGGCGCTAAAACGTTATAAACAGGATGCCACTCCATTTGTTCAGTATTTTAGTAGCGGATTTATAATTGGAATTATGAGCCACAATATTACCAAAACCGAAGAAGATTACCTGAAAGCGCTCCTACATTTGAAATGGTCCAAAAAAGGGGGAAAGGTAGGAACAAACCAACTGGCCGAAAGTGTGGGTGTGGCTCCAGCCACCGCCAATAGTATGCTCAAAAAACTAAGGGAAAAGCAATGGGTAGATTATGAGAAATACGGGGCAATCGACCTGACCCAAACCGGAGAAAATATTGCCCTGCAATTGATCCGTAAGCATCGATTGTGGGAAACATTTTTGCACGATACCCTGGGTTTTACCTGGGATGAGGTCCACGAGGTTGCCGAACAACTGGAGCACATACATTCGGAAAAACTCATCGCGCGTCTCGATGAATTTCTGGGATTTCCAACCCAGGATCCTCATGGAGATCCCATTCCCGATCCAGATGGGAAATATGAGCAAATGCCCAAGACTACTTTAGCTGAAATGCCTGTGGGAGCTGCGGTTCGGATTATTTCGGTGCGGGACACCTCGGCTACTTTTTTGCAATATGCCAGTGAGATGGATATGGATCTGGACACGCTTATTGAAGTACTCGATCGGCAGGAATTTGATAATTCCATGTTTATTCGAGTGCAGGAAAACAATCATTGGGTTTCCGAAAAATTTTCCCGCAATGTTTTTGTCGTTGAAGAGTAAATGCAAATCTGAATTATACTGATCAGAACTAAATTTAAGTAATAAAAAAAAGGTATGTTTCCATCTATTAATCCCACACAAACCTCAGCCTGGCACGAGTTGACAAGCAAAGTAAAATCCATGAAGCATCGGGTCATGAAGGACCTGTTTCATGATTCGCAAAGAGTGGATCGGTTTTCTCTGAGTTTTCAGGAGCTTTACCTGGATTTTTCCAAAAACATCCTGGATGATGAAGGTCTTGCTCTGCTGCATAAGCTAGCTAGGGAATGCAAACTGGAAGAAGCAATGGAGGCTTTTTTTGCAGGAGAAAAAATCAACAGGACGGAGAATAGAAGCGTATTACATCATGCTTTGCGAATACCCAAAAATTTATCCCGGGTAGTGGATGGTCAGAATGTCACCGAAGACGTGTGGAAAGTGCTCGATAAAATGTCCTCCTTCGTTTGTAAATTGGTGGAAGGGGAATGGCTGGGATATACGGGAGAGAAGATCACCGATGTGGTCAATATTGGAATCGGAGGGTCGGATCTGGGAGCGGTGATGGTATATGAATCCCTTACCCCCTACCATTCGACAGGGATCAAATGCCATTTTGTCTCCAATATTGATGGCAATCAGATGTATGAAGTCTTACAAAAGGTAGATGCCCACAAAACCCTGTTTATCGTATCTTCCAAAACCTTCACCACGATCGAAACCATGACCAATGCCCATACTGCCCGTCAATGGCTCATCGATCAGGGTGCGGAGGAATCCGATGTGGCCCGGCATTTTGTAGCGGTATCGACCAACGCCAGTGAGGTGATCCGATTTGGCATCGATCCCGATAATATGTTTGTTTTCTGGGATTGGGTTGGTGGAAGGTACAGTGTTTCCAGCGCGATAGGTCTGCCGGTGATGTGTGCAATTGGTTCAGATCATTTTCTGGAATTTCTTCGCGGACTTCACGAGATGGATGAACATTTTCGAAGCACTCCGCTCGAGGAGAATATTCCGGTTCTATTGGCCTTGATCGGAATTTGGTACAATAACTTCTGGGGGGCCGAGACCGAAGCTATCATTCCTTATTATCAGTATATGCACCGTTTTCCAGCCTATTTCCAACAAGGCAATATGGAAAGTAATGGAAAGAGTACCGATCGGAATGGCCAACGAGTGGATTATCCTACCGGTCCTATAATTTGGGGTGAACCCGGAACCAATGGGCAACATGCTTTTTTTCAGTTGATTCATCAGGGTACGCGGATCATTCCCTGTGACTTTATAGGATTTGCAAATAGTCACCATGAGGTGGGAGAACATCATCAGATTCTCATGGCCAATTTTTTTGCGCAAACGGAAGCACTGATGATCGGGAAACCGCGGGAGGAAGTGGTCCGTGAATTGAAGGAACAGGGTGTCGATGAATCAATGATTCAATTTCTTGCTCCTTTCAAGGAGTTTAGCGGCAACCGACCTACCAATACCATATTGTTGAAAAAGCTTACTCCACAAGCTTTGGGATGGCTGGTTGCTATGTACGAACATAAAATTTTCACCCAGGGCGTCATCTGGAATATATTTTCATTTGATCAATGGGGGGTGGAATTAGGGAAAAAACTGGCGAATAAGGTATTGAGTGAGCTCCAGAACCCAAACATTCAGGGAGTTCACGATGAATCGACAATGCGGTTGTTGAAAAAATATACTGAATGGAGATCATAGGGCGTGATGCGATATGGAAGATTAAGGGCTGTGTTCAGAATTATCCCTGGGGTGGAAAATCTTATATTCCGGATTTGATATGCGAAGCCAATGAGGAAGACCTTCCTTTTGCTGAATTATGGTTTGGCCAGCACCCGGTCTGTCCTTCTATGACTACAACTGGAAGTAGCCTGGACGAGCTGATGGCGGTGATGCCCGAACTTATCCTGACCGCTGCTGAGCAGAACACCTGGGGTAACCAACTTCCCTTTTTATGTAAGATCCTCGATGTAAAGTCGATGCTTTCCATTCAGATTCATCCTACCAAAGAGCAGGCTATGGCAGGATTTGAGCAGGAGGAAGCTGAGGGAATTCCTATGACTGCTCCGCACAGGACATTCCGGGATCGGAATCATAAGCCCGAACTGATGTTCGCGCTTAGCGAATTTTACCTGTTACATAATTTTCGGTCGGATTCAGAAATCCGCTTGCTTCTGAGCAATATTTCCGAGCTCAGATCGATATATGAGGTCTTTATTGAACGTGGATTGGATGAATTCTATCGATGGTTGATGGACCTGGACCAGGCCACTATCAATCAATTGCTCGGACCATTCGTCGAAGAGCTTAGGAGTGGAAAAGTATTCGACGACATGACCAGCCCGGAATATTGGATAAATCAGGCTATCGACCAATATTGCACAGCCGATAAAATAGATAGGGGTATCCTGTCTTTTTATCTGATGAATATTGTACGGCTTCAACCGGGGGAGGTGATTTTTCAGGACAGTGGTATTCCTCATGCTTATTTGAGGGGGCAGAATGTGGAGATCATGGCCAGTTCGGATAATGTAATCCGCGGCGGTCTGACATCCAAGTTTATCAATTCATCTGCATTGAGCAACTTGGTCCGGTTTGATTCCAGATCTATTTTCCGATTGACCGCTGAGGTAGGAGAAGATGGCCGAAGGACTTTTTCCCCTCCTGTGGAGGAGTTTCGCCTTTCTGTGATCAACCTCACGCCTTCGAATCCCTTTGAGCTTCAGGTACCTTCCGTTTCGCTCTTATTTTCCACCTGCAATTGTTTTAAAGTGGCTTCCCCAACCCAGGACATCAGAGTAGGAGGGGGCGAGGCTCTTCTTGTAAGAGCCGGGAGCATGGTAAAGCTTCGGAGCAGAGGAGCGGCTCAGATATTTATAGTACAAGGTCAGCGCTGAAGGGGAGAAGTCCACTTTTTTTGAACTCGATGGAATAGGACAAAAAAAAGTCAAGCTCGGGTGAACTTGACTCTGTGAATGAAAAAACCTAAAAGAACCTAAACTAGAATTTTTCTTTATTTGAACTGTCTGAGTGACATATTATGAATATTTCTAATGTGTTATTGAAACAAATATATGGCGAGCATTTTACATATGCAAATATTTCGTAATATATTTTCAAAAAAATTTTTCAGCGCCTTCTCTTGATTTTTTTTGTGGTCTCTTACGACCAGGTTAATATGACCGTGGTGGGGTATTGGGTGGGTGAGAGTAATTTAGAACCGTCATAAATAACTTCCATATTAAACCTAATTTCTGTCGAAATAGGTTATATTACAAGCTGCGTAGATATGGTTATGGTGGTAGTTTATGTGTTTAGTTTAAGCTGTATGGCTGTAAATTCCATTATTATTACTATTTTTGCCATTTGATTCACGACAGGAAATTGCTTAATTACTATGAAGAATGCCAATCAAAGGTCCGAACCTTCTCGCCAACAAAGTTTATATATACCCCAATTGGAGAAGGATTCATGCGGTACAGGGCTCATTGCCAACCTCAATGGAGATAAAAGTCATCAGTTGGTGTTGGATGCTCTGTCCATGCTCAGTTGTATGGAACACCGTGGCGCAATAGGTGCTGACCCTAAAAGTGGTGACGGCGCAGGAATTTTACTTCAAAATCCCCACGAATTTTTCGTGAAGAAATGTCGTGAGCTGGGGATCGATTTACCGGAATACGGTAATTATGGTGTCGGTATGTTGTTTTTCCCCAAGAGCAAAAACCTCCGGGATCAATGCAGAGTTTTGTTTAATGACTACATCGATGAGTCGGGATTTGAATTACTCGGCTACAGGAAGGTGCCCGTGGATCACGACGTTATCGGGGATATACCTCGCAGTGTGGAACCACGGATCGAACAGGTGTTTGTGAAGCCTAAGGAAAAACTCGATCCGGAAACGCTCGAACGACGGTTGTACGTGCTCCGGAAATTCACAGGGCACAACATCTGGCAGACTTTTCCCCAGACCGTAGATCAGTTTTATATTTGTTCGCTTTCCTATAAGACCATTATATATAAAGGTCAGTTGACCACATACCAGGTCAAACAGTATTTTCTGGATCTCTCTGATCTGGACTTCAAATCAGCGCTGGCTTTGATTCACTCCAGATTTTCGACCAATACCGAACCCAAATGGCGACTGGCCCAGCCGTTTCGCACTATTGCTCACAATGGAGAAATAAACACTATCCAGGGGAATATCAACTGGTGGAAAGCGAAAGAACATATAATCAAATCAGAAGTTTTTACCGATAATGAATTGGAAAAGCTGAAACCCATTATCTGGGAGGGTTTATCCGATTCCGGTTCCTTTGACAATGTTCTGGAATTTCTGATCCTCAATGGGTACTCCCTTCCGCATGCTTTGATGCTGATGATACCCGAGGCATGGGAGCATGATCCACACATGGAAGACTATAAAAAGGCATTTTACGAATACAGTTCTCAGTTGATGGAACCCTGGGATGGTCCGGCTTCCATATGCTTCACCGACGGTATCCTCATCGGTGCCACCCTCGATCGAAATGGCCTTCGTCCGTCCCGGTATTGCCTGATGGAGGACAATACCCTGATCGTGGCTTCGGAGGCAGGAGCACTTCCTGTCAATCAGGCTGAAGTCGTTCTCAAAGGCAGATTGCAACCCGGCAGGATGCTCATCGCAGATATGGATCTTAAAAAGATTATCGGTGATGATGAATTGAAAAGGATAATTTGCCAGCGGTTGCCGTACCGGGAATGGCTCGATGAGCATAGTGTGGATCTCAATGATCTGCATTTACATATTCCGGGATATGTAGAGCTGGACGAGCGTACCTTGCTGCGCAAGCAGAAGCTCCATGGACTCACGCGCGAGGATATCCGGGTGATACTCCAGCCTATGGTATTGTCCAAAAAAGACCCTGTAGGTTCTATGGGATCGGATGTACCGATTGCTGTTTTATCCAGCAGATCACAACACATTTCCAATTACTTCAAGCAATTGTTTGCGCAGGTAACGAACCCCCCCATCGATAGCATCAGGGAGCGGTCGGTGATGTCTTTGAAAACCAAATTGGGGCAGAGTGGGAATGTTCTTCGACCTTCCAGGGATTTGGCCCAGTTTATCCGCCTGGATTCTCCGGTTCTCACCAATGATCAGTTCAACAAGATCAAATACATCAATCACCCCGATCACAGAGTGGGTATAATCGATTTGGTCTTCCGGGCAGACCATCAGAAAGGAAGGCTACAGGCTGCCCTGGATCACATCTGCGCAGTGGCGGAGGATTTGGTTCGGAATCACTGTGATATCCTGATTCTTAGTGACCGGAATGCGGACTCTACTTTGGCTCCCATTCCTACCCTACTGGCTGCTGGAGCCATCCATCATCACCTGATCGGAAAAGGCCTGAGAACGCTAACCTCTCTTGTAGTAGAAGCAGGTGATGTCCGCGAAACCCACCATTTTGCCACGCTGATCGGATTTGGGGTGGATGCAATCAATCCCTACCTGACCTATGCCACGCTGGCTAGTTTGCACAAGGAAGGGGCATTCACCCGGGAAAACGGGACCAAAGATTATGATCTGGATCTCGATAAAGTCATCAAGATTTACAATAAAGCCATCGATAGTGGGATTCTGAAGATTATGTCCAAAATCGGGATCTCCACTGTTCAAAGCTATCAGGGGGCTCAGATTTTTGAGATCCTGGGGCTCAATCGGAAGGTGGTCGAAAAATGTTTTAAAGGCACAGTCAGCCGGATAGAAGGTATCGGCTTTGATGAACTATCTGTCGAAATACTTCGATGGCATGAGCACGCCTATCCTTCCTCATCTTTTGTCAGGAACGATCTTGAAACCGGGGGGGTATATCAATGGAAAAGACGGGGTGAAGACCATATCTTCAATCCACAGACCATCCATTTGTTGCAGTACTCCACTCGCAAAGGGGACTACGAATTATTTAAGAAATACAGTAAACTAATCAATGACCAGACCCGACAGGCAATGACACTGCGTGGACTGCTGGATTTCAGGAAAGGTAATCCCATTCCGATCGAAGAAGTGGAGCCGGAAGAAAGCATCCTGAAACGTTTTGTCACTGGTGCCATGTCTTTTGGTAGCATCAGTTTTGAAGCGCATACCACCTTGGCGATTGCCATGAACCGTATTGGTGGGAAAAGCAACAGCGGTGAAGGAGGTGAGGACGAAATCCGGTACACCAGGCTGGAGAATGGTGACGATCTCAATTCCGCTACCAAGCAGGTGGCATCAGGTCGTTTTGGCGTAACCAGCCATTACCTGGCTAATGCCATCGAAATTCAGATTAAAATGGCCCAGGGAGCCAAACCCGGGGAGGGTGGTCAATTACCCGGGCACAAAGTGGATAAATGGATCGCCCGGGTACGACACTCCACCCCAGGGGTAGGACTTATTTCGCCTCCACCCCATCACGATATATACAGTATCGAGGATTTGGCGCAGCTGATTTTTGACCTTAAAAATGCCAACCCCAACGCGCGCATCAACGTCAAACTGGTTTCCAAAGCCGGAGTAGGAATTATCGCCTCCGGGGTCACCAAAGCTCATGCTGATGCGATATTGATTTCGGGTCACGACGGAGGTACGGGAGCATCTCCTCTCACATCCATTTCCTACGCTGGTCTGCCCTGGGAATTGGGTTTGGCCGAAACCCAGCAGACCCTGGTCAAAAATAAACTGCGGGACCGGGTGGTGGTCCAGACCGATGGACAGATCCGTACAGGACGCGATTTGGCAATAGCGACCCTGCTGGGTGCTGAGGAATGGGGAGTTGCCACAGCTGCGCTGGTGGTGGAAGGTTGTATCATGATGAGGAAGTGCCATCTCAATACCTGTCCGGTGGGTGTGGCTACCCAGGATCCGGTTTTGAGAAAGCGATTTACAGGAGATCCGCAACACGTGATCAATATGTTCACCTTTATGGTTCGGGAATTCCGGGAGATCATGGCTTCACTGGGATTCAGGACGGTGAATGAAATGGTGGGTAAAGTGGAAATGCTCAAAATGAGAAAGGACATCGATCATTGGAAATACAAACACCTCGATCTAAGTCCAATTCTGTACAAAGAACCAGTGGAAGAGAAAGTAGGCTTGTTCAAGTCCAAAGAGCAGGATCACAAAATAGACCAGGTCCTGGATCGCAGGTTGATCAACCATGCCGTGCTGGCGTTGGATCATCGAAAAAAGGTCACCGGAGAATTTAGCATACGAAATACCGATCGCGCGACGGGTGCGATGTTGAGTTATGAAATATCACGCCGTTATGGGGGAGAAGGTCTTCCACCCGGGACCATAGATCTGAGTTTTCGGGGTAGTGCCGGACAGAGTTTTGGCGCTTTTACAGCGCATGGTCTGTTATTCCGGTTGGAAGGAGAATCCAATGATTACTTTGGAAAAGGGATGTCGGGTTCTACCCTCGTGGTAACACCCGACCGGCTGGCGGTTTTCGAGCCTTCGGAGAATATTATCATTGGGAATGTAGCCTTGTACGGAGCCACATCCGGCGAAGCCTATATCCATGGAATGGCCGGAGAGCGGTTTGCAGTGCGAAACTCCGGGGTGAAGGCTGTGGTGGAAGGCGTGGGAGACCACGGATGTGAATACATGACGGGCGGAATTGTGGTGAATATCGGTACCTGGGGTAAGAATTTTGCAGCAGGGATGAGTGGGGGAATGGCTTTTATTTATGACCGGGACAGGGATTTTCATCTCAATTGCAACATGGAGATGGTGGAAATTGAGCGACCTATGGGTGAGGATCTGCACGAAGTCCGGCAGTTGCTCCGGAACCATTTCAATTACACCTCGTCCAAAAAAGCGTTGGATTTGCTGCAAAATTGGGATCGGGAGAAAAAGTATTTTGTGAAAGTGATGCCGAAGGATCTCAAGCGGGTATTGGAGGAGATGGAAAAGATGAAAATTGCTGAGAAGGTGTTTGTAGGTTAGAATCATGAATGTGGGTGTGTGAAATTAACACCGTAGCGGCGCACGGCCGTGCGTCTGATAATAGATGTACAATATTTTGAATTTGAGGATATACACAGAATATATTGCGTCTGATAAATTTTGAAAAAATGTATAGACTGTGAAAACCAGTCCATTAGCCCCAAATAAAAAATGACCAAATGGGAGATGTAAAAGGATTTTTAAAATACACCAGAGAACTTCCCGGCAAGGAACCTGTCGAGCAGCGAATCGAACATTACCGGGAATTCGTCAAAGAATTTCCTGAGGAAAAAACGAGACAGCAAGCTTCCCGATGTATGGATTGCGGGATACCGTTTTGTCATAATGGTTGCCCCCTGGGTAACATCATCCCTGATTTCAACGATGCGGTGTACCGGGGAGACTGGAAGGAAGCGTATGATATTCTTTCAAGTACCAACAATTTTCCGGAATTTACCGGTAGAATTTGTCCGGCCCCATGCGAAACAGCATGCGTTTTGGGCATCAACCAGCCAGCGATTGCCATCGAGCATATCGAGAAAAGCATTGCTGAGGAAGCGTTCAGGCGCGGATTTGTTCGGCCGGAACCTCCAGTGATACGGACGGGGAAAAAGGTCGCGGTGGTCGGTAGCGGACCGGCTGGTTTGGCTGCGGCTTCCCAGCTCAACAAAGCAGGACATGCCGTAACTGTTTTTGAACGAAATGATGAGCCTGGTGGGTTATTGCGGTACGGGATACCTGATTTCAAACTCGAGAAGACCATTGTCG
>CAYRRD010000019.1:0-51490 GCA_964426625.1 uncultured Saprospiraceae bacterium | reverse complement strand
CGGCCTTATACCCGCTAACAACCTCTCGTTTCACATCTCACAACTACACCAAAACCCCTATCTTCCGCCCAACTTAGGATTATTTCTATGTCTTTCTCTATCCCTTTCTGTTTTTTTTCTGAAATTTTCTTCTATAGCTTCTTCCAGATCAATATTCATTTGATTAGCCAAACAGGTTAATACAAATAGAACGTCTGCCACCTCGTTTTTCAATTCCTTTTGTTCATCAATTTTTTCCTTAAAGGATTGTTCTCCATAAATACGAGCAATTAACCTGGCCAGTTCTCCTACTTCCTCCATCAGTATCAAGCCATTGGTACATTCATCAAAGTAACGAACACCCACTTCCTTAATCCAGGCATCGACCCTGGATTGGTATTCATTTATTTTCATTCCTCTTACCATTTATATTCGGTATCAATAATGATGGTCACGGGTCCATCGTTCACCAGCGATACCTTCATATCTGCACCAAAGACACCAGTACAAACAGGTTTTCCCAACTTCTTCTCTATTTCAATAATAAAAGCATTATAAATCTCCTGTGCAGAGTCTGGGGTTTCTGCATCGATAAAAGAGGGTCTATTTCCTTTTTTGGTGGAGGCATGAAGAGTAAACTGGCTGATCAGGAGAATATCTCCATCGATGTCCAACAAAGAACGATTCATTTTTCCTTCTTCATCGCTGAATATTCTCAGTTGAATAATTTTATTGACCAGCCAGGAAAGATCATCCCGTTTTGCATTTCGTTCTATACCAAGAAATACACATAAACCTTGACCAATTTGACTGTATATAGAACCTTCTATTTCCACGTGGGCTCTAGTCACACGCTGCACCACTACCCTCATTATCCAACTATTCGGTTCGTAGGAAGTGAACTGGTTTGTATCCTGGGGACGGATTGATATGAAATTATCTGCGCTAAGTCTGACATCGTGGTTGTTCCCCTGTCGATCCACCGGTCAATATTGGTTTTATCGTTGATAAATACCGGAATCCGTCTGATCTTTGTCCTGCTCGAAGGATCGGTATCACAAGTGATGAGTGCAAAACCTTTTTGTCCGTCTGAAGATTCTGACCACAACCCTGCCATCCAAAGTACCTTCTTCCGGGGATGGGTAATGATTACGTCCTTACCATTCTCCAATCTTCTATGAACAAATTTTTGAACTGGTATTAAAACGCGTTGATGTTTAATCAAATGGGATAGACTTTCCTGTTTTTCTATCGTGGGGGCGTAGATATAGGTAAGCTCAGGGCCACTGTGTGAAACAGGAGTTTCAATTCCCCATTTGAGAATGTGTACTATGGGTTCTTCTCCCTGTATAATAATAGGAAATAATTCCCCCTTACCAATATTGAAGTTCTTTAGGAGATGCTGAGAAAAATGAATTCCGTGTTCGAGAAGTTCAAGAATGGAAGGGTTATCCGATTCATAAGTTAAGAGATCTGACATGGGTGTAGTTTTTTGTTTCGATTGACAAATTATGAAAAATATTAATATGTATAATAATTACAAACATAAATATTAAATAATATTCATATCATGCTAATATACTGCTCTTTATATATCTGAGATTGTTCATGAATTGTTAGGAACATGGTGCAAAATGCAGCATATATTCACACAAACTCAAGTTCTTTATTCAACGAACATCAAATTGTGATTAAGCGCTCTTTTTTAAGCCAACCATTCACAAACTTGGATAGACTTACTCACAAACTAGACTAGTAGAGTTTCTAAACTAACAATTCACAAGCTCATGTGTATATTCAATTAGTGGTACCTTTGAGCTTGGAAATGAACCGTACTTAGGACATATGGTATGTTAGAAAATGTGAACCAACCAAAGTAAAATGTGAAGAACAAAATCTACGTTTACTGGCTCAGTTTTCTCTCCACATTTCAACAGTGCTAATAATGATGGATCAAGATTTTAAATTTTTATATTATTATTTATCATGAGTCAAAAATTCCAAAATATTTTTTCTCCGGTCAAAATTTGGCTTTGGGTAGGTTTTGTCATGATTCTTCTTCAGATCCTAATTGGTGGAGTCACGCGTCTCACGGGATCTGGATTATCTATTACCAAATGGGAGATTATCACTGGAACCATACCCCCGCTCAACGAAGAGTCCTGGTTAAGTGAATTTGACGCATACAAGGCAACTCCTCAATATCAGAAAATCAATAAGGGAATGTCTCTGGAAGAATTTAAGTTTATATACTTCTGGGAGTATTTCCATCGACTTTGGGCAAGATTAATGGGATTTGTTTTTCTCATTCCAGCAGTATTTTTCTGGATGAAAGGCCACTTTCCCCGTTGGTTGAAGAAGCGGGTAATTATGATATTTCTACTTGCAGCTCTAGTGGCTTCTTTTGGGTGGATTATGGTGGCGAGTGGACTGATAGACCGACCCTGGGTGAGTGCGTACCGATTGAGTTTCCATTTGATTCTTGCAGTAATATTGCTGGGATATTTATTGTGGACTATTTTTAGGTGCTACCCTATTTCGCGCAAAATAGAACCGGCCATGCACAGAATGGCGGTCTGGTTAAGCGGTGGATTGATAGTTCAAATATTTCTGGGTGGTATGGTGAGTGGTATGAAGGCCGCTTTGCTATATCCTACTTTTCCTAAAATGAAAGGCGAGTGGATACCATCCTTATTATTCAACAGTTCATACTGGAAAGTGGAAAATTTTATTGTTTATGAAAATTCACCATTTTTTCCAGCACTGGTACACACTATTCACCGATACTGGGCTTATCTTCTGACTGCATATATTGTATGGTTTTTGATAAAACTAAGAAAATTTAAACCAACAAATTTTATGCGTATTTCACAGGGAATGTTAATTACTTTGTTAGTTATTCAAATTACTTTAGGCATATTCACCGTTATACAAAGTGTGGGGACTGTTCCTGTATTTTATGGTGTAGCTCACCAGGTAGTTGGTATATTGTTATTCTGCGCCAGTTTGATCTTCGTCTATACGCTGCAAAAACGATAATTTAGGTATATTTGTCCACATTTATAATATTGCGACTACATGGATAGCTTGACCATAAGGAAAAAGGATAAATACGAATATATCGAAGAAGGTCCTGACGATGGACAGGTCATGTTATTGCTTCATGGCTTATTTGGAACAGCGAGTAATTTTGACGAAACCATACATTTCTTTAAAGACAGATATAAGATTTACCTCCCAATTCTTCCCATTTTTGAAATGAGTGTGCGGAAAATTTCGGTTTATAGTCTGATGCAATATGTCCGGGAATTTGTGGAATACATGAATATCCAAAAACCGCATATTATAGGAAATTCATTGGGTGGACATATAGCCTTGCTATACGTCCTGGATTATATGGACGAAGTTTCCTCCCTGACTTTAACCGGAAGTTCTGGACTATACGAGAATTCATTTGGAAATACTTTTCCACGACGGGGTGATAAAAATTTTATCAGGAATAAAATAACCTTGACTTTCTACGATGAAGATATTGTCACAGAAGAAATGGTGGATGAGATTTATGATATAACTTCAGATACCCGAAAATGCCTTTCCATGGTCAAGACGGCCAAAAGTGCTATACGACATAACGTCGGGAATCAACTACATAAAATTACAGTACCTACTCTATTGGTATGGGGGAACCAGGATACCATTACTCCCCCTTTCGTTGCAGAAGAATTTCATGAAAAAATAGCCAATTCCCGGCTGGATTTTATCGACAAATGCGGTCATGCGCCTATGTTGGAAACCCCGGAGGAGTTTAATAAAATTTTAGAGGAGTTTCTAGAGGAAAATTTCAACTAGCGTTCTGGTTATAAAACATTTATCCTGATGACGTGATAATTTTTGTCGTACTGAAGAAACGAAACAGAGCATTGGACTGTCCTACATGAGGCTTTTGGTGATGAAGGTACGGCGAAAATGCAGCCGTCATAAGTGAAAAGAATTTATAGAATGGAGCACAAACGCTTAGTTTTATTTAGGGTCTACTCATAAAAACAAAAATTGGAAGGAGTTCTGCATTTTCATCAGGTGGGTTATAAACAACTTGTATGGGTGCTCCCATTCTTTGATTGACCAATTCAGTGACCATATCGACCTATCCGAACTGGTCAACCCACGGGGCCTTTGGCCAAGGGTTGAATATCCATAGCCTCCCGTGGCAACGGGGGGGATTGAGTTCTCGCGCGATCTCCACTCTGTAGGAGGAGCTGAACTATTCAGACATAGGGTCTGATCAGAAATTCAGAAAATGTATCTATGTAGTTCTGCGAGTTAGAGCATGTTGTTGGCGCACCTTTTAATTTTAAAGTGATGTGAAGAATTCTGATGTGCCACAACCTGTAACCTTCCCTATAACCGTTTCAAATAAAATTGCACAACGTAAGGAGTCGTGTAAAATTAAAATTTTACAGAGATTCAGATTATTATGGCAAGCAATGAGAATGAATTGGGTTGGCTAGTAGGAGAACATTTGTCCGGATGTAGGGATCCGTACTGGGGAATTCATTTCACGGCTGGCTAGGAAGTATACGGGCATGGAAGCCAGTAGTCTTAAAAGTTTTAAAAAGCTTGAAGGTGAGAAGGCCAACTTGAACCGCATCTAGTGCATCTATACTAACCAGGCTTGGGAGCTTAAGATGGCAAAAGATGTTATCTCAATAAAGTGGTTAAGCCTACAATACGGAATCGGCTGAATCTGTTAGGATTTCCCTACTGTGTCCCAAGTAAGAGGTCACTTTATCGAAAAATATTCTAATCTGTTTATGATAGAGTTCCATTTCTCAAGTTCCCTTATATGTGATTTCGAAGGATCTACATTGCCTTCCTATATAGGTGCGAACTCCAAAATAAAGATATTCGCTGCGCAATTAGCCTATACAGTTCTCTATTAGAATGATTTGGATGGATTAATAATCTCCATATCCCGCAGCAGGACAGCTTGGTAATGATTTTTAATATGCTCGTATTTTCCTTACAATCGAATAAGGAAAAAATCAGTGGGTAAGTAAATATTTTTTAAAAGAATCAAATTGCGGGTCCATCGTTACTTTGTGCGATGTTGGAGTTGTAAATTGATGAATGCGGGCGGGAAATGGAATTTTGAAAGGGATATGATCCTCCAGTTCGGATTCAAATTTTATGGGATGTGCTGTACTGAGTACGATTATTTCCTGATTTGGATGGCCGTGCTTTTTGTATGCTTTTGCAGCGAGAAGTCCCACAGCTGTGTGAGGATCCAGCACATACCCAAGGTTTTGTTGTGTATATAATATTTCTTCAATGGTTTCCTGGTCTGAAAAAGAAAATCCGATGATATCTTTTTTGACATCGTTCCACGTGGAACCATATAAATTCATAATACGGTCAAAATTGGAAGGATTGCCAATATCCATTGCATTGGACAAAGTGGTTTGAGATCTGCGGGGGCTAAATAACCCCGTATTTAAGTATTCAGGAACTACATCGTTGATGTTGGTCGCAGCAATTATCCGTG
Organism: uncultured Saprospiraceae bacterium; assembly: GCA_964426625.1. GTDB lineage: Bacteria > Bacteroidota > Bacteroidia > Chitinophagales > Saprospiraceae > Membranihabitans. The sequence goes on along the minus strand of CAYRRD010000019.1, from coordinate 45,969 downwards.
ATATGGGTAAACCCATTCTTTTGGCTAATAATCCTGCTGTGAGATTTCCAAAATTACCAGAGGGAACAGAAAATACCAGGTCTTTTTCTTTAGGCATTTGCTTTGCTGCCTCGAAATAGTAAAAACTTTGAGGGATGAGTCGGGCTATATTGATCGAATTTGCTGAACTAAGGTTAAGAGATTCATTGAGTTCTTTGTCCAGGAAAGCTTCTTTGACTAGTTTTTGACAAGCGTCAAAATCGGCTTCTACTTCGATAGCCCGTATATTTTTTCCCCAGGTAGTTAATTGGGCTTCTTGTAATGCAGAGACTTTACCTTTGGGATAGAGTATGGTTACTTGAATGTTTTCAAGTCCATAAAACCCGGCGGCAACTGCACCCCCGGTATCCCCTGAAGTAGCTACTAAAATTTGTAATTTCCCATCGGTGTCATCCCAGAAATAATTCATCACACGGGCCATAAATCGTGCTCCAAAATCTTTAAAAGCCAATGTGGGACCGTGAAAAAGTTCCAATATGGATAGCTGGTTGTCTACGGTAATTACCGGGGCTGGAAAATTAATGGCATCATCGATAATATTCCGTAAAATAGAAGCTTCGATATCATCTTCAAAGTATAGCATTGCGATATGGTACGCTATATCCTGGAAAGAATAGTGATCCAGATGGGTCAACCAGTCTTCTTCAAGTTGGGGGATGAATTGTGGCATATACAATCCATTGTCCTGGGGTAGGCTTTGTAATACTGCTTCACGAATGGATACCTGGATATCAGGAGAATTTGTGCTATAGAGTTTCACGTGGAACAATTTTCTAGAGGAAATCAGAATTTAAAAACACCTTCGCTATTTACCTTTGAGATAATGGTGTTGGCAGCAATTTTGGCATTAAGCAATACTTCCTTCATAGCGAAAGCGATATTTTCTGCGTCGGTACTATTTTCAGATAAGGCAAATATAGAAGGTCCTGCACCGGATATGCTGCATCCGATGGCATTGTGTTGAAGTGCCGCTTTTTTTACTTCGTCAAATTTGGGGATCATAAAAGAACGCTGTGGCTCTATGATATGGTCATGTAAACATTCTCTCATCATCGAAAAATCGGAAGTAAAAAGACTATATACGAATCCTGCCAGGTTAAAAGACTGGTCGATGTGTTTTTGTAAAGAGACCGTGCTTTTTACAACCTCTCTTGCATTTTTCGTAAGTATTTCGATATTGGGATGGACAAGAGTGATATACAACCCTTTTGGAGTGGGTAATCTACGATGTAGTAATGAATCGTCATTTCTGACCAGAATGATTCCTCCGAAAAGGCAAGGAGCTACATTATCAGCATGAAAAGCTTTGTCTGCCGATTGTTCACCCTGTACTGCAAAAGGAAGCAATTCGTTTTTAGTGAACGGTCTACCCACAATTTCATTTATTGCGAATGCACCTGCTACTGCAGAGGCTGCACTACTACCCAATCCACTTCCAATCGGCATTTTCTTGTGAATCTCTATTTCAATACCCATTTTAGATTCACCTATCGCATCCAGTACAGCCTGACCCGCCACGGTAGCTGTATTTTTGCTTGCTTCGAGCGGGAGTTTGCCTCCATCATTCAATATTTTGGTGATGGTTAGACCTTGGACCCGATCCGATTTTCGCGCAATGATTTCATCTCCAGGAGATTCAAGAGCAAGTCCGATAATGTCGTAACCCACTGCTATATTGGCAATGGTGGCAGGTGCAAAAACTTTAATTCCAGAATTCATTACGATGGACTAATTTGACTTTCTATATTGATGATTTCAGCAAACACTCCCGCCGCAGTCACTTCTGCTCCGGCTCCTGGACCTTGAATAACCAAAGATCTTTTATGGTATCGCTGAGATGTAATTACGATCATGTTATCACTTCCCTCCAGAACATAAAACGGTGACTCCGAACCTACAGCCTGCAGAGAAATATTGACGCGGTTATTTTCCATGGAAGCGATCAGTCTTAATTTTTTACCTTCATTCCAGGCATCCCGGCGAAGTTTTTCAAAGTAAGCATCTTCTTCTTCCATGCATTGGAAAAACAGATCTATCGTCGCCGCCTTCATGCATCGGTCTGGTAAAAACGGAGTGACCACCACTTCATCCGGTTCAATCCGCATCCCAGCTTCCCTGCTTAATATAATTATTTTTCTTTTAACATCCATGCCACTGAGATCCATACGCGGATCAGGTTCAGTAAAACCAAGATCCCTGGCCTCCTGAACAATTTTACTAAAAGACCGGGATCCATCAAATTCATTAAAAATATAGGAGAGGGATCCAGACAAAACACCTTCTATCTTTTTTATTTTATCGCCCGACTGATAGAGATTTTGCAAGGTAGAAATGACAGGCAAGCCAGCACCGACATTGGTTTCGTATCCAAAGGTAACATTATTCCTATGGGCGATTTTCTTGAGATTGACATATTCTTCATAGGAAGAAGACGTAGCGATCTTATTGGGTGTAACTACATGGATGCTTTCGCCCAAAATTGATCGGTAGTGGCGGGATATCTCATCAGTAGCCGTGTTGTCCACAAAAACAGAATTGATGACATTGGCGTCATCCATCCGTTTCATAAAATGAGCGATATCCATTTTTTCTCCCTGGGTATCCAATTGATCTTTCCAGGTTGACAAATCAATACCTTCCTCGTCGAACAACATTTTGCGGCTATTCGCTATACCAATCAAGCGAATCTCCACACCCCTGTCTTCGCGCAGTGATTCACTTTGTTCATCGATTTGTTTGATCAGTGTACTACCGATAAGACCGGTACCTATAACAAATAAATTGATGACTTTAATATCTGACAGGAAAAAGCCCTCATGAAGTGCATTCAGTGCTTTATTCTCATCTTCTTTGTTGATTACGACAGAAATGTTGCGTTCCGAACTGCCCTGCGCTATGGCAATGATGTTGATCCCATTATTCCCCAGGGATCGCATCATTTTTGCTGCCACACCCGGAACAAATCGCATGTTGTCGCCTATGATGGCCAGGATCGAAAGCTCTTTTTCAATATGGAGATGGTCAAGGTCATTTCTTTCAAATTCCCGCTTAAATTCATCCTGAATCGCTTTGCTCGCCTTTCTAATTTGATGAGGAAGTATGGCAAAACTAATGCTGTATTCGGAGGATCCCTGGGTGATCAACATAATATTGATTCCGGCATCTGCCAAACAACGGAACAACCGGGCAGCCGTACCAGGGACACCAACCATGCCATTTCCCTGCAAGGTCAGCAAAGCCACATTACTGATGGCGGATATTCCTTTGACGGGATGTTCATTCAAATTTACCTCGGAAGAAATGAAAGTTCCTTCATGTTCCGGGTTCATGCTATTCTTAATCAATAAGGGGATATTCCTGTCCATCGCGGGTTGCATCGTAGGAGCATAAATGACCTTAGCACCAAAATGAGACATTTCCACCGCTTCCAGGTAAGACATTTTAGGAATGGTAAAAGCTTGTTTCACCCGTCGGGGATCGGTGGTCAAAACCCCGTTTACATCGGTCCAGATTTCGATAATGGATGCATTGAGACCTGCTCCGATTAATGCGGCGGTATAGTCCGATCCACCTCGACCCAGTGTCGTACTCAAGCCTCCTTTGGTGGAGGCAATAAATCCGGTCACTACCTGAACAGCATCGCGATCTTTATAATAATCCAGAATTTTTTGATAAGTAAGCCGCAGATGAACTTCGGCATTGCCAAAGTTGTGATTGGTTTTGATGATCTGCCGGGCATCCAAAAACTCCGCCCATACACCCAGTACATTCAAATATTTAGAGATGATATAAGCCGAATATCGTTCTCCAAAACTAAGCACATAATCCATAGTACGGGGGGAAGCTTCCCGGACAAGATATATGCCATAGAGAAGATTTTTTAGCGTATCGTGCTGTTCTTCAATGGTTTTTACGACATCATCATATAACGAATGCTGATCAAACAACGATTCAATCACATCGTTGTGCCTCTGGATAAAGACATCCACATCACTCTTATAATCTTCATTCCCTTTACTGGCTTTCGTTGCCATCGAGATCAAAAGATCTGTGATGCCGCCCATAGCGGAGAACACCACCGTATATTTGATGCCCTGGTCGGAATATCCTTTCAGAATATTTCCCACATTCCTGATCCTATCCGCATCCTTTACCGATGAACCACCAAATTTTAATACTCTCATTTGTGAGTTATATAAAGAAATTATTTATGATCTACTGCCTGTACACGACAGAATTAGTCCTAAAAATGAAAGGCCCAAAATTATCAATAAATTACGTGGGATGGGAATAATTTCATTTATATTTCGCATCACCCAAATCCGGTAATGCAGCCAGGTAGAAATCCTCCAATGAACGCATTTTTGATTGTTCGTCATCCGTTCCATCAGAATAACCACACAAGTGAAGAACACCATGAATAATAACCCGGGCTAATTCCAGCTTAAAATCTATACCCAGATCCGAAGCGTTTTCTTTAATACGATCAATACTGATGTACAATTCACCAGATAATGGATTCTCCTCAAAAGGAAAGGTAATAATATCCGTATAATAATCATGATCCAGATACCGTCGATTGATATCGAGCAAATAATCATCTGAACAGAAAATCACGGAAATCTCACCTATGGACAGATCTGGCTTTTCTTTTTGGATCGTAGATACCATCCAATGTCGAATAGCCTCTTCTTGATTCCACTCAAAATGGATGTTTTTTTGAAAGAAATTGATCTGCATGGTTGAGGTTTAAGGAGAAAGGAATTTAAAACTCTATTGTGGAAGTGTGCACTCGGTAAGAGAACTGATATTATCAAATTCATAGAAAAGATCCATTCACAAAACCGTGGCATACTAAATACACTCGATCTATCTATTAGATTTGAAAACGGAGCAGCACCGATTGTCCATTATTCAGGTAATCGATTTGATCGGAAAGCAGCCGCATGAGATGGATGCCTCTTCCTCCCGGTTGGGAAGGATCTGCTTTCCTGGTGGGATCTTCTACCTTGGACCAGTCAAATCCAGCACCCTGGTCCTGGATATGAACCAATAGCATATTTTCCACCATTTCTTCTGTTATCACAATCTTTTTAGAAGAATCCATCTGATTACCATGGATAATGGCATTGTTCACAGCTTCCAATATTGACAGTCGAATATCTACAAATTTCTGTGAATCAATATGATATATCTTTTTGAGATTGAATATAAATTGGTCAATCAGTTCGATGTTCTCCAATTCGGACGATAAAACGAGTTTAGCCAAAACTTTACCGGTTTTTCAATTCATCATAATATTCCTCTACAAGCCTTTTGTAATAAGGCTTCAAAGCAGGAGAAAGTTTCTGGTATGGAGTTATTTCTTCTCTTCGTTGGTTAAGGTATTCCTGTAAGTCAGGAGGTAAGGTTTTGGCAATGTTTTTGGCTTCTTCAGAACGTCTTTGTTCGTCCATTTCCTGCTGCCTTTCTGCTTTTTCCGCTTCCAAAAGCCGAGTGAGAATTTCTTGCTGTCGTTCCAGCATCTCGTTGGTCAATTGTTTATTCACCAGGTCAGTCTCTGTTTGATCCATCATATCGATCAGTTCCTGCAATTGCTTGGAACCTTTTCCTTGTTCCATAAGTTGCTGCTGCTTTTCCTGAAGCATTTTGCGCATGGCTGCTTGTTGTGCGGCAATCTGGGCAAAATCCTTACTCGACTGCCCATCCTGGCCCTGGCCTTCCTGTCGTTTTCGAGCCATATTTTTCATTTCTTCGGTCACCTGTTTTTGTCCTTCAGTGATTTTATCCATTGGAACAGAACCTGAGCTGTTACCTGGATTCTGACACATCGAAGCAGGAGACGCCATTTGCATCTGCATGTTTTGAAGCGATTCGGTCAACATCAGAGCCAGATCATTTACATTTTTCATGGTTCTGCGCTGATCATTGGCAGCATCGTTCTTCTCCTGTTCTTCCATCAGGTTGAGGCTTTTTGCCATATGTTCATTGATCAGGTTGACCTTTTCCGTAATGGTCCCTTCGATTTGGGCATTGCGATTGGCCAATGCAAGCAGGCTATCCTGGATCAATTTGAAGTCATTATTCAGGTCAAATTGCTTACGAACTTTATCCACATATTGGGGGGTGGCATAGGAAATGTTGGCTACTTCATCCACCAGATCCTCCTGATCAAAAGACAATTTAACCAGGTTTTCAAGGATTTGTCTCAGAGCTTTGATGTCTTCCTGCATTTGTTCCTGTTGGCCGCTTTGCATCTGCTGCTGCATGGATTGGGCCATTTGTTCCATTTTTTCCCCTGCTTGTTGTTGTTTCTCACCCGCCTGTTGTGGAGAACCGGATTGCATTTCCTGCATACTCTGGTTCATATCCCTTTTGATCTCCTCTGAGGGTGTTTTGGGATCGTCCATATTCACCGGCTGTTTGAGTTGCTTATTTTTTTCGAAAAGCTCCTGCAAATCCTGGCTTATTTTATCAAACGCTTCATTGATTTGCTGTTGTTGTTGCATCCGTTCTTCAGGCGATTGAGATGAATTGTTTTGATTTTGAGATTCAGAATTTTGCTCCTGTCCCTGATTTTGAGAATTTTCATTGTCCTGATCTTCAGAACCTCCCTCTTCGTTTTTCAGACTTTCATCCTCACTTTGATTTTCCCCACTTTGATCATCTCCATTTTCGTCATTCTCTTCTGAGGATTGGTCCTCGCTTGATTCACTTTCAGACTCAGAAGACTGACTATCTTCTGCATTCTGATCCTCTGACAGATTTTCTTCCGCCAATTTTTTCTGTTCTTCTGCCAAATCCTGGAGTTTCTGCATTTGATCCATCAGATTGCTTTCCATCTCCAGCTTTTTGTACAATTCCTCCAGCCTGGTGATATCCATTTCTGATTGATTCATTTGCCTGGACAGGTTCTCCATTTCCTTAATAGCATCTTCTCGTTCCATTTTGTCCATCAACTCTTTGATTTTGTTCAAAAGCTGTTCCAACTCTGGATTACGAGCCTGCTCCATCATTTTCTGGATCTCCTGGTCATTTTGCGGATCCGAATTCTTATACTCTTGCTTATTTTGTTGATTTTGTTGGTGCAGTTGTTGGGTCTCCTGTAACTTTTGCTGAATAGCTTCCTGAGATTCCAACAATTGTTCAATCTCTTTTTTACGTTGCCAGGTCAATTCTTTATCCTGTAGAAGTTTGTTGCGAAGTTCTTCGGTAGTTTTTATCAGATTTTGCTGTTCCTTCAGGATTTCATCCAAATTGGATTTGATATCCTCCTCGGTTTGGGCCTCCAGTTCCTCGAATTCAGCGATGGTTTTCTGCGTCCATCTCTGAATAGGTGTTTTGGATGACTTGCTACCGTTGATTCCATCGTTATCGAAAACTTCAAAGTAATACCATAAAGATGCCCCGGGTACTAGATTGTACTCTGATACGTCCACAATTTTGTCGTAGGTAGCTGCTTTCCCTGTGACGTTTTTCAACAGCTGACTTTGGAATTCCACCTGCTGATCCGGATCCTGATCTTGGGAAACTACCGCATAGTTGAACGTGATTTTTTGGATTCCATAGTCATCAGATGCTTCACCTACGATGTAGTTTATTTTTTGATTGACACTATCGGTCCGTGACTGGAGATTTATTTTCGGAAATTGATCAGGTATGGCTTCTATAAAATATCGAACCGAATCTGCTTTCGGAATATCGGGAGAATTAAAGACCAATTTATAATCCGTATTACTATAAATGCGCTGGGTGTAACTGGCAAGGTTGTTTTGTGCATCGAGAAGCGTATCCATACCACCTCCAAAGGTCAGCCCCAGCTGAGACATATTATCTGTATCGAAAGTCCAGGAGATCCGGGTACCTGCGGGAATTACAAAATCTCCCTCATTGAGCACAGTTTTATCCTCTATTCCAGTATATGCTGGAAAGTCCAAATCAACGGTCATTCGGGCCAGAGAGGGTTTTTTAAATACCACAATCTCATAATGAGAGGAAGAAAATCCATTGGCAGTAAAATAAAAATCGGTGTTGTTAGCTACATTATTCAGCGTGTAGTGGAAGTAACCCTGCTCATCCTTCTTCATTTTGTATTGAAAATTGTCGACTGTGATATAGGCCTCCTGTGGCTGAACATCACCCATTGTACTCATCCGGATTTCTATATCTTCAAATTGAGGTAAGGATAAGTTGGTGTTTTCCAAATAGAAAGAAAAAGGTGCTTGTCGTTCAAATTCCCTGTTGTTGTGAAAAAGCCGATAGGAGGAGTCTGTGATTACAGAGGGTGCGCTAAATAATAATACGAGAAGCAACAGCAAAGGAGGCAGTGCATATTTGAGGTATTTGCGGTTTTGACGGAGATCGATGGCTTTGGGAAATGAAACCAATTTGATCTCGTCCGTTTTTTGCTTAATGCTATGCATTAACAGATCCTGATCTACCGCATCCCCCGATTGGCGGGCAAGCTGAAGGGTGTTGAGAAGTTTGTCCCTCACCTCAGGAAAGTGATCACCGATAATCCTGGCAGCATCATCATGTGATATCGTCTTGCCAAGTTTGAAAATCTGGATAAGGGGTAAGGCTACCCAGGCTAGGAAAGTGGCCAAAAAAACCAGCGCTCCACTGTAAAAAAGAACCTTTCGAACCCCTGATGAAAAATAAAACTGTGATTCCATCACATTGAAAGCCACAAAGAGAAGAAGATTTACCCCCAGAAAAATCAAACTTCCTCTGATCAGTTGATTTGCATAATATTTCTGGATAAACCGATTGAGCTTTTGTATCAACTGTTGGTAGCCGGTGGTATGGGTATTCATCGATCTCCTATTTTACGTTCTTCAGTATTTGGGGTGGTAAAAGCCTTTATCCCTTGTGTCCATTATACAAAACAGATTTTGTACCTTGTATAGTGTTCGAAAATCAGCGGACAAAGTCAAATATATGTTAGCAAAATTTGATTATCTTACAATCTGATTGATCAATGAGCCGTATATATACATGAAACTTCCCCAGATAGGAACTAATTGTTTTTAAAAAAAGTTTCAAGATACATGAATTGGCGAAATATTTTAGAGAAACAGGCCTTCGGGGTATGTACTTCCATCGCGGATTCAGCAGGATGGACCGTGGATAGGGTTCGATTGTATTTCGTATATATCTCCTTACTCACCTTTGGTTCCCCGGTGATTATCTATCTCTTTTTTGCTTTTTGGATTCACTGGAAGAAATATGTTCAGGGCCGAAGACCCCTTCAATATCTGTAGGGACATTTTTTTTGAGACCCTCCTTTCCTGTTTGACGCATTCCGGATTTTAAAGCGTGGATAGGACCGTATCAATCATAAAATAATTCTGTGTCGTATCAACGTGTGCCGGATATCTGGCTGCCTCCGGCTTTTCTGCTATACGAAAGTGAAGCTTTTCGCATTCGCTTTGCTTAAAGATGGAAAGGCAGTCGGGATAGCATATAAAAAAGAGACCGAGACAGCCCACAACAAATACGCTAAGTTGTAAAAATCGTAGCTTCATAAAATCGGTTTTTGAGATGATGATACAAATATATCAATTTTTATTTTTCTTCAAAAATATTTGAGGCACAATTACTTATGAGTAGTGAGGTAAAGTATATTTGTAATCATATTGATTTTTCAATTAATGTTTATTTTCACACATTCAGAGGGATTAAAACATAGAAAATTTAACATTTGATGGATGGGTATGATTATTTTGATTACATAGAAAAACCTAACCTGCTTAAATTATCGCAATCCATAAGAACTAAATTATCTTGGGGAATCGTTGGTATGTGCATAGAAATGACCTACTTTTGTACGGAAATACCATGTTATGGCAGATAAAAAAGATCCGACCCAATTAAATATTGAAATTTCCGAGGAAATAGCGGATGGCATTTATTCCAACCTGGCCATCATTTCGCATTCCAATCAGGAATTTGTTCTGGACTTTGTTCGTATGATGCCCAATTTGCCGAAAGCCAAGGTGAAAAGTCGGATCATTCTCAGTCCATCCCATGCAAAAAGATTGATGCGGGCTTTGGAAGACAATATTCGAAAGTTTGAAGATCAGCATGGGCCTATTCAGGAAGGAGGAGTACCCATGCCCCCTATCAGTTTCAATGTTCCCAGTGCGGAAGCCTGAAAATTTATATCATACCCATAAATCATATCACCCATGGCCAATGTGAGTCAACGGAGTTTATATGCATACGAATCTCCCATCCGGAAACTGATGAAGTATGCAAACGCGGCCAAGAAAAAAGGAATCAGGGTTTTTCATCTCAATATAGGACAACCCGATGTGGCTTCTCCTGTTCATCCTCGGGATGTGCTTACCGACTGGGATCTCAATCACCTGCCCTATGGCAAATCAGAGGGGGAAGAGTCCATGCAACAGGCATTTCTGGAATATTATCGCAACTGGAATATTGATCTGGATCCGGAGGATATTCTAGTGACCACAGGAGCCAGTGAGGCCTTGTTGTTCAGCATCTTTGCGACGATGGATCAGGGGGATGAGCTTATAGTTCAGGAACCATTCTATGCCAATTACAATGGGATCAGTCAAATGGCTGGCGTGAAGATCAAACCCATTCACACTCCATTTGATGAAGGATTTCCGATTCCTTCCATGCGCGATTTTGAAGCCGTATTGACTCCAAAGTCCAAAGCCTTGTTGTTGTGTAATCCTAACAATCCCACCGGTAAAGTATATTCCAGAGAGATGCTCCTGCAATTGGCGGAGTTGGTTATTAAATACGACCTATTCCTGATCGTCGATGAGGTGTACAGGGAGTTTTGCTATGAACTGGATTTCTACAGTGTACTCGAGATGGATCATATAAAGGATCGGGTGATTATACTGGATTCCATAAGCAAAAGATACAACGCCTGCGGAGCGAGGATTGGATGTATTGTAACCCGCAATGCCCATGTCAGAGAAATGGTTTTAAAATATGCCCAATTGCGGTTGAGTCCTCCCATGCTTGGTCAGAAATATGCTGAATTGGCCATCAATCCTTCGGAAGAATTTATGAGCTCTATGGTAGAAGTGTATAGGGCACGCCGGGCATATGTAGTGGAAAGACTTACAGCTATTCCCGGTGTCGTTCTCAATGAACCGGAAGGTGCTTTTTATATATTTGCCAAATTACCCGTGGACGATACAGAGGAATTCTGCAAATGGTTGCTGACCGATTTTCAGATCGATGGCAAAACGGTGATGCTGGCTCCCGGAAATGGATTTTATGCTACGGAAGGCCTGGGTAGAGATCAAATCCGACTTGCTTATGTTCTCGATTTGCCCAATCTGGAACAAGCCCTGGATTGCCTGGAAGAGGGGCTCCGGTCCTATCCGTTTTCCCGATTGAATGAAGCTTATACGATCAGTACATCAGCGAATGATGCTTGATGGTCTGCTTAAACGTTTGGTTCCAAACTCTGGTAAATTGACCCATCTGGTATTTGCGCAGATAGGATGCTTCATCTCGTGTCACCCACTTGAATCCCAGCCGATCTCCCGGACCTACATACGCCAGCTTCCACATATCAGCTTCAATCACTACTCCGATTCTGGGATATCCTCCGGTGGTCTGACAGTTTGGAAGTAGGAGAATGGGTTGGCCTCCCACCGGCCATTGAATGGTTCCGGGCACCACGATGGAAGATATCATTTGGTTGTCGGCAAATGTGGGATGTGTTCCCGATTCCAGTCTAAAACCCATTCGATTGCTGGTTCTGGATATGGTATAGGGTTGGTTCCAGAGCACCTTGCTGGGAAGGTCTATCCAGTGCAATTCCGGTCCAGCCATGATTCTCAGGGTGTATTGATCGATAGGCATAAGGGGTTCGATATAGTCCGGACTTCCTCGTTTGGAGACGGTATAGTTCTCAGAAGGTTCGATCTCAATAACTTTGTTTTTCCGTAGAAAACTACCACAGGTATCAGGAAAAGGACTCAGAATATCTGCCGATGCACTTCCATACACCTTCTCTACCTTCCATACTCCGTCAATAGCCAGGTAAACCGTGCCGTTTCGGGCTATCGAGGGAATTTGAAGCACCTGACCTTTCCGGGCAAAATAAGTAGTATGGCTGGACAATCGCATTCCGTCCAGTAGAAAACAACCGGATGAACCTGTCAATGCAAATCGATGGGCATGGTTGAAAAGGATTTGAACTCCACCGGAGCCGATTTCGAGCACAGGAGGACCCGATCCGAAGAAGTCATGATTCCCTACCAAACCATTGGCCCACCAGTATTGAAAAAGATCAATCACGCCTGAAGTAGGTATCCCCAGAGAACGGGTGCTTTTCCTACCCTGATCCATCACCAAAGTGTGTAACCCAGCTCTGAGAATTCGAATACTCATATTCTATTTCATATTTTGATGGACTCGCTGGTATTCCAATATACTCCACCCATGGAATTGGTCGAATTGTTTTCGGTCTATAGATATAAACTCAATCCGATCGAGGGGTTGCACTAAGGATGCGGAAGAGATTTCCATTTCTTTCCCATCACTCTGATTGTAATCAAAGATGGTGACCGGTGTTCTGCCAATAATATTCCACCCTCCGGGACTGGGCATGGGATAAATGCCGGTTTGAGCGTCAGCAATTCCCACGGAACCTGGTTCTATACGTGATCTGGGTTTGGATAAACGGGGACAAGAAAGGCGGGGATCGAGACCGCCGAGATATAGGAAACCGGGCAAGAATCCCAGCATATAAACCACGTATATTCCACGCTGGTGAAGCGCTATAATATCTGAAAATGGCAAACCAGTCATCTCGGTCATTCGATTTTTATCCAGGGCCCATTCATCATCGTAGCAAACCGGAAGTTTTAGTATTCGGGTGTCCCCGTTATGTTGAGTGTTTTTTAGGTCACATCGGCTGATTTCAACTTCCATCAGCGCTTTCAGCTGTTCATATGATGCCACGCTGTGGTCAAAAATGAGGGTCAATTCATGAAAGGTAACCATAATTTCTTTTATCCCCGGATGTCCGAGATGGGAAACGAGGGATTTAAGCGCATAGAGGAATCTTATCTGCGATTCCAACACCTGAGGAGATAACTGAACAACCAACTTGTTATCAGATAAACTGTAAATACGGAAGTTCATACTTGCGGTGGTTTGATGGAAATACCCCATAGCTTCAAAGTGGACATGAGGTCACGGGCATGAGGGATCGAATCGGGATGATCACCGTGGATGCATAACGTCCGTGCTTCGATGGGTATTTTTATGCCCGATGATGTCGTAATTTCCTTGTGCCTGATAATTTCCAGGGCCTGATGAGAAATAACTTTTGATTCTACCACGACTGCGTTCGCCTCACTTCTTGGTAAGAGTGAGCCCTGATCGTTGTACCGTCGGTCGGGAAAGGCTTCCGGAACAAAATGAAGATCATTCGATTCGGCCATTTGGGCCAAAATGGTATTGCTTAGACCATACAATATCAAATTGCCAGGCCACGACTTGATGAATTTTATCACAATCGCGGCAGTTTCCTCGCTTTGGTGCGCATCGTGATATAAAGCACCGTGAAGTTTGAGGTGTGAAAGGTGGGCACCTAAAGAGGTACATAAGCCTTGCAACGCGGAGACCTGATAGATCAGACTGGCTAACAACTCTTCAGGCCCCAAATTCATCGATCTGCGGCCAAAGTTGGCCAAATCGGGATAGGAGGGATGTGCTCCGATCGATATATTTTTTTCACTGGCCAGACGAATGATCTGATAAGCGGTGTAGGGATCGCCGGCATGAAATCCAGTGGCAATATTGCAACTGGATACATATTCCAGCAACTCGAGTTGCTGATTGGAATGAAGAATACCAATTTCACCAATATCGCAATTAATGTCTATGGAAATTTCGGACATGGCTTTATCATTTGAAGCTAGGTGGATTACACCGGTCCACAATATAAGCGATGACCAGGTAAGCGAACCACTTTACAACGACTTTTGCTGACCAAACTCATAGATAATTGCATCTACGATGGGCTGACCGGGCCTTACTATACTGTTTGGAAACGTAGGTATATTGGGACTATTGGGAAAATATTGCGGTTCCAGACAAAAACTCCCCCATTTGGGATATTGCTGTCCATCCTTTCCCGGTCGTCTCCCCGAAGAATTGCACGTATAGAATTGCAAACCTGGCAACGTGGTATGGATTTTAAGAAATCGACCACTGGTTTCCTCCCACACCTGTGCCACCTCACGCATATGCGATTGGGCGTAATCGGTCAACTCAAAATTGTGGTCATATCCACCAGCCAATTGCACCTGGGGATGATCATCCTGAAGATAGGGGAAAACTTTTCGGGATTTTCTCAAATCAAAAAGGGAATTATCAACCCGTGCCTTTTTCTCATTGATTGTAAAGCGTTCATCGATGGGGTAATAATAATCCGCATTGATTCGGAAAAAATGGTTTCTCAGATGACCAGCCCCATGTCCTGCCAGGTTGTAAAAGGGATGGTGAGCCAGATTGACCGGACTGGCTTTGTCTTTACAACTGGCATGTAAATCCACGCGGAGGGACTGCGGGTTGACGATTGAATAGGTCACACGCGCGGTCAAGGTTCCGGGATAGCCCTCCTCCCCATCTGGTGACACATACTGCAACGTGAGATGGATGTTACTTTGATCAAGGACATCCCAGTATTTGGTGTGGAATCCACCAGGCCCCCCGTGCAGCGTAGCCCCGGGAACATTTTCCGTCAAATGGTAGGTTTTCCCATCCAGTGTGAATTGAGCCCCGGCTATCCGATTACCCACTCTACCGCAAACCGTGCCGTAAAAATTGTTGAATTTCTCATAGGATTCAAGCGTATCAAATCCCTGGAGGATATCCACCTTTTGATCATCGATTCCTGGAATATATGCATTGAGCCAACGTGCTCCATAATTTGTAAAATCAAATCGAACATGCTTGTTTTCGAGCGTGAAAAACAGAAGTTTGGCTGACATAGGACGATGTTTTGGAACGCTGTAAGGTCATTTTCTTTACCAAAATAGGACGATCCAGTGTCATTTCCTACCCTTCTGTCAAATTTAAGGGAAAAAGCTTCCAATCCTCTTTCCTGTACGGATTTACGCGATCAATGCTCTACCCTCATGGCCTGAAGCGCCCGGGCCCATCGTTTTAAATGAGCGACCATGTTTTTTGCGGCTTTATTTTGAATTTCCCCGGGCATGAACCGGCCTTCCGCGTCGATATGCGTTGCAAAAAACGGCACATTCACAGCCTTGGGAATCGGCATCATACCCAGTGCAGTAGCCACAGGGATTAAAGATTCCACCGCCCGGGTTCCACCCGATACGCCACCGTAGCTCACGAAACCAACCGGTTTTTCTGACCATTCCTGATGCAGAAAGTTAATGGCATTGAGCAAGGTAGGAGGCGCGATATGGTTGTATTCCGGTGTGACCATGACAAAGGCATCTGCCTCGTCAATCTCCGCACTCCACTTTATGGTATACTCTTTTTCATATTTCCGCAATCGTGGATGTGCGGACTCATCCAGGAATGGTAAGTTCACTTCCTTCAGATCAATAAGGGCTACATCCAAATCAGCTTCTTTCTGTAAAATATCGACAATCCACCTAGCCAGGGCAGGGCCACGTCGTCCAGGGCGGGTACTGGCTATAATTACTTTTACTTTCATAGTATTGCTTTTGTGCAAAACTAGATCGTTGTCCTTTCTCTTTGCTTCACTTATGTGAATAAATCATCCAGAGCCAAAATCAACGGAATATATAAGGTTAAAATTGATATGAATTAAATCGGAATTCAAAAAACCGTTAACTTTAGGGCTTTCAATGATGACCCAATAAAGCAACCTATCGCCTTGAAAACATACTCCCATGGAAAACTATTGATCAGCGGGGAATACCTCATATTGGAAGGGGCTGTTGGACTCGCTGTACCGCTGAAATGGGGACAATCCCTGAGGGTGGTTGAAAATCAGGGTGCTGAAGTTCATTGGATAAGTAAAGATACCCATGGACAGAATTGGTTTGAGTGTAAACTCAACCTGATCGATTTTTCGATTGAAAAAGCCAGTGATGGTCATCGGGCGAATTTCGTACAATCTTTGATTAAATCCGCTGCCCGACTCAATTCTGATTTTTTATCCAAATGGAAAAACTACAAGGTAACTACTGAGCTCGAATTTGATCCCGCATGGGGTTTGGGCTCCAGTTCCACGCTGATTGCTAATGTGGCTACCTGGGCTGAACTATCCCCTTTCGAATTGTATTTTGATACCCAGGCAGGATCTGGGTATGATGTGGCAGCTTCGATTTCCGATGCGCCGTTGTTGTATCAAAAAAATGATACTGAATTATCGTTTGAAACCTTCGACTGGGACATTAATTTATGTAAAAATATTTTGGTATTCTACCAGGGAAGTAAGCAAAATAGTGCAACTGAAGTCGCATCCTGGAAGGAAAACAGCCGGTGGGAGAAGAGTGATGTATCGCAAATGAGCAGTTTATCAGAAGAACTGGCAGAATGCAAGCAGATAGATCAGGCGGTTGCCATTCTCCGTGAACATCAAAAAATGATGGAGAAAATTTTGAACAAAAAAGCATTCGACGGGCGGTTTGCTGATTTTGAAGGTGTACTCAAACCGCTTGGGGCCTGGGGCGGAGATTTCGGGTTGGCATTGAGTTCTGAAGTGGATTATACCACACGATATCTGCAAGAAAAGGGTTTCGAACATATTTTTCTACTGAGCGACATCATGTTATAGCCTGGCTCATCGTCATAGGTTTGAAGGCGGAAATGAATGGTGGGAAAATTTTTCCTTGAAAACTGAATGGGAGATTTCAGATAAAATGCGGAATGATTTCAAACTGAGATCCGAAAAACGAATCTTCCACAAATCCACAAATCCACGAATCCCAACAACTCCGGATATCGCATGAGTGCATGTCCTTGATTCCCGGCTTATTTTCTTGTTCATAGGAATGTGCGTACCTTTGCATCTTATCAAAAACAACAATGTGGATTTACAAAAATGGATGCCCCAATTACATGATCTGGTTAGAGAGGGGGGTAAAGAATTGATGCGAATATACCGCAAAGAAGAAGGTGTGGAGGTGGAATTGAAGGAGGATGATTCTCCAGTGACCATTGCAGACCTCCGATCCAATCGGATCCTGGTCAGTGGATTGAAGACGCTGGATTCTGGTATTCCCATCGTATCCGAAGAAAATAAGGCCGTTCCGTGGGAAGAACGGAAAACCTTTGAATATTTCTGGATCATCGATCCACTGGATGGAACCAAAGAGTTCATCCAGGAGCTGGACGAATTTACCATCCATCTGGCATTGATTAGACAGGATAAAGTCGTTTTGGGCATCATCTATGCTCCGGTAAATGATGAATTATACTATGCCTGGGAAGGTGGAGGTTCGTGGCTCAAATCAACAGAGGGAATTACCCGACTGCAAGGCCATGATGTGGATTTTGGACAAAGCAATCTCAGAATCCTGCGTTCCCGATCCAATCTGGATCCGGACACGGTAGAATACATAGCGAATTTTAAGAATCCCCAACTGATCACCCTGGGAAGTGGACTGAAATTTGTGCAACTCATAATTGGCAAAGCGGATTATTACCCGCGAGCCAAAACCTATATGAAGGAATGGGATATCGCCCCCGCACAAATCATATTGGAGGAAGCAGGAGGAGGGATATATGAATGGAATACCAATGAACCTTTGCGATACAACAAAGAGGAGTTGACTATCCATGGATTCCGGGCGGTTTCACTAAGGGACCATATTGATTTACTTCCCCGTTAGCCACGCTCCGGATTTTTACCCGACAGCTGATAGCTGACACATGAAACTGACCCTAGTGGTCTGTTTCATAAGTAATTTGTATTAATGACGTGATTAATTTTTGTTGTACCGAAGAAACGAAACCGAGCATAGGACAGGCCTACGTGAGGCTTTCGGTGATGAAGGTACGGCGAAAAAGAAGCCGTCATAAGTGTGAAGAACTTATGCAACAGAGCACTAGTTTAGGAATTAAACTCCCCCGTTTTTATCAGCCGACTTCCGATAGGCCAGATAAAAAACCTGTGGCAGCACGGTGAGAGACAGTATCATACAGATCAATAGCCCACCAACGATCATAATGGCTAATGGTTTTTGGATTTCCGAGCCCATCCCTGTTGACAGTGCTGCTGGAACCAAACCCATCGACCCCATCAATGCAATCATAACGATGGGTCGGATGCGATGATAAACTCCTTGGGAAATGGCTTCCCTCAATGCCGTTTTTCGCATATTCTCCTTTATGACTGCTATGAGGATGATGCTATTGATGGTGTTGACACCAAATAAAATAATGAAACCAATGCCTGCTGAGATTCCAAAAATGGTCTGGGTAACCCATAGGGAAATGAAACCACCGATAAAGGCATAGGGAATGGTACTGGCAGCAATGAGTGTGTCCTTGACGGTTCTGAAATTGAAATACAATAAGAATAGGATCAGTAACAACACCGCCGGAACTATGACAGCCAGTTGTTTTGTTGCTCTTTCTTTACTCTCAAATTCTCCGGCCCATTGGATCCTGTTGGTGGGGGGTAGTTGAACATGCTGGGCCACCCTGGCCTGGGCTTCCGCGATGGTACTTCCCAGATCCCGCCCTTCGATGCTAAACCCAACGGCAATATAGCGACTGCTCCCTTCCCGGTATATAAAAGTAGGGCCGGTAAGATATTCCAGAGTGGAAATTTCACGCAACGGAATTTTTTTACCATTCATCGATGGAATGAGGATCTCCCCTATTTTTTCCCGGCTGTCCCGGTATTCTTTCTGGAATCGGATTCGGACATCAAACATTCGCTCGTCCTCGTAAAAAGTAGTGGCAGCACGACCTCCAATGGCCATTTCCACCACAGACTGGGCATCTTCCATCGACACACCGTATTTCCCCATTTTGACTTCATCGAGCCTAATTCTGAGTTCGGGCAAACCGATATTTCGATACACATTCAGATCGGTAATCCCATCCACATCCCTGATAGCATGGGCGACCTGATCTGCGTATCCTTCCAGTTCAAAAAGATCGTCCCCAAAAATTTTAACTACCAGGGAGCTTTTAACTCCTGCCACATATTCTTCCACATTGTCCTGAATGGGTTGACTAAATCCGAATACGATACCTGGATACGTCTGAAGCCTGAGCCGCATTTCTTCGATCAATTCTTCTTTGCTGATTTTCCGTGACCACACTTTCTCCGGGTGCAGCTGTATATGGAATTCGTTGTTGAAAAAGCCGGTAGGATCAGTGCCGTCATTGGGTCGACCGGTTTGGGTCAATACGAACTTGACTTCATCAAATGAACGGAGTTCGCGTTTGAGCTCCTGGGCGATACGTACCGACTCCTCGAGATTGACACTATTGGGCAGGGTAGCCCTCACATAGAGTGCTCCTTCATTGAGTTTGGGAATAAATTCAGATCCATAATTCAGGAAGGCCACAGTACAGCCAATCAGGATGGTTGTGAAACCGATCAGCGTCACCGTTCTATATTTATTACTCCACAGGAAGAGCCGGTAAAGGTTTTTGCGGAAAAACCGGGAAATGAAATTTTCTTTTTCAATGATGTTTTTGGTCAACAGCACTTTACATAGGGCAGGAACATAGGTAATGCTCAGAAGGAGGGAGCCAAGCAAAGCATACCCCAGGGTAAATGCGAGCGGTGAAAACATTTTTCCCTCCACTTTTTGGAAGGAGAAGATGGGTATTAAGGCTACTATCAGGATGATTTGTGCGAAAACCACATAAGTGGCTACGCTCCCTGCACCTTTCTTTATCAATCCCATTTTACTGATCCGATTGAACCTGTCCATGCCGAGCTGATCTGCTTTGCTGACCATCACTACAAATACGGCTTCCACAATCACGAGGGTGCCTTCCAGCAATAGCCCAAAATCGATGGCACCCATGGAGATAAGGTTGGCGGGCAGACCTTGAATCCGCAACATCATAAGGGCAAACAAGAAAGAAAGAGGAATCACCGATGCCACAATCACCGTGGTTCGCCAATTGAAAAGGAAAATGAAAACAATGATGGAAACCAATAAAATCCCTTCGAGCAGATTTGTGCTCACCGTTTTGACCGTGGCATTGACCAGTTCAGTTCGATCCAGAAACGGTTCTATTTGTATATCCCTGGGTAAAATGCGATGATTGAGGTCGTCGATTTTTTCTTTCAAACGGTCGATGACGTCGCTGGGATTCTCTCCCCGGAGCATCAATACAATTCCCTGGACCAGGTCATGATCATCCTGAAGTCCTACCTGGCCCAGCCGGGGCTTGGCAGAAACCTTCACCTCAGCAACGTGCTTGATCAGGATAGGCGCACTTCCCCGTACCTCGATCAGGATGTTTTCGATATCCTCAATACTTTCCAGAAGACCGACCCCTCGGACTACATAAGCCTGGGATCCTTTTTCGATAACATCCCCGCCCACGTTGATGTTGGTTTTGGCTACCGCTTCAAAAACTTCCAAAGGGGAAAGGTCATAATTGGCCAATTCCGTAGGATTGATTTCGATTTCGTAGATTTTCTCCTCTCCTCCAAAACTGACCACATCAGCCACTCCAGGCACTGAAACCAGTTCCCGTTCAATCACCCAATCCTGTATCGCTGTAATTTCCTTAATGGGCCGGTCACTTCGGATCACATATCGGAATATCTCACCCGTTGCACCAAATGGAGGTTCAATATCTGCATGCGCACCTTCGGGCAAATCAATCCCCTGCAATCGATTGGCTGCATATTGTTGGGCGAAAAAGTCATCGATGCCGTCTTCGAAAATGACGGTAACAGCAGAGAGCCCAAAAAGGGAGATGGATCGGACTTCGGTTTTTCGGGGAATGGTGTTCATCTCCTTCATGATAGGCAATGTGATGAACTTTTCTACCTCTTCTGCACTTCGGCCCGGCCATTGCGAAATGATCCTGGCCCGGGTATTGGTTACATCGGGGAAGGCTTCGATCGGTGTATGGATGTAACTGTATACCCCGGCTACTACCAGTAAAGCGGTAAGGAAAAATACGATGATGGTGTTTTTCAGAGAAAAGGCAACGATCGCCTGGACAAATTTCTGCATGGCAGTTACTGTTGTAAGTTTTTGATTTGCTCATAGACCAGAAGATGATTACCGGAGAGTATTTTTTCATGGGGTTGGAGACCGCTGGCCAGGAAGACCATCCCATTTCTTTGCGATAAAATGTTCACTGTTCGGTTTTCAAGCTCACAATCGTTGTGGTACACTACCACATAGTTTTGATTATTGTCAAACACCAGGGATGAAGCCGGAATACTGAGGGCTTCGGTTTTGAGGTCCTTCATTACGGCAAGATCCAGGATCATCCCTGGTTTTAATTTGAGTGTAGGATTGGGGAGTACGATCCTGGCCTTCATGACTCTGGATTCCTCATCCAGTACTTGAGAGATGGCATTTATGCGGCCTTCGAAAACCTCATTCGGGTAAGAAAGGGTTTTAATCCTGACCGGCATGCCCTTTGAAATGCTGGTCACATCGGCGGCATAGATATTGGCCATGGCCCATACCTCGCTGAGGTCGGAAATGGTAAAGAGGGGTTCACCTTCCGCAGAGATCCGACTGCCCGCAGAGATGGATTTTGCTGTCACAATGCCGGAGATTGGGGATTTAATCTGGAAAACACCCTTTTCGGTACTGGCACTGAACAGTCCCAGGTCGGCACGGATCCTTTCCTGTTCCACACGCAACATGTCCAGTTCGCTCTGTGCCTCCAACAGGTCTTTATAGGGTACGATTTCATCATCAAACATGGATTGAATGGTCCGTAGTTTTTTTTCAGCCACCGCAATCCTGGTTTCGAGTATCTTGGATTGGGATAGTAATTGCGTGAGTTCCGTGCTCCTTAGTTCCGCCAGAATTTGACCTTTAATTACCTGATCCCCAAGAGAAAAATGGGTTTCGAAAATGATGCCACCTACCAGGCTGACAAACTGAAGGACTTTGTCGGGATTGGGTTCGATAATTCCGGTCAGAGGAATCTCCTCTGTCACGGATTGAAGGGTAGGTTTCTCCCACACAAGTTGGGATTTGAAGGATTCGTCCAGGCAATAGTTTTCCTGTCGGACTTCTGTAGCTTGTTCATCTATTGCAGTACAACCGTTGAAAAGGCCTAGGAAAACCATACATACCACATAAATCTCCCTCATTTTGTTATTCATTTTATTCAATTACCGTTTATGCGAACTACTTCTCTTCCCACCGTATAGTTGAGTTCTTCCACTTTTTCTAATAATTCTTTTCTGGCTTCCAGAAGGATATTTTTGTTGTCGAGATAAGCCTCCAGATAGTCGAGGTATTCCAGCAGGCTGATGTTCCGGTTCACAAAATTTTCTGTGTACCGTTCAAGAGTGTCCTCAAGCGAATTTTCATAGCCGACTTCAATATCCTCGAGAAACCCGATGGCCTGGAGAAGATTTTGGTAGGCCAGAAAAATTTCGTTTTCCACGGTATGCTCCTTTTCCTGCTTTATGATTTGGGATTGGAGTCGGCCGATCCGGGCTGCCTGGATATTCCCTTGATTTCGAGCAAACAAGGGCAGATCAATAGACAGTCCCATACCCAGAAAATTGTACATAAAATTTCCCCCTCTGTCGTAACCTGCTTTAAGTGTAAGGTTGGGCACACGTTGGGCTTTCTCATATTCGTATAGATGGTCGTAGTATTGCTGTTCCAATAGGCTGGATTGCAGGTCTGGTCGCCTGATTTTGGCTTCTTCTATCAGGTCATCCAGGTGGAATACAGGAAGAAGAGGTGGTATACTCGTGAAATTATCCTGGTCGATGATCAGGTAGGTATGAGCGGGTAGATGCATCAATTGCCTCAACTCCTTTTGAACTTCATGGATTTCATTGTTCAGCTCGTGAAGGTGCCTCAATATTTCCAGTTCCACTGCCTTGAGCCGAATCCATTCCCCGCGGGGAATGTGACCATTTTCCACTTGTCTTTCAATGGCTCTAACCAGTTGACTGATCGATTGACGTTGATTTTCATAGTTTGATTTACTGATATGGAAGTATTGCAGATTTGTCATCATCTGGCGAAACCCCAGTTTCAGATGGCGGAGAATTTCCTCGAAATACTGTTTTGATTTTTCGACCGAAACCTCTTCCATGGCAACAAGTTTTTTACGTTTTCCAGCGGTAAGGATGAGTTGTTCTATCGATATACTTATCTGTTGATTCTTGCCAAATTGACCACCTCCGAATCCCGGAAGTTCATCCCCGAAATAGTTTAGATTGTTGACACCTCTGTTGGCTGTCCACAGATTCACCTCCTCGATCTCCAAAGTTGGATTGGGCCAGAGCCCGGCTTGTATTACCTTTGCCTCAGCCACATCGATGTTCATTTTTTGAGCCATGAGCGCCAGGTTGTGCTCCAGAAAAATGGCTTCACACGCTTCCCGGCTCAGGAATAAGGAGTCCTGAGCAACGAGACAAAGCGGAAGGAAAAATGAAGTGAAGAAAAAGAAACCGAAAAATTTCCTTTTCATGTCTTCCAAAAAAAGAAAATCAATCGACCTGAGAATATCAAGCATAATTAAACTTCGTACCTATTTTGATCGGCGCAAAATAGCGGTACGGACCTTAAAATCAACTTAAGTCGGATAAATTTTACCTTAAGGGAAGAACAAGCTCGAAGACATTGAGGTGGGGGGATGGATTGCTATAGGTTATGGATCCGGAATGGATGGAGATGATCTTTTGAGTCAATACCAGACCCAGACCGAATCCCATTTTGTGACGACTGTTCTTACCCCGAAAGAATCGATGAAACAAGTGCTTGGCTTCGTCTTCGGAAATAGTGGGGCCCGAATTGCCTACAAGAATCCGGAGCTGGGAAGGGTGGGAGCAATCGATTTTAATTTCGCTTTTTCCATTGTCCGAATAAGTAATGCTGTTGGTGAGTAAATTGAGAAGGGCTTGCTTCATCAACAGTTTATTCATTTTGAGTGTGAGCTTTTCCTCGCTGATATCGTCGGAAAAATAGTTTACTTCAAAATTAAAGTCGGGCTGGATGATTTGGAGTTCCTCGATGATGTCAAAAATAAGTTCGTCGATCCTGTGAATCTCTTTTTTAGGTTCATGACCGGAATCAATCTTTGATATCTCCAGTAAAACGTTTATGATGTTTCCGATGGATTTGGCATTGTTGACCTGACCTTCGATTTCAGACCGCATTTTGTCAGCATCGGAATACGATTCAATCTTCTCAAGTTCGGAGACCAGCACCGCAATCGGGGTTTTTAGCTCGTGGGAAATGTGGTGGAGGGTGTGCTTTTGAAATGAAAAGGCGTCATTGGTTCTTTTGAGCAGTTGATTGAACCTTTCTGTGAGAAGTTCCAGCTCGTAGGAGGTCGTATCGATATAAATTTCTGTGGCCTTATTCTCATGCCATTCAATGTTGGTCAGCTTTTCGGCCAGTGCGGTAATGGGTTGTGATATTTTGTGGGAAAGAAATATGGAAATAAAAATCACAACGATGCTTATAGTAATGAATATGCCTATCAGTACATTTTTTAAAAAATAAAGCTTTGAATAGCCTGAGGCATCGTAGGCTTTGCTGATGGCGAAGTAAGGTGTGGATTTATGTTCGAGATACACGCCAATCAGATCATAACTATTTTCTTTGGTTTCAATCCAGGTTTTGTCGGTGGACAATTGACTGAGTATTTCAGCCTGCTTTTCGATGGTCAGATCATCGATACTCGAGAATACGAGTTCTTTTTCACCATCATACACCACTAGTTTTTCATCATAGAAGTCATGAATATCCTGTTCGTCCATCAGGACAGCCAGTTCAGCGCTCATGTGTTTGAATTTTGCGATGAGGCCGATGGTATATTTTATCTTTTCATATTGTTGTTGCTGGAAGGATTCCTCCCTGTATTCTGAGAAAAGGATGTAGATGATGGTCAGTGAAATACCCAGGAGAAGGATAACCGTGCTCGAAAAGTAAATATGTATTTTATTTCGGATTTTCATTTTATGTCCAGGTAATATCCGTAGCCAACCTTGGTTCTGATGCTGTTTTTTCCAAATGGTTTATCCAGTTTGTTGCGCAAAAAATGGATATAGACTTCGATCGTATTTGTATTGGTGATGAATGAACTGCCCCACACTTCGCTGATCAGTTCCTGTTTGGAAACCAGGTCTCCCTTCATCTGGCACAATCTTTTAAGTATTTGGTATTCGCGGGGTGTCAGCGTGATCTCCCTGCCCTGTCGGAGTACTTTCTTTTGGGCAGGATGGATCACTATATCTCCGACTACAAGGGTGCCGGTTTCGTCATGGCTGGAATTTTTGACGCTGGCTCTTTTGATGAGTGCCTTGACTCTGATCACCAATTCCCGCATAAAAAAGGGTTTGGTCAGATAGTCATCTGCTCCACAATCAAAACCTTTCACCTTGTCCTCCAGTTCGCTGAATGCCGTGAGCATAAGAACAGGGGAAAGGGTATCGAAGGATCGGAATTCCCTGCACAGATCAAATCCCGTTTTGCCTGGCAGATTGATATCGAGGACGATGCAGTCGAAAGACTCCTTTCTGAGTATTCTTTCCGCCAGCAATCCATCGAATACGCTTTCCACAGCCATTTTTTCTGCTTTCAAAGCCTCACTGATGTTGCGGTTGAGGATGGGGTCATCTTCTATGATCAGGATTTTCATACAAGGCATAACTGAGGTGGATAGGGAAAGTTTAAAGCTCAAAGGTCAAAAGGGGAAAGCTCAAAGCTGAAAGCAGGTATTTGGTCTGTGGTTTTTTCCAGCTGAAAGATAAAATGGGAAAGGGGAATGCAGGTGTACGGGGTAATTTTTCAGCCATCCCGACCAGCCCCCAGCAGGATCGTAGTGCAGGTGCAATCATTTTCCATGTAACTACATTCTGTTTTTTGGTTTTCCAGGTAATCCATGAAGATCTTTTTCATATTCGGATACTGTAACGTGAGCTGTTGAATGTTCCTGGCAATAATCCTGGTATTCTTTTGATTCACTTGCCTGAGGGTTTCCACATCCCAATCTATCCTATCCAGCATGGTATAGGGGCACTCCTTTAGGGTATCCATCATGGCCTGATCTGTAAGCATACCTTCAGTAGGTCGAAGGGCTACTATGAATTCTATTACCATGACTCTATTGTCTTTAATACATCCTGAAAGATAATTTATCGTCGTGGCCAAATCTCCTAGAATTTCTGAATCATAGCCGTAAATGACCATATCCTGAGAGCTGGTTTTGTGGATCGTCTCAAGGAGGTTCTCTGTTCTGAAATTCAACTTGTCTTCCACACCGTATGTTTTAGCATATGCCTGAGCTTCCTCGATAAATTCAGGGACGACATCCATGCCGGTTCCTTGCACATCGTAATTCATAGCCAGGTTTATCAATACAGAACCTTTACCACAACCAAGATCAAGAACCTGACTGCCCTGAGCCCGGATATGGTTTCTTTCGATCAGATCGATTATATATTGGGGCATGCTACCCAGTTCCCATAGGCCTTCAAAAAGCTGAGGCAGGTAGCTATTGAGCCTATCATGCGTCAAATCCAGGGAATCATAAAAATTCTTTGCCGTTCTATTTTCCATAACGGTTTGGTTTTGGCCTGACTTCTATTACAGTTCCGCATCACCTTTGGAATCAAAATCAATGGTCAGAATAAGAGTCCGGTTCACGGTTATTGGCTTATCCGGGCCCGGTATCGAACGATTTTTTGGATCAATTCAACGGGAAGGGGTTGATCCATCGAGAAACGAATGGTCCCTTTGCCCGAGGTGTGGTATGGCGCAAAATCTTCTTCCCATTCCGGCCCACCCGGGGCGGGGAAAATCGAAAGGTGATGTTTAAATGCGGCATAATACACGACGACTTTCTTGAGACGGAAGGCCGGGATGTTGTAACTGATCACTTCGGTGGCATCGGGAATGATCTCTTTGATCAGCATACGAAGCGATTCCAGTTTTGCCTGCACTTCCGGAGGAAAGGATGCGTGGTAAGCATCGATGGAGGTGAATTTGGTAGTTGCCATAATTTATGATTTAATTCTGCAGATAGGGTGAGGAATGGTGTAAAGAACCATAAATAATTCTGGTTTCCAGGCTGCAAGGACATGAAGAAGCGATGCGACAAAATGGGGAGTGGTTCGTACTTATGGTAGAGTTATCCATTTTTTTGGATTTATTTATCCTGGCGGAAACGCAGACCAGCATCATTCAGAGCCTGATGAAATAAGGGTATGGATGCCTTTCCAATGCCGTGGAATTTCAGGATTTCTTTTTCAGAATAGCGCGAGAGGGCTTCCACGGTATCAATGCTATGGTGGAGCAACGCACTCCGGGCCGGGCTGCTCAGTAAAGCCAGAAACTCCGAACCCTTACCTTTCGATTTTTCACAAACCGGGCAAGTGGGACAGTCGCTGCTCTTGTAAAAAACATGCCCGTTTTCGCATATCCTTTTGGATTTTTTGGTAGCCATACTGGGGTTGGTTTACTAATCAAATGTGGTCTTTGCCTGTACGTTACAGCTTGATAAAAATATGGAAATCGGATCACAAATGGATAGGGTAGATCACAAGTTTAAACTACATTTTTTGCTTATGAAAAAATATAGAGCCACGTTATAGTCTGATTTTTTCGGATCCCCTGGTTCCACCCCTATCCTAAACGATGGCCGTATAGATCCGATAATCTTTCTATCCGATTCGGGGATTTTCTGTTTTGAATGTTCCCTGGAGGGTGGGTAGATCAGTTCCCAAAGGTGATTGTCCTGATCGGAGAAGTATCCGGTATAACTGCCAGATAAAGGATCAACCGCAGGCTGTCCTCCGGCTTGTCCCCGGAATTGCCCACTTTTTTCATCGACTTCTTCCCGGGATTTCCATTCTGGATAGGAAAAAAATAGAATTTCACCTTCGAGATTGGCTACGTTGACACTTCCTTTTTACACAAAACAAAATAAAAAGGATAATTTTCGACCACATCAAACGCCTCCACCAGCCCTACATGCCCAAATTCTTCCTCTATCGTTTCCAGATCGTAGAAGAATATTTTTACTCCACCAAACATTTCATAGCGGTCTTTGCTGATGTGCATTCCCTGGCCATAGGTTTTAGCTTCTTTCGTGATGGCAATAAAGATCATGAGTCCGCCATCAACCAATTGGTGATAGCAGTCCCGGATTAGCTTAGCCCTTTCGTCCCCATCGAGCAGGTATATCAGACCATAGCAAAATATTCCTTCGTACAAGTGGTCGTCGAAAGGCATATCGGTCACGGAACCGTGGTGGATGGTCAGATCTTTTCCGAAGTGAATTTGAGCCAGGTCAATGGCGGTTTGCGAAATCTCAATCCCTGTCACTTTCATTCCCGCTTCGGTAAAAACGCGGGCATTTCTTCCGTAACCTATGCCTGGAACGAGCACATTTTTGACCTGGTGCTGGATAAATAAGTCCCTGGCGATGAAGGTCGAGTGTGCGGGTTCCATGCCCCACATTTCCTGTTTTCCTTGAAATGCTGCTTCCCAAAATTCAGTCATTCATTTGAGTGTTTGTAAGGTGATCAGTTCGAGCCATGGACTACTTGGTACAAGATATTATTTTGATTTTTGCATTTTGGGCTATTTATGAAAAATTCAAGGGGTAACCTTCCGACCAGAAATGGGGGAGGATTAATTGCTTATTTCGGAAAGCATTTTTTCCGTTTCATTCAGTATTTTATTGTAGTATTTTAATACCCACCTGGCAAAGCCCACAAAGAAAATAACGGTAATTGGAAAAATCAATGTCCAAAAATGAGGCAGCTCGCCAAGGTCTTTCCCCTGTATCGCTGAGAGTACCGGGATTGATATGAGCATGAGGAATAAGGCCATAGAAACATTGAGTTTTTGGAGTTTTTGAAATCTTGTTCTCCTCTTTGCAAAATCCTCAATTGCCTGGATATAAGTTTTAGATGCGATGTGGCTGTTTCTAACAGCATGTAAAGATTTTAGTGAAATAATAGGCAGAACAAAAAGTAATGCTATTGCAATGATTGCGAAAATTTGCATCAGGATAGAATCTATTTTTGCAAAATTCATAAATAAATAGGCTGCACCTATAAAGCATATGATCGAGCCGATGTATTCTGAATAACCGATTTTATTGAGTTTTGAGCGATACTTTTCCCAGTTCATTTTTTCAATGGTTTGATCCGTAAGCAATTCCTGCTTTTCCACACTTTTGCTTAGGGCCTGCCAGGTGCTTTTCAATTCTTCAAGTTCCATAATTACGGTTGTTTAATAATTTGTAATTTCAATTTCTGTTTGATTCGCGATATCTTCGTTCCTACATTACTGGGGGTAATACCAATGATTTCGGCAATTTCCTGATGGGTTTTTCCCTCAAGATAAAGCAGGATGATGCCTTTTTCCAGCAGATTGAGGGATTGGATACTTTCGTAGAGCACCCTTATTTTATCTTTTTCCGATTTATCCTCAACTTCAGCATACCGTTCGGTCTCCGTGCCTATAGAAATCGTGTTTATTCGCTTTTTTACACTTTTTAGATTGTAGATGGCTGTATTCATGGCCACACGGTACATCCAGGTGCTCAACTTTGACCGTTCATTGAAGCTGTCGAACGATTTCCATAGCTGATAGACAATTTCCTGATACAAGTCTTTCTGGTCCTCAAGACCGTTGGTATAAAGGGCTGATACTTTTAAAATCAACCCTTCATGCTCTTTTATGACTTTAATAAATTGGCTCTTTTTATCCATCGAAAATCAAACTTCAGCTTATTAGTGTAAGAAATTCCCCAAAAATCACAGGTAGATGGAAGTTTATTTTTCTCGATGCAGGGATGGTTGTCTGCGATGGGTCTTTCTATCATATCGTTTAATGATTGCACCGTCATACGTGGCATTAGCTATAACGTTTTACGGCGCCTAATTTCACTTACATTGTAACGCCTTGAAGAAACCTGGCTGCTTACAAAATGGTCAAAATAGGGTCTGAGTGGTATGGAGGTGTTTTTCATTTTCTATCCACTTTCTTCAAAATTACCAGTAGGTAAAGATTTCGAATAAAATTATAATTTTTGTCTTGACAGCCAACTACCGTACCTTTGCACTCAAATCATACGAAACCACGAAAATGGGGAGTCCACGAACCGTAGCATTTCACACGCTGGGTTGCAAATTGAATTTTTCAGAAACGTCCTCGCTGCAGCGCATGTTCGAAGACCATGGCTATGAAGTGGCCGAGGCTTTCGACCACGCCGATGTATTTGTCCTCAATACGTGTTCGGTCACGGATTTCGCGGATCGGAAATGCCGTAAGTTTGTCCGGAGAGTACTTCGGCAAAATCCGGATGCGCGGGTGGTGGTGACAGGCTGCTATGCCCAGCTCAAACCTGAGGAAATCGCGGACATGGAGGGCGTGGATCTGGTCCTGGGAGCCGCGGAAAAATTTAGAATGTTGGATTATATCGATCAGCTCGATGGTGCCAAATCCAAAGGAATGGTCCATACTTCAGAGATTACCGAACTGTCCACTTTCAACCACGCATTTTCCTTTGGAGACCGCACACGGTCTTTCCTCAAGGTCCAGGATGGATGTGACTACAACTGCTCCTTCTGCACCATCCCCCAGGCCAGGGGACGAAGCCGAAGCAATACCATCGAACAGGTGGTGGCCGATGCCCGGTCGATAGGCGCATCCGGAATCCGGGAGATCGTCCTCACCGGAGTCAATCTGGGCGATTTTGGAAATGGAGAGGAAATCACCACAACCCGCGATCTTCGGGGGAAAGTCGTACGGACCCAAAAACAGGAGCGATTTATCGATCTGATCCAGGCTCTCGATGCAGTGGAAGAAATCGACCGGTTTCGCATATCCTCCATCGAACCCAACCTGTGCACAGAAGAGATTATCGATTTTGTGGCGCATTCCCGGAGGTTTATGCCACACTTCCATATGCCGCTGCAGTCCGGGAACAACAAGCAACTGGCTGATATGCGCCGGAGGTACCGACGGGAGTTGTACGCCGACCGGGTAGCTCGCATCAAGTCGGTGATGCCGCATGCGTGCATCGGTGTAGATGTGATCGTAGGATTTCCGGGAGAAACCGACGAGGATTTCCTTGAAACCGTAGCATTTATCGAAGGACTCGATGTGAGTTATCTTCATGTGTTCACCTATTCCGAACGCGATAATACACTGGCTGCCACCATGGAAGGGAAGGTGTCGATGAACAAAAGACGCAAGCGCAATGAAATTCTTCGCAATCTCAGCGAAGAGAAGAAACGGAAATTCTACCTGGAACATTGTGGCGAAATCCGGCCTGTGCTGCTGGAACCTGGCAAGGATCCGGGAAGACTGACCGGGTGGACCGACAACTATATCCGGCTTGATGTGGACAGCGATGCCGGTGCCGTAAATTGGATTCGCGATCTCAAAATCGAAGAACACGCGCTCATTTATGATTAAGAGCAGGCCCTGAGAGAAAACCAGTGTGAACCCCCAATGGATAACTACAGGAAAGGAAAGAAGGATGTGGTATCTTTGCACCATAATTTAGGAAAAATGGTACATCGTAAATGCGTTATTGTAGTCTGTCTGTGGGGCTTATTCACCTGGACGCATTGTCAAAGTTCGGACCGGACTCATGCACATCCTCCGCAGGGAGAGCAAACCGGTCATAAAATCGGAATGGAACAGGATTCCCTTCCCCTCCAAAAGATAAAAATGCTACCGATTGACACCTCCACGGCCTACGTCATGGGTCACTTCGAACCCGCTAAAGATTCCATTTTTACCGAAGTTCATATCGCCCATGCAGACCGACCTGGATTGTATTTGCGGAAAGATACCTATGCAGCCTTTCAGGCCATGGACTCGGCAGCCCGGGAAGAAGGAATCCAACTGCAGATCAGATCCGCCACACGCAATTTTGAATACCAAAAATCCATATGGGAAAGAAAATGGACGGGTGAGACGCCGGTGGAGAACGGGGAAAAACTGAATGAAACCACGCCGGATCCTGTACAAAGGGCCCTGAAAATTCTAAGATACAGTTCTATGCCCGGTTCCAGCAGGCACCATTGGGGCACTGACATCGATTTGAACAATTTCACGAATAGGTTCTTTGAACATGGGGAAGGCCTGAAGATCTATACCTGGCTGGTGGAGAATGCACCCAAATACGGATTCCGGCAGCCCTATACTGCGAAGGATAGCCTGAGACCAGAGGGTTACAACGAAGAGAAATGGCACTGGAGCTTTTATCCCGTATCGGATGTGTTGACGGAGTTTGCTTCCAGGCAGTTGGAAGATCATATGATTACCGGATTTATGGGGGCAGAAACTGCTACTCAAATCGGAATTGTAAAGAATTACGTATTGGGAATTAATCCGGATTTGCTGCCATTCAGGTAATGTACGTACCGCCAGATATTTACTTTATGTTCTTTAGATTGGCCTTCGGATATGACGTTGATACGAAAAAGGTATCATTTTTCTTTAATCCAAAAAATTGAAAGATTATGGCATATACTTTGTCCAATATGCTCCCGTTGGGAACCATAGCGCCCGATTTTGCGCTCACCGATCCACTGGATGGAAAGGTAAAATCCCTCCAGGAATTGAAATCCGATAAAGCGACCGTCATCTTTTTTATGTGTAACCATTGTCCTTACGTGATCCATTTGCTTCGTGACATCGTGGATACAGCCCGAGAATACATCGACAAAGGGGTGAGTTTTGTGGCCATAAATCCCAATGATGTGGAAAAGTATATCGATGACAGCCCCGATCGGATGGCGCTCATAGCCAAGGTGATGCAGTTTCCATTTCCCTATTTATTTGATGAAACCCAGGAAGTAGCGCGTGCTTATGATGCAGCCTGTACCCCCGATTTTTATATTTTCGACGGAGAAATGAAACTGGTTTATCGAGGTCAATACGACGATTCAAGGCCCAAAAAAGAGGTGCCGGTTACCGGGAAGGATTTCAAAAAAGCCCTCGATGCTGTTCTGGCAGGCGAAGAAGTGGATGAAAGGCAGGTGCCCAGTGGGGGATGTAACATCAAGTGGAAGGAATAGGTTGGTGGCATTCTCCTAGCGTCAAAATCGGTACTCACCGTGAGATGGGGCTTTTGAAAGTCATATCGCAGCTCCTGTTGGCATAAATGATAAATAAGAATCTGATTGGTATTGGTTTTGGTGCACAAGAGTGAAAATCCATATTGACGGTCACATCTTGTCCGGGATTCATCCTATTACACCGGCGGATAAAGATGGATGTTTGCTATCAGCTTTGATGGAATCGGATCAGATTGTTGGCGCAGCAAAGGAAATTTTTGCAAAGTGCGCATCAGAAGCCATAAATTGATAATATTCTCAAAAGCCTGTTCGTTAAAATTCCATGAAACAAATCGCTACCCTACTCTTATTAGCCGTGCTTATATCGGCCTGCCAGTCAGGATCCGATGCAGATGGGACTGAACGTAATCAGACACCCAAAAAGGCCAACGAATTTATTAAGGTGGAAGAAGGTCCGGTATATACATTTACCGTGGTGCCGGATCAGTACAATTCGTGCAGAGCGGTCTTTGCGCAGTCTGAAGAGGAACTGACTTCCGGGAATTTTATCCTGGCCACTGATCTCAACAAATCCTGTGTGTTGGCGATCGATGGAAGGATGATACAGGTAGACATCCGAAGCAAGCAAACGTCCAATCCCAGTGCCCAGTTTTACAAATTCGAGGGCAACGGTTATATGATTGACCTTGAAATCAGACAGACCGAGATTGTGGCGCACAATTTGAAGAAGGTGAGAGCACAGTTGCGAATTTTCAGCCAGTCGGGATTCCGGGATATTTTCTATATCGTGGGAGAAATTGATTGTTAAGATATAGAGGCAGGAATTCTGTGCAAGCTTTTCCCTTTCAAAGGAAATTGTGTATTTTGTGGCCATGAAATGCGTTGTAGTTCAAGCTATAACATGATCCTTTGACCTGAAATTCTTTTCTTAGATACCTGGAAGATTCATTGGATTGCGCAGGAATGGGCTACAAGGCCATTAAATGATCTGAAGACAAACTATATCATTAACTATTATTAGAAAGAGATATGAAATCAGAAATGAATGAGGGACGCCGGAGATTTATCAAAAGTACTGGAGCGACCCTGGCAGCATCAGCAGTAGGTATGAATCTGGCTTTCGGTGCAGATGCGTTTGCTCCCAAGGATAAAATTTTGAAGGTGGGCCTCGTAGGCTGCGGTGGCCGGGGAACCGGGGCGGCGGTCCAGGCGCTTACAGCAGATAAGAATACCAGACTGACTGCTATGGGAGATATTTTTGCGGATCACCTTCAGCAATCTTATACGGCGATTAAGGAGGAAATGGGTGATCAGGTGACCGTGGACGATAGCCATAAGTTTATCGGTTTTGATGCCTATCAAAAAGTTATCGACTCAGGTGTGGATGTCATCTTATTAACCACACCGCCGGTATTCAGACCTCAGCATCTCGAAGCTGCGGTCAATGCAGGCGTACATGCTTTTTGTGAAAAACCAGTCGCAGTGGATCCGGCCGGGGTACAGCGATTTTTAGCTGCATCCCGGAAAGCAGAGGAGAAGAAAATCTCGATACAATCCGGATTTTGCTATCGATTTGATGCTGTCAATATGGCGGCTTATGAATTGATCCACCAGGGTGCTGTAGGAGATATTCATTTTGTGAGTACCAAACGATTTGGAGGAGAATTGTGGTCCCATCCGCGCCAACCGGGTTGGACAGATATGGAATATCAACTCCGAAACTGGTTGTATTATGACTGGTTGTCCGGTGATTTCATCACAGAGCAGGCCGTTCATAGTCTTGATTTAATGGCCTGGGCCCTGGGGGACAGAGTTCCGGTCAAAGCCATCGGTACCGGAGGTCGACAAAAAAGGGTAGATCCGATTTACGGGAATATTTACGACCATTTTGCCATAGAATACGAATATGAGGATGGTGTCAAAGCTGTCCATATGTGTCGTCAACAGTCCGGAACCAAAGGCAGTAATACGGTGGATGTGTATGGGTCCAAAGGCCACGCATTCGTCAAACCCGCATCAGAAGCGCGTATCAGTGGAAGCACCAACTGGGAGTTTGATGGAAAGCGGAACAATATGTACCAGCACGAGCATGACATTTTCTTCAAGGCGATCCGAAGCAATAATCCTGTGAATGACGGTGTCTGGATGGCGCACAGTTCCATGCTGGCCATTCTTGGCAGGATGGTGGGTTATAGCGGCCAGGAAATTACCTGGGATCAGGCCATGGAATCCAATCTCCACATTGGACCGAAGCTGGAAGATTATGCCTTTGATTATAAATGGGAGATGACCCCTGTTCCGGTGCCCGGAAAAACTCAGGTCCTCAAGAGCTGATCAGCATGAAAAATATTGCAGTTGCACTTTGGATGGTCATGGCCGTCCTGACCTGTCAGACTATCCTGGCTCAGGATTTTCTTTTCGAATTCGGAGAGGTGGTGCCATTGAACCAGGTACTTGAAGAGGGTACATCCCCTTCCCCTGAACCCATCAGATGGTACAATGTCAATACAGAAATCGATACATGGGAACACCAGGATAGCATTTTGGTTTGTCATGGATTGCCTATTGGCGTTATTCGTAGTGGGCGACAGTTTGAAAATTACATCCTCCATGTGGAATGGAGACATATGGAACCAGGCGGTAATTCAGGTATGTTTATGTGGAGTAGTGCTGTCCCCGGTGAAAATCGACTGCCCGATGGTGTGGAAGTGCAGATGCTCGAACTGGATTGGGTCAATCTGAATATACGCAATGGAGAAAAACCACCCATAGCCTACGTTCATGGAGAGTTGTTTGGAGTGGGAGGTGTTACCACCCTACCTGATAATCCCAGGGGTAGTCGCAGTAAATCCATTGAAAACCGGTGTAAAGGTCGTGGGGAATGGAATACTTACGACGTGGTGTGCGTGGACGGAACCATCAAGCTATCGGTGAATGGGAAATTTGTCAACGGTATCAGTCAGTCCAGTCAGCGGAAAGGTTTTATGTGTCTGGAATCGGAGGGAGCAGAGATTCATTTTCGCAATCTGAAGGTGATTGAATTACCGGGCGGTATGGCCAAAGATCTGGAGTAAGTAGATCAAAGAACAGCAACGGTAAATCAGACTACACCGCTGGAAAATAATCGGACTGCGATAAGAAGCTTGAGCAAGGGATCAGGCTGAGGACCCGACAGCTTCAGGCGTGGGAATGGACTGGGAGCGCCACAGCTCCTGCTGTGGGAAAAAGATACCGATTTCAGGTAAGAGAAAATGATGCTTGACATGGAAGAGACGAGTACTACCAGGTCTTGCCAGGCATCCAACTTACCGGCCCCGGAATTTCAACGAACAATTCTCCTATACTTCCCATTCCGAACCAGGATATTCACTTCTCTCGCTGTGCGACTGCTTTAGCTGCCGAATCTGGGGTCCCCACAGCTCCTGCTGTAGGAAAAAGTTACAAGCTCGCCAGGAAGAAATAGTGCGGAACATGATCCCCTGGGCACCCCACAGCTCCTGTTCTGAGAAAAGATATATCCTATAACAGGATATTGAGGGGAAAAATGATCTCCCCATTCCCACTGCTCCCCTACCTCTCAAATTCGTTATTAATTCCTCCCAACAAAGTGGGGAGACACAAACTTTCCCTATACGAAACACAGCTAAGAATCTTTGCTTACTTTTGACGCGAAAATTCAATATTGTGCGCCTATTCAAATCCTGGTCACGAACCAATATCCTGTTGTTTGTCGGTGTTATCCTGATCTCTTTCAACCTGCGACCCGGTATGACCAGTGTGGGTGCCATCGTAGGTCTGATTCAGACAGATTTGGGTATGACACATACCCAAATGGGGATCCTGACCACGCTGCCTCTCATAGCATTTTCCACGGCTTCCTTATTTACTTCCAGGTTGACCCATCGTGTTGGGATGGAATGGAGTCTGATGATCGGCGTGGTGATGATCGGACTGGGAACCGTATTGCGAGGGATGGGGGGAATACCCCTGCTCTACGGAGCCACGATAGTGATGGGTGCGGGCATTGCCATTTGTAATGTAGCGTTGATTCCCCTGATCAAATCCCGCCTTGCTCATCGGGCAGCGACTGTGACAGCTGCATATACCCTGTTTATGAGTCTTACTGCAGCTTTTGGCTCGGGAGTGACAGCCCCTATGGCAATCGATTGGAACCTGGGGTGGCGGGGGGCTCTCATGATCTGGGGCGCCCTGGCCCTCATCACCATGCCGGTCTGGATGCTTCAGCTCAATGGCCGTTATGCTCCCAAGAACCAGGGGCGCGCCAACAATGATCACCGGCTCAACATCTGGAAGTACCGCCGTGCCTGGAATATCACAGTATTTATGGGGTTACAGTCTTTTATATTCTATGTTTTGGCCTCCTGGGGTCCCGAAATTCTGATCGATAAAGGATTTACCATAGAGGAGAGTGGTTGGGCATTGTTTTATATGCAAATCGTATCCCTCCCTGCGGTGTATTTCACTCCCATCCTGGCGGATAAACCCGGAAACCTTTCCAAAATGGTTGTCGCCATGTGTGTGTTTTTCTTTCTAGGATTTTTCATGCTTCTCGGGCAGGAAAAATGGATGATGTATGCAGCTCTGACTATCATTGCCCAATCATCGGGTGCTAGTATCAGTCTGGCATATTATCTCATCAATGAGGCTACCGAGGAAAGCAGTATTACTGTCAGACTTTCGGGTATGGCCCAATCGTTTGGATATTATATCGCCGCCGCAGGTCCCGTACTGGTGGGTTGGATGTTTGACCTAGTCCGGAATTGGAACACCATTCTTATCATGTTTTTTGCCGTACTCCTTTTGTATACGTATTTCATTGTACAATCCATCCGTCAGGGTACGATTGAATCGGACCGGTAATCTTCACACTTCCGATTTCCACAGCCATTCCGTGATGCAGTTGACCCTCGGCCTTTCTACTATATTAAGCTATTCTTTTCTTATATTATCCTTCTCCTGCCCAGCACGCGGAGATATGAAAGCGATTGATTAATATTATACAGAAATCCTAAAGCTAATCCGCGATGAAAAACAATCGAAATTTTTCCCTTTGGACATTTATATTATTTCCAGCTGTAGCCATGATGCTGGGATGGGGACTTCGTGGCCACATTGGAGGTGGTCCTTTTGGAGCCATGATCCCGGGGGCTATGGTTGCCCTCAGTCTGGGTATACTCCTTCGACTTCCTGCCCATATGACCGCTGTCCTGGCCGTTTTCGGGGTATTTGGAATAGGCCTTGGAGGCGAAATGACGTATGGACAGACCCTGGGTTTTTTGCGCAATCCCGAAACGGTGTGGTGGGGGCTGACAGGTACTACACTCAAAGGCGGTGTATGGGGAATCCTGGGCGGAACCGTTTTTGCTCTGGGCTTTTTGTATAACCGAATACCCAAAAAAACCCTGATATGGGGTTTTTTACTCATGTTGCTGGGTTTCCTGCTGGGCTTTAAGTTGATTAATGACCCAAAATTATTGTATTTCTCCGGACCGGATCGTCCGCGGGATGAATCATGGGGGGCCTTATTGATGGGGGCAATAGCCATGCTCCTTTATTATAAAAATAAATTGTCATCACGGGATTTTGGGGTTATTCAAAGATTTGCCATATATGGTTTGATTGGCGGTGCTCTGGGCTTCGGTCTGGGTAGTTTGTGGATGGTAGTTGGAAGTCGCGTACATACCATCCTGTCCGATTATTGGAAATGTATGGAATTTACTTTCGGGTTTTTATTGGGCGGGGCAATGGGACTAGCAGCCTGGAAAGAATATAATGTTTTGAACAGCCTTAAAAAGGAACAAGATGCGCTCTCTGACCCTCCCTTGCTCAGTGTGCCACAGGAAATGCTCATGCTGGGTATACTCGCCATATTGGTCTATGCTGTTGTCCCCTATTCGCTCGAACCGGTCGTGGATTCGCTGAACCGATCCTACTCGGATGGATTTTGGACGGCCCTGCTACGCGATTTGCTCAGGTTGGTGGTGGGGTATGGATTTTATGGGATACTGATGGTGCTGGTGCTGATGCGATTTCCAGCGATGGCTTGGCAAATAGGAATAGCGTTGACGTTTTCGCACGCCGCGATCGATCTTATTCGGGATTTTTATCCCGATCGCAATATTTGGTCTCCATTTACCATGCATTTTGTCCTGGCCGCGGTGATGACGCTCGTCGTATCCTGGCTTACGGCCTATTATCGTCGTCGGGAGTATCCGAAATTTCATTTATTTATCGTCCTGATCTGGGCGTGTATCGTGGAATCACTACTTCGGCTCTTCTTTTTGTCGGGAAGTCTGTCGGTGAGGGGGATGACCTTCGGTGAGATCGTACTTAGTCGATTCTTTGTTGACCTCTTCTTTATCGTTTGTGCGGTTATTCTGACGATCCTTATCATCCGATTCCGAAACCGTCAACCGCACCTTCAGACAAGTTGAGTAAGGGTATTCACTTGAATGGGGAATGGTGATAACACAAGGGTAGACCATATCCTACCCGGAAGAAGATACCCTGAACTACTTCGGCCAAACACCAAGCGCCGGACATCGGTCGTAACCGATGCCCGGCTTCTTGATGGATGCAAGGTGTACAAAGTTCTCTCACTACCGTAGAACACCCTGTTTTGTCGACCGCCACACCTCTGCTGTATTCTTCCGTGGAGATCCTGTGGAATATGCTGGGATTTTCAGAAATTTCAATACCGCATGATCGAGAGTTTGGTGATCGCTTTATACGGTTCGTTTCTATATTCGGAACCCAATTTCAGATTGGAGGCCATATATTTTCGGAGATCGGGGACATCCTCCTTGAGCACAAAACTTTTCTTCCGGTTGTAGTTGTCCCGGTATTCGACCACTACGTAGCGCCCCGATTTTGACATAAGAATAGATTTGGGATAAAATCTCAAGCTGCGGTAATCGTGGCTGCCCGAAGCCTGGGCTCGGTATTGACCTTCGTAGTGATAGTCTGATGCAAAAATCACGTTCCCCTTGCCGTAGTGTTTATACCAGGGTTTTTTGGCGTAATCATCCTTGGTGTCGTAGTTATTTTTGGGTTGATCGTGATTGTTGTTGTTTCGAGTGTAATTATTCTGATTTCGATTGTTGTTCCGATTGTAGTTATTCTGATTGGTATTGCGGTTGTAATTTTGATTTCCATAATTGTTGTTCTGATTGCGTTGAGTGCTGTTGTTTTTAGCCGCATATTGATGATCGTCGCAGTACATCTTGACGCGTTGGATGTTTTTCCATCCAGACTGATATCCGTATTTCAGGTCTTTCAACTTTTTGAGTTCAGATTTGAAATCCCGGACGTCACCACAGAGGGTTTTTTCACCCAATTTTCCATGCCGGGTATAGTAGTACAACCGGACACAGCAGTCGCTCTTCCAGGAATTCCATTTCCACTGATGGGATGCCTTTTGTTCTCCAGCATCGTAACCTTTGTGGTAACCTTTGTGGTAAGAGTTGGAATAGAAGGTCCAATGGGACTGGGAATAAGCGTTTTGTACAAAAAAGCACAGGAGGAGTACGGGTAAAAAGCTAAAAGGTTTCATGTTGGTAAATTTTATAGGTAAAGTAAATAATTCATATGTTTGGATTCTGACCCGGGCTTATCTCATCAGGCAAGTGATGTTGGCCACCGGCAAGAACCTCTTGAATTTCAAATTCTGATCCAGCCGGGTGCGGAGAGAAAAGTTGAGGAGGATTCCGTTGCTTAGTCTAAAATCACCGCCGTAGGTGATATTCCACTGGGAAATGCCTACGAGGGCTTCGTCAAATTTTGTCCAGCCATTGCCCAGGTCGCGCTCGTATTTGTAGGCAAAAAGTTCCTCCTCTGAAAATCCGTTATCGCTGTGGTTCTGGAGGTTCTCATACACCAGTTCACCGTAAAAACTAAATCGGTAACCCCCAAATCGATAACTAGCCCCCAGCATAAAATCCGTGTTTTCGCCTATAAATTTGAGTTTGGTAATCCCGGTCAGTAACCCATTCCGACCGATCCCTTTCGCTCCATTAACCCAGAAGCCCACCCCGGCTTTCTCGATGTTCAAGGAATCCAGGTCATTGTTGAACGTGCTTACCCGTCCAAAAGCAAAATCAATGGCGTCGCTATTCCAATTATCCTGCATATATTGATGCTGTACTTCGATCAACTGGCGTTTGACGTCGCGTCGCAGTGAACTCAGGTCTTCCCGGGAACGGTATATTTCTTCCCGGATCATAAGCCTCGATTCCTGCGAAGTTGCGGTGTCCAGTTCGGACTTGAGGAATTCGATTCTTTCCTTAATGGGAGCTTCGGCATTGGCCAATTCCAGCGCCATTGATTGAATCAGATCGGAGTCAGAAATCGGATCCTTTTCCCGGTAAAGGTTGAGTTTTAGGGAATAGGCGAAATGATTCAGTCCATCCATTTTGGCGGTACCAAAGGATAAGCTTAGCGTCGAAAGGGTTTTCATCAGGGGGCTGGCTTTTCGGTACGCGTTCAGGCCTTTACGATCGTAGTACAACACCCAAAAAGGCTGCGCTTCCAGGGCCAGATCCGGGGCGAGAGTGTAGTTTTTGATCCGCCAATCTACTTTAAAGTCCTGAACCACGCCGGGTCGTGTTACCATTTCCGGCGTAACACCCAGCAAGGAAAATGCCGGCGTGGAGGGGATATTGAATTCTGAATTCCGGATCAGTTCTTCCGAGGCCGTGGAGGCGTCTTCATAGTAATCATCGTAGTATTCTTCCTGTGCATAGGAAGTACTGAAGGTAATCCATAAAATTAAGACGCATGGAATGGTAGTAAGAGTTTTCATAGCAGTTAAATTTTTGATTATTGTTGCGATAAAGTTATTGGGGTGCATAGGTCCGTTTATCATCCATTTGGGTGATTTTCAGAACTGATTAGCGCCTGGAAGGTGCCTATACCTATTTATACCCGGGATGTTTTGGGTGTATATACATGAATAAAATCGCTCTCCCACCAATCCATCCCTGGAATGGGGGAAGCGTACTGCGCCCTATGGTTTTGCCTGGCTATGGATTAAGGCAGTAGGGTGTATCTCTCCGATGAGGCTGCGATATTTATAAGGATCAACACATACATAAACGATACTTTTCCCAAAATCACCCATTTAGGTGAAGAACGCGAGGACCGGAGAATTTACTTTTGAAACATCAACCAATTAAAATCTATTATTTAACTTTTAAATTTTACGCTATGTTAGTCAAGGTATTTTTTAGTTTATTCGCTTTAATCCCTTTGCTCATTCCTGGCACCTTTAATGACGGTTTTCAGCCCGCCGAGGATATTCCAGGTGAAACCACTACGACCGGGATAGGATTTGGCAAACCCAATGCTGACTGCAGCGGCTCCGGAATCTGTATGGTCACGGCCGATTTTAAATCCGGGTTGCGGGACAACTTTGGCATCGCCAAGATCACGATGGGCAATCGGGGTACGGTCAACAGCATCCTCATCCTCAATAAATCGTTGACTAAAAGCACCGTACAAAGGCACTTCTCAGGCAGTCACTTTCTGATGGAAGAGCCCTACGCCGGCAAGCTGAAGATGGGGGGGAAGGATATGGAGATTCGGATCCCAGCCGGGAAGTACAGGATTCAAAAATCCAAAGAAGGATTCTTGCTGGAAGTTACTGGATAGAATATCGCAGTGGGATGATAACAATTCCGTTTATCATCCCACATTTTTTTCGGAATAAAAGTTACTAATCTATAAATCAATTAACAATGATCAATACGTGTTACATCTTACTTCTTGGCTTGCTCCTGTTGTTTACCCCTGATTCAATGCCGATAACAAACCCTATGAAGCTCGTCGGACCCACTACGACAACCGGTGTGGGATTGGGACGCCCCAAAAAAGACTGCAAAGGGAAAGGTCTGTGCATCATAACAGGTGAAATAAGAGAGTGGAAAGTCGGAAATCGACAGACGATAGCCAGGCTCACCTTCAATGGTGAAACGCTCAGCACAATGTTCATCGCCCATTCAGACCTGAATAAAACGGCACGAGAGGAATTTTTTGCTGGTAGGCATTTTGTGATGGAGGAACCCTATGAGTCTTCGCTCAAAGTAGGAAAACAAACGTTCCAGGTTCACATCGAAAAAGGCCAATACCCGATCAGAAAAAGCGACAGGGGGTTCACCATAGATTTTCGTTGAATATTACTTGCTTTGTTGGCCGAAATAGTCGAACACTGCTGAATTGCTGTACGTACGCATTTGCAGAAGAATGTCGATCCAAAGATACCTACCTTGAACCGCAAGACTCTATACCATGGAGTTATCTTGTCAGAAAATTATTTTTGGGTATCTTGGTGGCTTGAACAAATTCCGGTATTTCCCGATCGGCCCTAACCGTCGTGATAGACTGGGATATTCAACCCTATTTTAAATTTAAACAGGTCAGTTTTCCTATGTGGAAAGTCATGCAGAACAGGCAGTTTCTGGTCATTGCCGGATTAATCCTATTTAGCTTATTCGTTTTGTTTGTGGAATTGGATCCGGACCGGCCCGTGTTGACTTATACGGCGGGGATTGCGCTACTGATGGCGTTTTGGTGGGTGACTGAGGCCATTCCCATTGCGATTACTTCACTTTTACCCATTTGCCTGTTCCCTTTGTTTGGTGTGATGGACAGCGGAGAAGCGGCCGGAGCCTATATCAACTACATTATATTTCTTTATATAGGAGGCTTTATAATGGCTTTAGCGATGGAAAAATGGAATTTGCATAAGCGCATCGCTTTGTTTGTACTTTTGAAGGTAGGGCAAAAACCGCTACAAATTTTATTCGGCTTTATGGCAGCCTGTTTTTTCCTGTCTATGTGGATGAGCAATACAGCTACAGCTATGATGATGGTGCCGATTGGCCTTTCTGTCATAAAGAATATGGAAGAATTTTATCCCGCAGAGATTATCAAAAAGTACAGCGTGGCTATTTTCCTTGGGTTGGCTTATGCCTGTTCTATCGGAGGTGTGGCCACATTGATTGGAACCCCACCCAACCTGTCTTTTGCCCGGATATATGCCATCACCTTCCCGGAAGCTGAAGAAATTAGTTTTGCAACCTGGATGATGTTTGCTTTACCATTGGGAATTCTCATTCTTTTCCTGAGTCTCTTAGTGCTTTATATATTGTATGTACCCAAACGAGGAATGGATAAGATTTCAAAAGACATGTTGAAAGAAAAATATGTCCAGTTGGGGTCCATGACCAGAGAGGAAAGATGGGTCGGTGGCCTGTTTACCCTGATGGCTTTGTTGTGGGTATTTCGGTCTCCTATCGTGATCGGTAATTTCAGTATCCCGGGCTGGTCCCAGTTGTTTTCCAATCCAACTTATTTCAATGACGGTTCTATTGCTATTGCCATGGCCGTATTGCTGTTTTTGATTCCCTCAAGGGAAAATTCGGCACTGATGGAATGGAAAACTGCGGTGAAATTACCCTGGGATATCGTACT
This sequence comes from uncultured Saprospiraceae bacterium, assembly GCA_964426625.1. GTDB lineage: Bacteria > Bacteroidota > Bacteroidia > Chitinophagales > Saprospiraceae > Membranihabitans. The sequence continues at coordinate 1,238 of CAYRRD010000019.1, read as the reverse complement.
TTTATTTGGTGGTGGATTTGCACTTGCCCTGGCGGTCAAAGATACAGGACTGGGATTGTGGCTGGGAGAGCAGGTAACAGAAAACACCAACCTGAGTCCCCTGGGTCTGATGGCGCTATTAACCACGGGAATGTCTTTTCTTACCGAATTCACTTCCAATACTGCGACGACTGAAATGGCACTTCCCATCATTGCAGGGATATCCGAAAGTTCGGGCATACCACCGCTCCTTCTCATGGTTCCAGTGACGGTAGCTGCTTCGATGGCATTTATGATGCCCATTGCCACACCACCCAATGCCATCGTATTTGGGAGCAGCCCACTTCGTATTGTCGATATGGTGTGTGCGGGACTCGTCATCGATCTTATTGCGATCATACTGATCGTCACTGGAATGTATTTATGGGGTATTCCGGTATTTAACATTGTACTTTAGGTACGCTTATCTTTTTAAAAAACTTAGCCAGATCCATCATCTATTTAAACGAAAGGGATGTTATAACTTCAATATCTTGGATCGAGGTTTCAGTCGTGTATCGAATTTACGCAGGGCGGTGAAAGTGAGATCCCTGCATTTCTTTGTCTGAACCACGAATCGGGATTAATCATCAAATTTTTTCACCGTGCATAATGCCCATAGTGCAAATTATCCTCCTGGGTTTAACACTATTCCATACAATCCTGCAAGGGGTAGTTCACGTTGTATATGGGCATGTCCTCATAAGATTCTGTGCAAACCTTGAAAGCTTTCAAAAACTAAAAAATGTTTGCCATGAATTTTGATCGCTTTTACATTTATTTTTCCTTTTTTCTGATATTTATTTTTAGTTTGACCTGGAATAGCACATTTACACAGGCCCAGGATTCGGTGTCTATCGAACCCTGGGGGGATACCCTCACGGGACCCACAGCGATGGCAGCGCTTCCCGATAGCCATTTTATAGCTATCCAAAAACAGGGAATGGTCGTACTTTTGGATGATAACGGTCATCATCTCGGTGATCTCCTCGACATTTCGAGCAAAATCGGGGATCCGGACGGAGAACGGGGTTTGCTTGGGATCGCAGTTCATCCGGATTTTCCTCAGATTCCGTACATTTTTCTCAATCATACCGACATAGGGGATAATACGGCCATAGTCCGGTATACCTATGACCGGGATACCTCGGCTATTGATACAGCAAGCAGAGAGGTGATCATTTCCATAGAACAGCCCTATGGTAATCACAATGGAGGTT
>CAYRRD010000018.1:0-53323 GCA_964426625.1 uncultured Saprospiraceae bacterium | reverse complement strand
GTCAGCTTACTGAGCAGCAGAGAAAAATATTTTTTCTAAACCGACGTGAGGGGTTGTCCTACCATGAAATTTCAGAACAACTGAATATTTCTAAAAGTACCGTCAAAAACCATATGATTCTTGCATTGAAAACCATCCGGGAATATATGGACAAAAACTACGATAAGTTGATCGGGTTGTTGGTGATCCTGTTTTTTATTTGATTCCCTCTGGGAACCCCATAGTTCCTGCTATGGGAAATAAGATTCGGGTTAAAAGCAACAAACCATGGTGTGTGGGGCGGAGCAGGAGTTCCCCCACTCCCAGTGATTCTCTGGAAACCTCACAGATCGTGCTGTGTGCAATGTGAGATCCGTGTGCTTCAAGATAGCAGTGAAAAAGGAGGAGCAGAATCTCTCCCATCCCAAGACAACCCTCTGGAAGCGGGTTTGGGAAAAATAATTTATTGAAGGTTTTTAGGTTACCGACCCCATTCCCCTCACTCCAGCGATAGTATATACGCAATCAAATCCGCCACTTCCTGATTTGAATAATGAGCGATCAGTCCTTCGGGCATGAAAGATTTTCCCATTAGAAAGCTTTCATGCTCAATATCGTCTTTGCGGATGAAGGTTTTGTTTCCGCCCATAAATGCTAATGTTGTCCCGCTGTCGGTCTTTTCTACCAGGAAGCCTTCCACGAAATTCCCATTCTTCCTTACCACACGGTACTTAGCGTATCCCGATTCTACTGCCACATCGGGATAGAGAATAGCCGTAAGCAAAGCTTCCTCCGTCCGGTTTTTGGATCCATCCAGTGCGGGAGCAAGATCCTGACCAGCATCGCCCACACGATGGCAAAGCAGACAAGCATTGAACAATTGTCTCCCTCGTGCCACATCGCCCTTGATTTTACGAACGATGGTCAGGTAACTTTCCAGATCATCCCGTAGAACGACGTCCTCTGTTTTGTCGTTGTTATCGAAGCGGGTCTTCAATACCAGACTTGACACAGAAGCAGAGGTTATTTCAACGATCCGATTCACTGCGTCATCATCAAACAAGCTTGAATTCAAATACCCGGATCGGAATAGCTTTAGGAGAACTTCCGCCCCTTTCCTATCTGAGGAAAAAACACGGATCATAGTTTTCCTTTTTTCATTGTCCAGGTCTGCAAAATGCTTGTCAATCATCCAGATTCCACGGGTCTGATCAGCCTGAATGGCATATAAAAGGGCGTTCAGACGAATCTGAAAATCCAGCGACACATCTCCGGTTACTTCTTCCCAATAAGACATGTGAGAACCAGGTTCTCTGCCCAGAGTTTTTAATATATTATTTAGAGTCGTATTGTTCAGCCCAGACTTATCCAGTTTTTTGAGTTCGTCTTCCAGCCCTGGAACTGCCAGCTCGTTGATTGCTTTGATGGCCAGTTCTGTAGCCTGGCTTCCCAATAGAATCAGGGATTTAACCGGCTCGGTTAATAAAGTTGACAACCTTGCGGATCGAATCTGCGCTTGATGGTTCAATACATATTGTATATATTTTTCAATATCGGTATTTGCGTTAAGATAGCCATTCATCTCCTCAAAAATTTCCGGAATCGACACCAAGGTCATCAGCGCTACAAAATCCGATTCACTGAGCATTTCCGTTTTTATTAGTGGCCAGTACCTGGCGAACAACCTTTCCTGTCCTTCTTGTGGTAAAGCTTGGGATGCCCACAACATGTTCCATGGTGAAATTTTCGAAAAATCGTTTGCCATCAGATATTCAAATAAGGAATCCGGATATTTTTCGAGTGCCTTGCGAGCCAGATACCTTTCAAATCGACGTTCATAGGGACCACCCATACCTTCGCCTGTCATCTCCGGGCGGCACGATCGAACCAGGATGTCTATCGATGTGGAATTGGCAACGCCCACTTCATCGAGTGTTCGCAAAACCTGCGCTCTGATCTGTGCATGGGGATGATCCACAAAGGGGAGAAGATGGTTTGTGACCAGGGCAATATCCAGGTCAAAAGACACCAAAGAACGTATGCCCTCTCGTATAAGGGAGGCATGTTCCGATTCCAAAACTCGGGTCATCCAATCTTCGCCAAGCTTTCCCAGTGATTCGAGACACCAAAGCGCATGAATTCGAGTATTCTGATCTGCGTTTTTATCCTCCACAATACGGATGAGTTCTGGTTCCAGTTTTATCATTTCAGAAAAAGGGCGATCGGCAATCTGATGCCACACTGCCCTTTTGGCCCACAAGGACGGATCATATAAATATTCTGGTAACTTTTCAGTTTCCATAATATAAAAATTTGGAACGGATGGGGCCTTCTGATCTTTATGACGCAATCTCCAGATTCGGCCGTGGGTTTTATCCCGATCGGGGTGGGTGGTTGGCAATTCGTTGTGAGAGACAATTTTATTGTACCAATCCGCAATATACAGACAACCATCGGGTCCAAATTCCATGTTCACCGGTCGAAACCAATCGTCTTCACATTGGATAAGATCTTCAAGGTGCTGTGCGGTGACACTGCCATCAGGATGACGCACGATCCGGACAGCATTGACGGTACTGGTTATGGGATTGGCCAAAAATGCCACATCCCTGTACTTTGCAGGGAAGGAACCAGAGGCATCATCAGCGAATGCCAGCCCTGAAATCCCGGTTCCCCCAACCCGAAAACTATGCAATGCAGGCATAAAGGGCTGATAGGAACAGAGTCGTTCATTGCCAATTCCCGGAAAGCCTGTGCCGGGCTCCATAGGTACTATAGAATAGCCCAGGTCATTGGCTTCCGTGGCATACCACTGTCCATCTCCTCTCAACTGATAACCCCAGATGTTATTCAACCCGGAATTTACCAATTCCATTTGAGAGCCCTCCATGTCATACCGTGCGATTTTACTAAAATCCAGGCGAAGTTCATGGCCACTTTTAAGAGAAGTCACATTTCCTCTGTTCAGAGCTCCCTGACTAAAATAAATCCAGCCACCTGGTCCACGGATCAAAGTATGAGCCATGGTATGTGAATCGGTATAACCAAATCCTGTAAACAATCGCTTTCTGAGATCCGCTTTACCATCATAATCGGTGTCATCCAAAAAGAAAAGCTCCGATCCTTGTGCTACAAAAGCACCATTTTGGTATGGGAGGATGCTCATTGGTATGGCCAATTCTTCCGCAAAAACAGAAACGGAGATTTGTTTCTCACCATACAAGCCATCCAAAATCAAAATTTGATCCGGCCCCGGTGATCTACCCTGATAAAGATCCAGTACTCGACGGAAGGCTGGATGCTTTTTTTGTTTTTCTTCATCCTCCATGAGGGCCAGTAAATCCTGCCACTGGATGTCTGCGACGGGATCAAGGGGATACATTCGGGCGGTCTGGGTCCAGAGTCGACCAGCATCATCAAACGTGATATCGATGGGTTTGACAATTCCATCTTGTTCACTGGCTACCAATTCTATGACAAATCCATCAGCTACTTTAAACTGTGCAAGCTGTTCTTGTGGTGACAAAGCTCCGATGCGCTCAGAATGGGTCTTCTCCTGGCCAAAGATATGGGCATGAAATAGGAGGGTGAGGGGGACCAGCGTCAATAGTCTGCATGGAAGGTAGTTCAAAGTCATCGAAAAGCCCGTCTGAAGGTTCAATACCCCGGTGCTTTCCGGGAATTGTTACAGAAAAACCGGAATACCAAATCTAGCGAAAATAAGCTGAAATTAAAAGGTAGAGTTAGCTTGTTTGTTAGAAGTAATGTTGAAACAGCCAAAGTGTAATAGAAACTGTGTACATCAGCTACGATTAATTATTTTTCCCAATTTATTTACCAACCTATTTTTCTGCAGTCAAGGGAGGGAGGGGTATAGAATTGAAAGGTGGAATTATATGGCTTTTGGCGAGGGATATTAAACACAAAACTTAACCTTTGGTCAATCATTGGAGTAAACCAAATAATGATAGACCATGCGTACCTTTCTATTTGGATGAACCTGTAAGTTTAAATTGGAATTTTGTTAGAGCCATTATATAATTTTTTTTAACAAGCCTGATATTGATTGAACCCATACACCTAAAATACATTCGAATATCGCAATGAGCTCAGTGAGATCCTAAAACATCAATATCAAACTATTCCTACTTAAGAAATTATCTCATATTTCTTATTTTACTTTTCACCAACAACAGATTCCCACTTTAATCTTTGACCGAGCTGAATTAGCCGATCCTGAAGATGCTTCATATTAATGTCTTGAACAGGTACTTTTTGGTTTATTGCATGAGCTGCAGCAACCCCTGCAGACTCCCCTACAATCATGAAAGTTGGTTCCATTCTGGCTGAAGCATACCCCAAATGTGAAGCCGAAAACAATACGGGGACCAACAAATTTAACGCTTCATGCTTTTGAGGGGTGATCGACCTATAAGGGATGGGGTAGGGTACATTTGTGGGACCAAACGAACCTCCAACAAACATATTTCCTTCTGTTGCGACAAATACCGAATCCCCTTTGCTAAACCAAATTCTCCTTGAAGGATAGGTATCGATTCCATATTGAGCTAACCCTACTGGATCTTCAATTTTGGTACGATTATAAACATCATCGGCCGTAATGGTATATTCACCCACCATCCTTCTACTTACTCTAATATAGAGTTGGTGCGGCCAACCATTTGTTTCAGGGTGATGATATAAGTCGAGTCCAAGTTCAGAAGTTTTATTCCTAAAAAATTCTGGGACTCTCTTGTCCGTACATAGGAAATGATGCAAACCACGGATATAATCCTGGTGTGCCTTCCACACTCGGGCTTTGGTACCATAGTCCCCTCCGGCGTAAAGATGACTAATGCCAAGTGGTGCCATAGTAATAAGTGAACTTCGTTGGTAATTGTAGTCGCTGGAATTTAACCATCCAGGAAAAATCCAACTTAATTTTTGCTCAAGATCCTCCCGGTCTGTGGCAGTTGATTTAAGATATTCCACATATCTCCCCACTAATTCAAAATCCATGGGGTTGTAATTTTTTGGGGGTGTGATGGATACCCTTCTTTCAGGATCATTTGTTACGTAATATCTGAAATTATAGGCTTGGGTATAGTGATCTCCAGCAGTCAAAGTCTTTCCATGATCATTTTCTACCATTTTTAGTAATCCACTTCCGGGATTTCCTGGCTCCACAAAAGGACTTATTGGAGTAATGTTGCCTAAAGGTCGTACACCAGCTAATTCCTCCCCATAATCTATCAAAGATTCTCGTCCAATTCTATTGGACACTCCTGCTCGTGCCATTAATTCACCATCATAACTTGCATCTACAAAAATATTTGCCGACACAGATAAACTATTAAATCTTTCAGCAACTTCAGGTGGTATTCCATTTTCATCAAAAGGGGCGAAATCAAATACCGAAGAAAGGATTTGATTATCCTTTTTTTTAACATAATTGATTCGATGGCTAAATATCACTCGAATTCCATGTTCATTTATCAATTTGTTAAAATCTTCACGTATTTCTCTTGGACTTTGTCTATTCATGACTTTTCGAAAAGGCCCATGTGGTTGATGGGCCAATCCTTCAATTTCATGTGTCTCCAGAGTATCTGTTCCCAATTTTTTTAAAAGCTCACGAGTAGTACCCCCAACCGCTTCATAGTTTGGCATGTCTTGAAGTGGTTTAAGGCCAGCACCCAATATTCCACCAACCCATTTACTGGGTTCTACAATCAAAACAGATTTCCCTTCCCTTTTGGCAGATACTGCCGTCATTATCCCGGAAGGTGTTGCGCCATAAATTAACACATCTATTTCTTCAATATCCATCTGTTGCTTATGAGAAGTATCCGAACCAGAACAACTCAAATCAGCTATAAGAAAGGATATACTAATTATCAAAACGGATATCCCCCAAACAGGAATCTTCATATCAAAATACTTTTAATTGTTTTTGTCTACTCCTTCCACAATTCACTTACAGGGAACTTCGTATATTCCTCAGGATGAGTATCCCACCTTCCAACAGTTTTACCACCTTCCCCTCCATAAATATTTGATCTCCACAGATTACGAGTATAAAATCCCGTTCCATCCCATTCTAGTTCCTGACCATACATTTTCAGCATTTTAGTCAGCATATCCCTGTCAATATCCTGTACTGATTTATTGCTTCTTAAAGCAAGAGCAGCAGCTATGCCTGAGGATTCTCCCATTACCATATAGGTTCCTTCCATTCGTATTGTAGAATATGCAATATGAGAAGCAGACATCATCATTGGGACCAATAGATTGGATATTTCACCCTTTTTAGGAATAATTGCCCCATATGGAATTTGGTAGGGACCAGGTGAAGCAAGTGTAAATACATCTCCTTCTTGAGTTAAAACTCCGTTTTCGTCAACGCCAAGTCGGGTCGGATATATGTCTACTTTGTAATAACCCATACCGATTGGAGTAGGTACAATAGTTTGAAGTTGTATATCATGTTGGGTCATGACATATTCTCCAATCATTCTTCTTCCTCCTCTCATGTATAGATAAGGCCATCCATTAGTTCTTGTTCTATAGTCTGAAAGTAAACGCACCTCTTTACCAGAATAATCTGTCAATGTCTTTACGTGATCTATAAAACCTTGCCAAATTTTAGATCTTACCTCCCAATTTCCATCAGGATATTCCGTCTGCATACCTGGTATTGCACCGGTCATAATCTGAGTACGATCAAAGTTCGAATGGGGCCAGGAAGTTTTGTATCCAGCTTCTTCGTATCTTTTCAAGAGCTCATATACATCCTTATCTTTGTTTTTAGGAGGTTCAATAGGTATCCCAGGATATTGATCCGTAGGGTTAGTTTCCCATGCTAATTTGAAGTTCCAGCTCATAAAAAACCGACTAGCCTCGCCCTCTTCCCCAATTGGATCTGGAAATATAGGAGAAAGGAGACCACTTTTTGGATCACCCTTAATTTTATATGGATCTACCCCCGGGAACTTTCTGCTCACAACCACTCCAGCCATAGATTCATTATATTGATCCCGAGATTCGCGCCCTACTGTATAGGATACCCCAGAATATGCCATGAGATCTCCTTCATAGCTTGCATCAATAAAAATTCTGGCTTTTACTCTGAGTAAATTATCTGTCGTTCTTTTCGGAGCAGGCACACCATTCTCATCTGATACAGCATATTCAAATACAGCACTTTTTATTTTTTTCTTTTTGGTCTCTGCAGTGACTATACGGTGATTGAGGATTATTGTAATTAAATCCCCATAGACATCAAGATACTCCTGGAGCATTCTTACATTGTCATCTCCGGCCCCTTGGTAATGTCGCAAGGTAGGAGCATGAATTCCAACGTGTAATGCTACATCCTTATCATAAAAATCACGAGTTAATCCCCCCAAATGCTGTGGATCTGGAACATCCTGCTGCATCCTGAAGCCGGAAGCCAACAAACCTCCAATGGTGTATTCTGGTTCAATGAGTGCAACTGAATATCCTTCACGAGCAATCGCAACGGCTGCCATAATACCTGCCGGTGAGGCTGCATAGACACAAGCATCAACTTCCAATGTAGATTTAATATCCGCCTCAGTAAAATCCTGGGCTAATAAAATATTAATCGAAAACAAAAAAGACAATATAGTTAACCTTAAATATTTCATTTATATTAGTTTTTACAAAAATTGAGACTGTCCTAACCCAAATTTTATACTTCAAAAATGGGTTCAACGGATAAAATAAATTATATCATCAATAACCGGGGTTTTGGGTCATACTAGGATTTACATCCAATTCTGACTGGGGAATAGGCCATAAATAATCGACACTTTCTTTAAATCTCTTTTCCTGAGTAAGATAATATCCATTTTCATCCACCAAAACTGTGGTATAATTAGCTGCTTCAGAGGCAGGAACAACTTTCATGCCTCTAAACCGCTTATTAATTTTTTCATGAGCAGTTCTCCATCTAAATAGGTCATACAATCTGAGTCCTTCCCAGGCTAATTCTACCCTTCTTTCCCTTCGAAGAATTGTTCTCAGTTCATCCCGATCCGTTGTTGTAACGGGTGGCATTTGTACTTCCTCTCGACCCCGAACTCTATTAATTGTTTGATCAAGCAATTCCTGTGTGATAGTTGTACCAGCTTCCATGCAAGCTTCCAAATAACTTAATAATACTTCAGCGTATCTTACCATAGCAAAATCACCGCCGTATTTCGTGATATCCCCAGAATAATCTGCATCACTAAATTTATGGAGAAGGTATCCACTCCATGGTCTCCTTGTAACCTGATCTTGATATTTTACAGCGGACGAATCGGGATGGGAGATATACAACTTGCCTTTAAACACGGTCACACCATTAATACCAATAGTTTTATAAAGCCTTGGATCTCGATTTTCATAGGGGTTCTCTGGATCATATAATGGCGACTCTGTTATTGTTTTTCCATCAATGCATTCAAAATCTTCCACGAGTTCATTGTATGGGCTAAACCAATGCCATCCTCCAAAGTCAAAACCATGACATCCTCGCAAAATAGGAGTCCCGTAGTCATCTTGTTTACGGACACTCACCAGAATATATTCTTTACTATCGTTTCCGGAATCCTCAAATATTTCCTTAAATCTAGGATCAATCATATATTCGTTAAGATCCATTATCTGTTTATAAACATTTCTTGCGTCGTCCCACATTTTTTCAGCGAGATAAACACGGCCTAAAATCGCTAATGCACCCCCTTTGGTAATTCTACCGTGCTCAGCATCTGGCCGAGTCACTGGTAGAAAAGGTATTGCCTCCTGAAGTTCCCGGATCACAAAATCCCGAACTTCATTTCTGGAGGTTCTGGTAATACTGTTCGCTTCATTTACTGTCAATAGTTTGGTTGTAAGAGGTACATCACCCCAGTAAAAATATAAATTAAAATAATCAAATGCACGTATCATCCTTACCTCGGCTTTCATTTGATCTATTTTCTCCTGATCCATGTCCACTCCATCGATATTCTCCAGGAAATTGTTACATCTCGAAATGTGGGTATACGTGTTAGCCCATAATGACTTAATTGGCCCATAGGTTGAAGCTAAAGAACCATTGTTGAAATCCGTCACGAGATTATCTTTTTCAAATCCATTGTCTGTTGAGGCTTCAAAGAGGTATAGGCAGGCCAATTGATGCCAAAAATCATAATTGGACTGCTGTGTACCACCAACAACTCTATAAACGCCAGTCAGACCAAGCATAGCATCACTTTCCGTATTCCAAAAAGTGGTAGTGGAAAGACTATCCAAAGGTGCTTTATCCAGGCTTTCACATCCAAAAATTATTGAAATACCAAGGATAGATAATATTTGATAGGATGATATTATTTTTTTCATTATTTGAATTTTTAAATTCCGAACTAAATTTTTACATTGAATCCTGCATTAAAATACCTCACAGGAGGATATCCAGTAATCATTTCTGCATCCCAGCCTTCCCGGAATTTGTCAAACATAAATGGGTTTTTGACATTGATATAAATATATAAATCAGAGAACCAGCTTCTATTTAGGACCTGGGCAGGAAAAGTATATCCTAGCTGCATATTGTTTATTCGCAAAAATGAAGCGTCCTGCATTATGAAGGTAGATGTATAGAATTGTTGCTCACCTCCCCCAACGACCAAAAACCTCGGGTAGGCAGCATTCGGATTAGGGTTGTCCTTTGTCCAACGATCAAGCATCCATTCCTGAGGATTCGATCCTTGATAAAAAGCATTATTGGCAAATCCACCCATCGTAGCATTTCGTCCTGCCAACCCATACATATTAATAAATAAGTCGAAATTTTTGTATTTAGGTGCAAACGAAAGCCCGAACGAATACTTCGGAAAACGGTTTCCGATGATAGTTCTGTCATATTCAGGTGTCACCACACCATCAGGAACGCCATCGGGTCCACTGATATCCATTAGTTTGATATCTCCAGGAGCTGCTACTCTGGGCTGAGCAGCATAATTTTCCACATCTTGTTGATCTATAAACAACCCATCTGCCACATATCCATAAATGGATTCTAGTGAATGCCCAACAAAAAGACCTCTTGCTACATCTTGAAGTACAGTTGCTAATTCTTTAACTTCATTTTTTACATATGAAAAATTAGCTGAAATATCATAGGAGAAATTGCCAAAATAATTTCGGTGCTGAATGTTAAAGTCCAACCCCCTATTTGATACTACTCCAGCATTCTGAACGGAGGGCGTCAAACCCAATACCTCAGAAGCCGTAATATTATAAAGGATGTCTGAGGTTAATTTATCATAAACATCCAGTGATCCATTCAATTTATCATTGAATAAATTTACATCAAGTCCTAAGTTTATTATTCGCGTGGATTCCCAGGTAATTTCGGTACTCGGTACAATGGTAGCAGCTGCTCCGGAATGCATTTCGGGTTGTCGACCGAAAGGTGCATTGACTCCAAGACTTAAAATCTGTTGATAGGGATAATTCCCAATATTCTGGTTCCCTAATTGACCCCATGAGCCTCTCAATTTTATATGATCTATAACATTCGAATGGAAAAAGGGTTCTTCTGAAACAATCCATCCAGCAGAAACAGACGGAAACAAACTCCAACGATTTGCTTGTGGAAATCTTGAAGATGCATCGTATCGAGCGTTTACTTCAAACAAATACTTATTGTCCAGAATATAGTTTATCCTACTAAATACGGATTGTAATGCCCATTCATATCCAGAGCCACCATTAAGCTGGTTGGCTGGTGCCCCTCCACTAATTACATGTAGCGTATTGCTGGGAAAATTGTCTCTTGAGGCCTCTAACCAGCTATTCGTATTGCTTTCCTGGGAGAATCCAAGAAGGAAATTTAGATTATGAATATTAAATGTCTTTTCGTAATTAAGAAAAGATTGCAACGTCAATAATCCATTTTCGGTACGTCTTTCCAACAACTCTGATGGACTCTCAGTATAGGTTGGATCAACAACCAAAACAGGCCAAAACCTTCTATACTTTGTGTTGTCATAATTATATCCCGCCAATCCAGTCAATTTTAGGTCAGCTAAAATATCCCATTCAAAACCTGCACTCGAATTCATCCTACTACTGGTACTGGCAATAAATGCTTCACTGTCAAGCCATCCCTCTACTGTAAATCCGGTTTGTTGGCCATAGTATCCATCTGACTTTTTGCCTGCAATCGTGTTGGGTATCTTCAATGCATAATCCAAAAGAGCATCTGCTCCATCACCTCTCCGGATATTAGTGGGTTCTGATGTAGAACCTTTTCTTCCTTGGAACTTGATGTTAATTTTGAAATTGTCGGATAATTTACTGCTTGCATTAAGTAAGACATTATAGTGATTGTGATTGGTTTCGGCTATAAAACCATTCTGATCTAAATAACCAATAGAAAAAAGATAAGAATTCTGGCTATTACCTCCACTAAAATTCAGATAATGCTCAGTTTGAAATCCACTGCCCGAAGTAATAAGATCATCATAATGCCTTTTGTTTGGATAATTATCCTGATCCACGCCGGATTTAAATTTTGCAATTTCATCGTCGGTATATTGTCGATTACTACCCGCATTTTGTAAAGCCTCATTTATCATTTCGGCATATACCCAGGAATCAACAATTTTTGGAATTTCTGATGGTCGTTGAAATCCAGCATTGGCTCTGTAGGTAATCGAAGAGGATCCCTCACTACCTTTCTTTGTTTCAATCAAAATAACCCCATTCGCAGCTCTGGTACCATAAATAGCAGCGGAAGCTGCATCCTTCAAAATTGAGATCCGTTCAATATCATTGGGATTTATGTTATTAATATCAGAAGAGATGCCATCTATGAGCACCAGGGGTGAAGTCCCCGCCGAACTAAATGTACCCAATCCTCTTACCCTTAGGGACGCCCCATCTTTACCAGGCTGTCCAGAAGATTGAGTGACGGTCAATCCACTTGATAAGCCTGCTAATAGTTGAGATGGTTGAGAAACTTTTATTTTGTCAATGTCTTTCTCACCAATCGTAGTCAATGAACCTGTTAAATTTACTTTCTTTTGTGTACCATACCCAACTACTACTACCTCATCGAGGGTTTGGACATCCTCTTGCATAATGATAGTGAGGCTTGTCTGGCCATTTACAGCTACCTCCTGACTCTGATAACCTATATAGGATATCAGTAAAATGGCAAGGTCGTCAACGTCATTGAGTGAAAAACGACCATCAATGTCTGTGGTCGTCCCTTTACTAGTACCTTTTACAAGGATATTTACACCGATCAGTGGTTCTCCTTTAGAGTCAATGACCCTACCAGATACATTTAATACCAACCTTTTCCGATTCACCAATGACCATTTATCCGTAGTCAATCGCTGCACAGGTAATACCTGCCTATTGATGAAAGCTTCTTTTTGATCCTTTACGATAGCTTCCATATGGGATATCATCTTCTCCAATGATTCCAACCCTCGTTGATCATTACGATAAAGAATCACAAACCGATCTTCAAAGATTTTGAAGTCCATATTCACTTCAGCCAGAACGCGGGACAGGATCGTACGAAAACTTTCCCCTTCCCGTTTCTGATAATCCACCGTTACACCTTTAATGATATCCGCATCATAGGTAAAATACACCTGATGTTCGCGGCTGATCTCATCAAGAACCTCGATTAGAAGTTTTTCTGAACTTAAGTTAGAACCTGTATATGCCATCAATCCATTTCCTAGCAACCATGGAATCAGCATACACAGTAGGAAATTGAGCCCTGTTACTCTTTGGAGTACACTTTTTTTCATACTTTTGTAATTTTTATGTATTATGCCTAAATAATATATTGGTTATCAGGTTGAAAGAATTTGCCCATTCTTTCAACCTTTTTTTCTCAATACAATGTTATCCCTCCAGAAGTGCTGTAGACATCCTTTTGGTCGTTAACTATCCCCTTTTTTTTTTATTTATCCTATACCTCCACCCATTAATGACCATCAAATTAAATCCTATTGTTACTTCTTTTATAAACTATTGATTTTCACAGTATCCAATTTTTCTTCTACTTCCAATCGCATCGCCAACTGAATGGAGGTCAATGTCACCTCCCAATTGGTAAGTGGTATGGTCGTGGTGATATTCCGCGACAACAGGGTTGAATCCGTGGTCACAAACTCCTTCCCGTATATATCGGAAACCGACTCAAGCACCTTCACTAGTGGCTCATCTCTAAACACTAATATGCCTTCCTTCCAACCCGAAATCACTTCAGGTTCCTCCACCTTCTTCAAGTCCACTTCGTCACGCGCAGCGATATATACCAGCTCCTCACCCGGTGCCATTTCGATCTGCTCTTCAGGACGATTCCTTACTTCTACGTTCACTTTGCCTTTGTCCAGATAAACCATGGTCCTCTGACGCCGACTATTCACATTAAACTCCGTACCGGTCACATAGATCGTAATATCATCGGTATTGACCAAAAAAGGCATATTCTCCGTTTTCTCCACAACAAAAAATGCTTCACCATCCAGTTCAACCTTACGAACTCCTTCCTTTTCCCATTTTCGATGCCACACCAGCCTGGAATTGCTGTTCATCTGGATTACTGAAGCATCGGCTAATTCAATGGTCATCCGCTCCCCATACCCGGTCGTATAGACTTCGTATGGTCGGTTCATCCACTGGAACAGATAAAATGCACCCACCAACAACAAAACCACTGCCGCCGACCTCCACATCGTGGTATGCCATACCACCTGCTTCCTACGCTGTCTTCCAGTCGTCCTGTACTTATCAATTTCGGCCTTCAGGTGATCCTCAATTTCTTCCGCGGACAACTGATTGCGATCGAAATGTATTTTCAACGCAGAGAGGATGTATTTGGCTTTTTGGGCCTGAATATCCCCTTCCACTACTTTTTCCCAATCCACCTCTTCCTCCCGACTGACTTCCTGAGTTTTCAATACCCAGTTCCGAAATTCCTGGTCTTCCAGATATTTTATCATTCGCAGATTATTATCATTACCATTTAGAATAAATGATGTCCCATTGATCATTGACTGAATGTTCCATTTATTCGAGACTTCACGTAATAGAGTTCCTAGTTCATATTTCGTTAACGTCTGGATAGAATTTTTTTTTAAATTTTTTTCTTCCCTGACTTTTTTGTAACTTAATGCCGCACTCAAAGGGGTGATAAAATTGAAAAGCCATGGAGAATAAACGAGCAAATGAAGAAAACATCCGGAAGGAAAATGAAGCCTTAAGGAAGCATATTGAAGAGGAATTGGGCGGTTTATCCTTCAGAAACTCAGATATTCCTCCTGAGTTGGAAAATCAGTTTCTGAATTATGTGCTGGCCTTTGAAGAACAATTCGCGGAAGGGAGAGAAACGACGGTGTACGATCGAATCGGCCGGCCGGAATGGGTACCTTCGAATGATCTGGATGAAAAGGAGATGAAAAGGGAGCTCTTGCGTATAAAATTGTTACTCCATAAAAATAATATCGCCCTGGATACGATCTGCGAGGTGGAACCGAGAATTTTGTATCGTTTTATAACCGAGGAACTGTTTGAGGAAAATATCCTGGATATAACGATCCCTGATACGATGACCCGGTTTATCTATGAAGAGTTTTATCCCAATCACGAATACAATGCGAAAGAGGCAACTATAGATTTTGTTACTCTCAAACTGCTGAGAAAGGTTGATACGGAGGATTGGTTTTTCAATGAAGACCTTAAAATGCGGATAAGTCAGGAAATCGACAAGGAGATCGCCATTCGCAACGTGAAGAACTTTATTAATTCCTGGTCCGATTTTATAGTTCATCATATGATTATCACCTCTATAGAGTTGACCAATGAAGATCGTCGGGCTCATGTTAAATTCGACCTGGCCTATGACACTACTCTGGCTGACAATACTGAATTGATGTCATTCAATGGGAGTGGTCATATCAAGCTCGAGAATGTGTATGAGAGACATGATTGTGCCGGATGGGAGGTAATGGAATGTGAAATACCAGGGTTTAAGCTGTGAATTTCTGCTAATCTTCAGGAGAAAGACCGACTTCCTTTGCTCCGCGATCCTCTTCAGCTTCCTTCAACCGACAATTTTTCAGAGAATTCGTTTTCTTTACAAGAACTTTTATCCTAAATAATATACACCAAGTCTCAGATAGCCACCCACAGCCTCCTTCCGCCAATAGCACCACGCTTCCTGGACTATAAGTTGGTTGTTTTGATATTGTAAGAGCATAAATAACCGTTACCATACATCCCATCACTTCAATGAATTAACCTTCCCATATTAACTTTTTGGATAAAGTATTCTGCGATCCTGGTTTTACCATGATGGGTATCTATGAAATTTTCCCATCTTTATAACCTGATTTTAAGCAGGATACACTTATGCCCACCCAACCGGAGGATACTAAAGCACTGATCGCCATTCTACACAACATCGCGCGTGGGAGTGATACCGCTATTCAAAATTTTTATCACAGCCACTATAACGCCTATATAAAATTTGGACACACCATCACTTCCGACCGACACGCCATAGAAGATGCTATCCAAAACCTGCTGATTTGGTTTGTGGAGCACGAACGAAAAGCGCTCAAGCTCCAGAGGCCGGATGTATATTTCTTCCGGGCCTTACGCAATAACCTGATTAGAGAAAACCTCAAATCCAAAGAACATCTTCAGGATAAAATCCAGGCATCACTGTCTTCCATGCTTGTCACACAAAGTGCCGAAAAAAAGTGGGTAGAGGATGAAGAACAACAGGAAATCATGCAAAAATTACAGCAGGAAATCAGCAACCTTCCCGACTACCTCCAACAGACGCTGTATCTCCGGTATTTTTCGGATATGGAATACAAGGACATCGGGGAAATCCTGCAAATCAAACCCAATGTCGCCCGAATCTACATTCATCGCGCCATTGAACGATTGCGACTATCTCTGAAAGATCTGAAAATGTGGTGGATCGTGATGGTGATTGGATGGGGGGTGCTCTGAAGATTTTAGAGAGATTATATCAACCCTACAACACAGGAGTTCTCTGCACAATCCTTATTCTTCCGAAAATCCCTACCTTTACCGCCCTTATGCGGATCATGATGCCCAAAACATCACGGTCCAATACCATCAATTTAAGTCTATCTGCATGAAAATTTCCGGTTTTGGAATGGGTCGAAATACCTCAAAATTGTATTATCCCGTCAAGCAATCCATCGCCTCGGTCCTACCTATTGTCGATGAATTTGTCTTCGCGCTAGGGAAAAGTGATGAGGACGATCGCACCCGAGAAGAAATACTTTCCCTTGAATCCGACAAAATAAAAATCATTGACACCGTTTGGGATCTGGAAAAATACCCAAATGGCACCGAAAATCCCCACCAGACTGATATCGCAAAGGAGGCTTGTTCCGGTGACTGGCTTATTTACATGCAAGCCGACGAAGTGATTCATGAGGATGATCATCCTGAAATCATCGCAAAATGCAAGCAAAGACTGGACGACCATCGAATCGAAGGCTTCCTGTTAAATTACATCCATTTTTACGGCGACTACAACCACTATGCCCATCAACATGGATGGTACCAAAAAGAAATCCGCATCATCCGAAACCTGCCGGAAATCCATTCCTTCTGGACGGCCCAATCATTCAGGAAAATACCTGATTTCGACGGTCGAAGTTACCAGGATAAAAATGGTACCCAAAAACTGACCGTGGAATCCATAGATGCCCGAATTTTTCACTATGGCTGGGTTCGCCCTCCGCAAATTATGCAAAGTAAATCCAAGTCCCTCGCTACTATTCACCGTGGAGTGAAAGCAGCAAATGAAATGTATGCCGACCGTGCGCCCGTTTTTGATTATGGGAATATGTCAAAAATGTCCCGATTTACTGGTACCCATCCTGCAGTGATGAAGGATTGGATAGCAGATTTTCACTGGGGGGATCAACTCCACTTTGAAAATAATTATAGACCCAATCGCCCATTGATGAAACATGAAAAATGGCGGTACCGAATTTTGAATTGGTTTGAAGAAACACTCAACGGTGGCAATCACTTGTTCGACTATCACAATTGGAATGAAATCAATCCCGATTAATCCCAAAGGGCAAATATTGAAGGGGTAATCCCCATGATCATCTCGCCAAACAACCACCCTCCGGGCGAGGAAATATATCCTCCTCAGATTCGATATGCCTTCCCAAAACTTCTTTACTTTTATCTTCCATTGTGTTGATAAAACCTTCTGTGTTAAATTCTGGTTAAGTTGTATCCACCGGTATAATGTATGAGTACAGCCGAAAAAACTGAATTTAATTCTGTAAAGAAAAATTCAAAATATTTTTTCCACAGCATGTGGAATAGTTTATTATAAAAAACATTAATATCACCTTATGTTTGATGCGTTGAAAACTGCCGGCAAAATGCATGAAACCGGATTTCAAATATCCTGCAGTCTGATGCACCCATACACCCTTACATGCACGACCACCAACAGAACGATGGCTATTATTGCCGCTCAACACGATTAAATGACACACAAAATATAAAAACGCTTATGGGAATTTTTGACAAACGCATTCAATATAAACCCTTTGAATATCCTGAAATATACCGATTTACCGAAGCTATCAACAAATCATTCTGGGTTCATTCGGAAGTGGATTTTACTGCAGATGTCCAGGATTTTCATTCACATCTTTCCAAAGCAGAGCAGAATGCCATCAAAAACAGTTTGCTTGCCATCGCTCAGATTGAGGTGGCCGTAAAATCATTTTGGGGCGACCTGTACCACCATTTTCCCAAACCCGAAATGAATGGTCTTGGTGCCACTTTTGCCGAATGCGAATTCCGCCATTCCGAAGCTTATTCCCGTTTGGTAGAAGTGATGGGGTACAACAATGAATTTATCAACCTCATCGAAGTCCCTGTGATCCGGGAGCGTATTGATTATCTATCCGCGGCGTTGTCCTCGGCCAAATCAAAAGATCGTAAAGCATACACGCTTTCCCTGATCATGTTTTCCATTCTCATCGAGAATGTGAGTTTGTTCAGTCAGTTCGCCATCATTCTCTCCTTCACCCGGTTCAAAGGTTTGATGAAAAATGTGAGCAATATCATTGCATGGACCTCCATCGATGAACAGATTCATGCCAATGCCGGTATTTACCTGATCAATACGATACGGGAGGAATACCCGGAATTATTTGATAAAGAAACCGAATGGCACGTCACTGAGATGGTCCGCCAATCCATAGAAGTGGAAGGCCGGATTCTGGACTGGATTTTCAGCCTCGGACCTATCGAAACCGTGGACAAAAACAACCTGGTGAATTTTATGAAATTCCGCGCTGATGATAGTTTGAAAAAAATAGGCATCCCACCCCAGTTTAATGTGAGTTCCGAGAATATCCGGCCCATGGTATGGTTTGAGGAGGAGGTATTTGCCAATAGCCTGGATGACTTTTTTGCTAAAAGGCCTGTGGATTATACCAAACACGACAAGAGTATTTCAGCGCTTGACCTGTTTTGAGTATAACTCGCATAGAGATTTCTTGCCCCAGAAAAGCAATCGATGCAAAAATCATTATTTTTCATACCCCTTCAAAAATATATAAAAATGGCAATCCAGGAACAACTCTTCGACACCCCACAAACCAAAGCCCAGGAGAAACTATGGTGGAAAAATGCAGAAAGTGAGCAAATCCTGAACAGAGGATACTTGCTCAAAGGTGAAACTGTAGAAGGTGCCATAGACAGAATTACCACTGCAGCTGCACAACGGTTGTTCAAACCCGAACTCAAACCTGCCTTCCAGGAGTTGATCGAACGTGGATGGATGAGCCTGAGCTCTCCCATCTGGGCCAATATGGGTACCGAAAGAGGATTACCCATCTCCTGCTTCAACGTATTTGTTCCAGACAATATAGAAGGCATTACCCATAAATTGGGCGAAGTCATTATGCAAACCAAAATCGGCGGAGGAACATCGGCCTATTTTGGCTCATTGAGAGAACGGGGAAGCGCAGTGACTGATAATGGAAAGAGTAGTGGTGCGGTTAGTTTCATGCGATTATTTGACACTGCTATGGATACGATATCTCAGGGCGGTGTCCGTCGGGGGGCATTCGCAGCCTACCTCGACATCGACCATCCCGACATCGACGAATTCTTGACTATCAAGGATATAGGCCATCCCATACAAAACCTTTTTTACGGCGTATGCGTCCCCGATTACTGGATGCAGGACATGATCGATGGAGATATGTCCAAACGAGAAATCTGGGCCAAAGTACTCCAAAGCAGACAACAGAAAGGGCTCCCTTACATCTTTTTCTCGGACAATGTGAATCGAAATAAACCCCAGGTTTATACAGACCAACAGAGGAGAATCTACGGTAGCAACTTATGTTCCGAGATCATGCTTCCATCCAATGAAGATGAATCCTTCATTTGTTGTCTTTCGTCCATGAATGTTGAATTATTCGATGAATGGAAAGATACCGAAGCTGTCAAATTGGCCATCTTTTTCCTCGATGCTGTGTTGCAGGAGTTTATTGTCAAAACAGAAGGTAATCACTATCTGGCCAGCGCCCACAATTTTGCCAAAAACCACCGTGCCCTGGGCCTGGGAGCTCTGGGGTGGCATTCATATTTGCAGAGAAACAATATTCCGTTCGAGGGCATGGAAGCCAAGCAACACACCACAAGAATATTCAAAACCATTCGGGACAAGGCTGAAAAAGCCACGAAAGAACTGGCTTATATCTATGGAGAACCGCCGATTCTCAAAGGATATGGTCGACGCAATACCACCTTGATGGCTATTGCTCCTACGACTTCTTCATCGGCTATACTGGGACAAACGTCTCCAGGTATTGAACCTTTTTCCAGCAACTATTTCAAAGCAGGTCTTTCGAAGGGCAATTTTATTCGAAAGAATAAATACCTCAAACAATTACTGGCAGAAAAGGGAATGGACACCGAAGAAACATGGCGTAGTATTATGCTCCATCACGGAAGCGTCCAACATCTTCCCGGTCTGACCGAACATGAAAAAAAGGTCTTTAAAACGTTCAAAGAAATCAGTCAATTGGAAATTATCCAACAAGCAGCTATTCGTCAAAAATATGTGGATCAGGGACAGAGCCTCAACCTCAATATCCCCTCTGTATTGCCGGTGAAAGAAGTAAACAAACTGATGATAGAGGCCTGGAAACTCGGGGTAAAAAGCTTGTATTATCAAAGAAGTCAGAGTGTATCCAAAGAACTTGTAAATACCCTGGTGACATGCGAAAGCTGTGAGGCGTAGATCAATTTTAGATTTAGGATCTTTGATATACGATGGGAGGTGCTCGGCAATCTCGGGTTAACGCATCTATTCATCTAAACGGGAAATGCTTAGCCGTCAGCGTGCAGAAAGGTTTCTCCAGGTTCGATTAACAGTCTTCAATCCAGTATACCCAAATATTCCAATCGTCGCTGTACTTGAGGTTCTTCTCTCACCGCGGTCTGCAATTTTTGCGTGTCGACAATAATGTCATAGGAGGATGCAAGTCCCTGAATCAAAAATTCAGACCAGTCCTGCATCAACACGATCAGATTGAGGATTTGCAGCCCTTCAGCAGGATACTTTGTATTATACAATGCATTCAGCAACACCGTAGTGGGATTCTCTCCCTTTTTCAAGGCCAGGTATAACGCTGCCTGGGCACGATTGAGTGGGATCGGATCTGACAGGGTTATATTCCGGATTCGGCGAATTATTCGACGATTATTCTCATCCAGGACAATACCGGCATTCATAGCCCAGTAACGCTGCCAGGGGTCCCCGGATTTCAATGCTTTTATCAATGGTTTTCTTACCTCATCCTGTTCCCCCAAAGCCAGATTGGCAATGGTCAAATAGGTATCTATATTCTCCTGATTCCTTTGCCCAAATTCCACTGGATCCATCCACCCTTTTTGCAGAAACTCAAACTCCGGAACAAAAGACAGATCAGGCATGGAAGTGATCCACTGATTGAGCAATTGCCGCATTTCCGATAAGATTTCACGATAAGCTGGATCCTCTGCCAAATTCCGCGTCTCAAAAGGATCTGACTCCAGTTCAAACAGCATTTCCGAAGGTCTCAGTTGAAAGAATCCAGATTGGGTTTCGTTGAGCGCTCCATGCCGATAAAGGTTTTCCCATTCCTGGTAGGCAAGCATTTGAAACCGGTAATTGTTTCTCAATGCATCGACCAGATAGGAGTGGAAATTCCGAATATATTTATATTTCCCCTTCCTCACAGACCGCACCATATCGTATTTCTCATCAAACCGGTCGGCATATCCATACGATACGTTCCTTTCATGGTCCTTTTGCTCATACCAGTCGTAGCCCAGGAAGGGCACGCCATCAACCGACTGGGGAATTTCAACCCCGGCTATGGAAAGCACCGTAGGAGCGAAATCGATAAAACTTACAAACCCTTGCACTTTCTCTCCAGCTTGAATACCCCACAAATCCCTGTACATAGGAGGAACATACACCACCAACGGTACATGAAGGCCGGTCTCATACAAGTATCCCTTACTTCCTGGCAGCACACCACCATGGTCCCCAAAATAGAAAATGAAGGTGTTATCCATCAATCCTTCGTCTTCAAGCTCTGCCACGATTTCACCCACCATTTTATCCATCAATCGAATCCGGTCGCGATAGTAGGCATTCGTCCTTCGAAATATTTCTGTATTCGGGTGATTGGGCTGTACAAACACATTTCTTTCATCGGTCACCAGAGTGAGTGTGTCTATGAAATCTCTGGAGAAATGAAGATTGCCTTCATGGGTCACCCCTATATTGACCATATGGAAAAATGGCTGTCCCGGAGCCCTATTCTTCCATGAAGCCTCCCGGGATGATTCGTCCCAGACCGATGCCGACTTTTCAAGATTGTAATCTTCCTTGGGATTATTCGTGGTGTAATACCCGGCTTCCCGCAGATATTCGGGAAACATTTTAAGGTCCTGCGGCATAGGGACCGTCTGCAGTTTGCGATGGTACTGAGCACCTATCCTGGGGGCATAAGCCCCAGTAATCAAAGTAGAACGCGCTACGCTGCAAACCGGCGCATTTGAAAACGCACGGGTAAATTGAAGCCCATGCCTGGCTAAGGCTTCAATGTGAGGCGTTTCCACACCATTTGGATCAAATAGCGACAGATAGTGTTTGGAATTGTCTTCAGAGGTAATCCACACGATATTAGGGCGTGTCGTGGGCGATGGGTAATTTGGAATTTGCCCCCCTGCTGAGTGGAAATAGCCAACCATCGCAAATATCCAAATAGTGCATTTTACCAAAGTAAAAAACGTACATCTATGTCTAAGCATTGTCGAAAAAAGTTGAATAAAATTTTAATTGCTCCTACTGCCAGGTTGGTATAATATGAGATTCCAGATACATCAAGGCGTTTCAAACCCTTGTATTTGGGAGAAATTACCCAACCGGTGATATTCATCCCAGATTCGTACCTTCCAAAAATATACTTTTCCCGAAATCAAACCATCACCTAAATAGGGTCGCGATACAGATTGATTTGACTTTTGCTCCCCCGAGTTCCATACATCACCCACATTGTGCTCCAGCTTCTCGCGATTTTCTGCCACCAATACCTGATAAGCAGTCTGGGCTTTGATGCTTTCTGGTAGTTTCCAGGAAAATTCCAAATCTTCCTTCTTATTATTCCCGTCGACACCCTCCCTGGAGAGAAACTGAACCTCCAGGGCTGTGGGATGATCTCCCACAGATGGCCCATACTTAGAAGCCATTTTATTCATCGTCATCCTGAACTGTTGTAAACGATCCAGGTGCTGCTCCTCCAGGGCCAGATTTCGTGTCTCCATTGGATCGTTCTTCAAATCGTATAATTCCTCCATCGTAAGATCATTGCGGTACCGGAAATACTTCCAATCCCTGGTGCGCAAACCTTCGCTGGGAGGAATATGCTCAAATTCCCACAAATGTTCGATGAAGGCAGTATCCCGTTCCAATTTATGATTATGGGATCCAAGCAACGGGACCAGGCTCTTTCCCTGCCAGCTCCCAGGTATTTCCCCTCCTGCCAAATCCAGGATTGTAACCGGAATGTCCACATTCATGGCCATTTGATTGGTGCGCCGGGAACCCGGTCTTCTAGGGTCATAAATAATAAGCGGTACACGTACCCCATGATCGTACATCAGCCATTTACCTGCCAGTTGTCTCTCTCCCAAAAAATAACCATTATCCCCCATTAAGATGATAATCGTATTTTGATCGATCCCTTTTTCGTTGAGTTTTTTCCTGATCAAGCCGATTTCACGATCTATCCCGGCGATCATTCGATAATATCCTTTGACCGAATGTTGATACTTCTCCGGTGTATCAAAACGCCATTGCCACCGGATACGATTGAAACCTTCCCGAACCTCTTTGGGCAATCTGTCGAACCAGAAAGATTCACCCAGTTCAGGATTAGGGATTTCCGCAGCATCAAGTAAATCATCGAAATCTTTCTGCCAAAAATATTGTTCAGTTGCTCCATCATGGGCATGGGGGGCAGAAAAACTCAAATTGAGACTAAAGGGCTGATTCTCTATGGCCTGGTCGATAAAGTCCAGCGCTTTCTGCCCGGTATATCGTGTCAGGTGCACCGTATCTCCTTCCAGTGTCTTATAATTATATCCCCGGTAATCCTTGAAACTATTGTTTCTATCGTAGGATTCGAATACATCAAATAAAGAATCTGCCATTTCATATTGAACGCCCAGTTTTCCAAAGAATCCTGTAAAATATCCGTCTTTCCGCAATTCCATCGGATAGGATCGCTCCATAAATTCATCCTTGATGGCTATATTGTGAAAATCGTACCTGTGACTTCGTTCATATAAACCTGTAAGGATGGTGGCCCGACTTGCGGCACAAATGGGTGTGGATACCATGGCATTGGAGAAATAAATTCCCTGCTCTGCCAATCGGTCCATCTCTGGTGTGTGGATAAGGTCATTCCC
This sequence comes from uncultured Saprospiraceae bacterium, assembly GCA_964426625.1. GTDB lineage: Bacteria > Bacteroidota > Bacteroidia > Chitinophagales > Saprospiraceae > Membranihabitans. The sequence goes on along the minus strand of CAYRRD010000018.1, from coordinate 29,263 downwards.
CGCAAATCCCAGCGCATCCCATCGCTGATCATCTGTCAGGATAAAAATGATGTTGGGGGGATCCTGGGGACTTTGTTCATGGTTCTGAGCACATCCCATAACCATTACTGCCAGGATAAAAAGATAGAAATAGTGCGTACCAAACATATTCAGCTTCTAATTGATTCGCAGATTAGATTTGAAGTTAAACAGGTGGAAAGCCAGTATAGCACCCCCAATGAATATGCCAAATATTTGGATTTTCTGGCTTATTACATAATTTTACACGGAATAAAATCCAAACCATGGTGCGATTATCTCCGATTTTCCGACTCAAAAATTTATCATTTGGAAACAGACAATATCAGTGCATCGATGCAATATCGATAAATACTTCACATTATTCCACCTGCACGCCACCACATCGAAGACTGAGATAGCCCATATTTTCAACAATTCTAAATCCATCTCAATGAACCATTTTCCACCTTGCCGGATTTCTTTATCCCATGAATGGTCTATCTTTATCTGGCTGACCCTCTTTTATTTCCTGATAGCCTGCAATGAAGACAAAACCGATCCTCCGCCTTCCAATATACTTTTTATAGCCGTGGATGACCTTCGGCCACAGCTTGGCATATATGGTCATGAATATATGGTGACTCCTCACATGGATCGACTGGCCAGAGAGGGTCGATGGTTTACCCATCATTTTGTAAATGTTCCCACATGTGGGCCTTCCAGATACACCATGTTGACTAGTAAATATCCTCAAAGCCCGGCGGAACTTCAAAACAATATTTTTGAAAAGACGACAGCGCTAAACACCTCTACTGAACAGCCGGAATCCCTGGCAGATGCCTTTCGTCGAAATGGATATTACACTGTCGGAATAGGTAAAATCAGCCATGCAGCAGATGGATTGGTTTATGGATATACAGATCCCGTGTCGGAAATCAGGGAATTACCGCAAAGCTGGGACGAATTCCATTTCGATTCCGGAAAATGGAATACAGGTTGGAATGCATTTTTTGGTTATGCCGATGGCGAAAATCGTCAGAGTATGAACCGTCAGGTTCCACCTTATGAAGCAGGGGCAGTGGATGATGATGGATACCCTGACGGACTTACCACCCAATTAGCCATCCATCAAATCCAAAAACTAAAAAATAAACCACAACCCTTTTTCCTGGCCGTAGGACTTTTCAAGCCCCATCTGCCCTTCAATGCGCCTCAAAAATACTGGGATATGTATGATGAAGAGAATATTCCGCTGACAAATGCACCTGATATTCCCCTCCACACTTCCAAATCTAGTTTTCATGAGAGTGGAGAATTCAATGGTTACCAAAAGGGTGATGAAAAAGCGGGTCTGGATCGTCAAATCAGTCCCTCTTATGCCCGAAAATTAAAACAAGCCTATTGCGCTGCTGTCAGCTATGCAGATGCACAGATAGGAAAAATAATACAAGCATTGGAAACATCCGGGTTGGCGGACAATACGATTATCGTAGTATGGGGGGATCATGGCTGGCACCTTGGCGATCACAGAGTATGGGGCAAACATACCCTTTCCGATTATGCACTTCGCAGTACGCTGATAATCAAAACTCCGGATATGGTCAGCCCCGGTGAGCCATCCCATGCCATCATCGAATCCACGGATATCTATCCCACGCTGCTCGACCTCACCCATCAGGAAATACCCAGCACCCTGATTGGACAATCATTCAAAAACATCCTATATCAGCCCAATGCAGATTCGGATGGGTTGGCATACGCCTATTTCCGAAGGGGCATTTCCATGCGTACTCCAAAGTACCGTCTTACAAGATATTTTCGGGATGAGCAGCCAGATACAGAACTGTACGATTATGATTCAGATCCCTATGAAAGGCGAAACGTGGTAAAAGAAAATCCGCAAATCGTCGATTCCCTTATGGTACTATGGAAAAATGGGGATACCGGCTTGTTCCATAATCAGTAGGTGGATTTCCTCAGCTGCGGGATGATTCCTGGATCAGCACAGCCTGTAGAGAGGATCAGATCGTCATATCAGCATTAATATTTAATTTACCTGGCACACAAGTATATTCTGTCCGTTTCTACTTTCATCCACTATGCCATTTCATACCTTTTGCTAGAGCTCATCCAACCACCAACAGGCTTTTCTAATCTCCACAAGTCATTGCCATCATTATATACCACCATAATAACGACCTTATTTACCACCTAACCTCACCGCACATCAGATGAATTAATTCAACCTATACACCCTTTTAATTATTATTGGAACGATTTTTGCATTTACAGCCATCACGACCACCCATTAGTTATATATATTAACCATGTATTTAATATTTTAGGTTAATTTTCTTAACACGTATAGCCGCAACAACTATTATAGAATATTGTAGGTTATTTGGTGCCATAAATTTAAGTGTTTAAATGATCCCTCAAAAATGAAACAGGCCCTAACCCTTTTTTGCCTTCTAATTCCTCTGCTTATCCTTAGTCAAACCATCGAAAGGCAGATTTTACCAGCACAGGGGGGATTTGTAGAAAGCCCCACGGTTTCAGTATCCTGGACTATAGGGGATATGATTACAGCCACCTCAACTTCTGATCATGTAGTCCTCACCCAGGGATTTCAGCAACCTGATTTTACCCTTGAACGGATACAACCCCTCCATGACGATCTGGTTATATTTAAAATATTCCCCAATCCTACCCGGGCCCGACTCACTCTGGAACTCCAGGTACCTGTGAAACGATATTTATTGGAAATAATTGATATCCAGGGCCGCACTATTCACCGCTCCTGGAATGAGGAATCGAAGAAGGATCTGGACTTAAGTCCACTTCCTCCCGGCCAGTTTGTGATTAGAATATACACGCCACACACCGATCAGGTCACGATATACCAAATTACCAAACTTTAAATAATTCGCTTCCTAAATTAATGGCCATGAAGTCTATTTTACTTTTTATCCCCCTTATCCTGACATGTATTCATCTATCAGGTCAAAATGTGCCTTCTGGAATGCGCTACCAGGCGGTGGTCCGCGATACCGAGGGTGCTATACTTACCAATGAAATCATGAGAGCCCGGGTCGAACTACTTTCCATGGAAGGTAATCCTGAAGTGTTTTATGAGGAAATACATGACGTTCAAATCAATGAATTTGGACTACTCAACCTGACCATTGGGCAAGGAAAGCCCCTGAAAGGTGAATTTGAATCCATACCCTGGGCGAGGAAAAACATTTGGATAAGAACATCACTCAAACGTCAACATTCCGCTACTTATGACATCACAACCACCGACCAGTTGTACTCTGTTCCATATGCTCAATATGCACGATCAGCAGGTCGTGTTGAGTCTTTACATCCGGAAATGGATTTGCGAAGTCTTTTTCAGGAAATCAGTCCATATTGGTCCATCACCGGCAATAAATACGTTGAGAAAATCCACAATCCCCCCACTTTGGGTACACTGGATGCCTCACCGATCATCATCGTAACCAATGATACCGCACGGATGACCATTGCTGAGGATGGCCAAGTCCAAATTATCGGACCACTCAGTATAGATGACAATGTGACTATTGGCCAAAACCTGAATATCCACCACAATCTGTTCGTGGATTCCAGCATAACTGTAAATGAGCACATTTATGTAAATGGCAACGGAATCTTTGGAGGAAATTTGAAAATCGACTCCACCCTGGTGGTCGGCGGAGAAATTATGACGGAAGGTAATACTTTGATCGGTGGTCATCTCAAAGTGGACTCCTCCCTGATGGTTGGGCAAGACATGATGATAGGGGGAAATGGTCGTATTTTGGGCCAGCTTCAGGTTGATTCCAATCTTCAGGTAGATAAGGATGTGGTGATCCATGGCACCACTGCGCTCAAGGATTCCCTAAGGGTATTTGGTCCGGTCACCTTTAACATTGATGTAGAGGGTCTTCAAACCGAGCAAATGAGTTATCCTGTTCTGATCAAAGGGAGTAAACAGGGGCTGGCAATCGACCTTACACCGGCCACCGAAGATTGCCTTACCTCACACCGTGGTAACAATTACATTTCATTTTGGCGAGATGGCATCCAGAAGGGACGGATCGAGGGAATGGGACGTGCGGATCTGGATCCGACCGGCATGTTGGGTATGTTGCTGGATATTTTCAGCGATCCATCAGAGGTGAGTAACTCATTGGGAGGAATATTTACTTTTGATATTGCATCACCTTTTGTGAATTTCGGAACGGAATTGCTGAACATCATTGAGTTTTCGCCAGGTTCTCTACCTACGCTGAGCAATGGACAATTGCCAAGCCTAAGCGAAGGATCGCTTCCCTCTTATGATCCCCCCCTTGATTTTAATCCCGGTTCTTTCCCAAGTCTGGATGCAGGCTCTTTCCCAGTGTTATCACCAGGCTCTCTCCCGGGCATCTCGTTCAATACCCCGATGTTTTCCAATCCATTCGAAAATAGCGAGTTGGAAAACACCTTTGAAGAATTGTTCAACAACTTCAATGCTGTCAATACCAGCGATGTGGGTTGTATCATTGAAAACACCAGCCCCGCTCAAAATGCCTGGAGCATCATGAGGGCTGCACTGATGGATGCGGATTTGTATCCCCCACAGGCTGATGCCACGGATTTTGAATCCCAGATATTCTCCAATTACACCCTGGACGTACTACTCGGTGGCATCAGCACGCTTTCCTCAGCGGTCACCTTCTTCTCATCGTTGGGTAGCGTTTTGGATCCTGAAGACATTTTCGCACAAGGGGTTGACCTCCTTTCCAACTTATACAGTCTGGTAATTTACGGTTCTTATTCGGATATCAATGTAGGGGTTGCCTACGAATCGGGTGCGGGAGATTATGCAGAGTGGCTACTTCGAGCCGATCCAGAGGAATTGATCCAACCTGGGGATGTCGTAGGGGTGATCGGAGGAAAGGTTTCCAAAAAATTTATGCATGCTGATCGGTTTATGGTGGTATCCACTTCACCTTTGCTTCTCGGTAATATGCCCGCAAACTCCAGTGAAGAAAAGTTTTATGAAAAAATAGCATTTGTGGGGCAGGTTCCGGTGAAGGTTATCGGTGAAGTGGAAATCGGAGATTATATTCTGCCCTCGGGACAGGGTGATGGTTTTGCTATAGCTATTCATCCCAGCAAAATGTTGGCAAGGGATTACCAACGCATTATAGGAATTGCATGGGAGAAAAGCCAGGGTGGTGACTATGCCCAGCTTATCAACACTGCTGTGGGTATCAATCACAACGATATGGCCAAAACCATCGAGCAAATGCAATTTACACTCAACCACATCCAGGCACACTTGAAAAAATTGGATCCGAATTTCCAACCCCACGAGTATGAAGTGTCTATTGGGCAATTTGGGGAAAACACCCTGGAGTATTCGGTAGCTCCCACAAACCTGGTCAATCACAGGGATTATTTCAAGGACAAAAAATATGAAAGTCAGAGCCAGTTATTATCAGACGTAAGGGAACGAATTGTAGAAAATGCCGGCGTAGACCTTGCCAGTGTTCCCTTATTGGATTTCGCATTTAAAAATCCACATCAGGCAAAGTGCCTTGCCAGTGAATACCGATTGATTCTGGACGATATGATTCAGATAAAAAACAAATTACTGGAACCTAAAATCCGATAATTGGCATATCCAAATGATAGAACTGTCCGGATTTCTTCCCGGGCAGTTCTTTTTTTTTACAAGAATTGCCCCATCTATTCAAACTGAATATTATCCTTCTAAGTTAATGGTTTTGTTCAACTCTCCGGCCTGTTAAATTTTGATTTTTAAAAGATCTTATTCAATCAATTTTTATATTTGAAGTGTAAAAAGCATCGAGAAACCCAGTTATCTCCATAAGAAGCTATACTAACAGTGGATTAAGGCCGAGAAAACATGGCAATACCGAAGCATTTCATCATACTCACACTCGGATTTCTTATAAATAATTTCCGGATCGGAGCACAATGCCCGCCTGGAGACATCCATTTCTCAACGCAACAGCAACTTGAAGAATACGCCTCCTGGTATCCGGATTGCTCTACCATCCAGGGAAATGTAGTCATCGGAGTTCCCTATGGGACATCGGATGTATACGATTTGAGCGGTTTAAAACAGATTCAAAAAATCAATGGATATCTGAATATTCTCAACAATCCTCGGCTCATCTCTCTATCCGGGTTGAATAGCCTGAAAGTAGTCGGAGATTATGTTAATATATTCCACAACGAGTCCCTTCAGGAAATCCACGATTTGAAGAATCTCCAGGAGACCGGGGGGTCATTCTGGATTTTGTACAACCAACGATTGAGTTCGATCCACGGTCTGCAATCTCTGACCAACATTGGTGGATCTCTGGATATCTCACACAATCCATCCTTAAATGAGCTCGACGGTCTGCACCCAGTATCTACATCGCCTGCCCTGGATTTCACCTTAACCCAGATCAATGCTATCCGGATTATGAACAACGGGAGAAATCTGCAACAGGAAACAGTTCCGCAATTTGCTCATTTCTATAAAACCGATCCCGTACTTACCTTCCGTAATTTATCAGGACTTCCATATTCCACCCGTGCCGTAGAAACGAGTTATCTCTATACCTATATCGACCAACTTCAAGACCCAAACCAAATGCTACCTCTCCTCAACAAAATGGAGAAAATATCGATTGATATAAATGACTCAGACCTGAATTGGGAATTTCGACTACTTCGCCAATATTTTAAATTAAAACACGGTTCCGACCCTGTCGAAAAAAAAATCCGGGATATGCGGGATTTCGCGAAAAGTGCAGGGCTTCACGAAAAATTAATTATCCAGGCGCGGGCGACCAAATTTTTGGCATTTACCTTGTGGGATCATTTTCCGGATTATGAACAATTGTTCAAAACCTACCACCACCTGGAAGAAATTATGAATCAACTTTCTCCAAACGAATTTCCCGACATGGCACAATGCTATATGATTATAGGTCGAGCGCATTATTATTTCAGAGATTACAGGGAAGCGATCCATTATTTCCGAAAAGCTGAGACGCTTCCTGCCATTCCTTTCAACACCACCTTCATCTTACATTCCAGAAACAATGTGGGACTGTGTTACCAGCAGCTCAAACTCCTGGATTCGTCGGATCTTTCTTTCCGTCAAATAATTGAAGACCCCGGAGAATTCCCAATAGAAATCTGGAAAGGAATCGCATCGGGTAACCTGGGCTACAACTATTACTTGCGAAAGCAATACGATCAAGCCATTCCTTTTCTGGAACGGGATTACCTAACGGCAGAATCGATTGAAGATTGGGGACTGGCCGCCGGCTCATTAACGCCACTGGCTGATATTTATATTCGGAAAAATGAGCTTAATAAAGCAGAAACGATGATCACGAAAGCCCGGGAATACATCAACCGTTCGGGACAAAAGGATCGATTGCGCTTGTTGTACCCAGTCATGGCCAAATGGTATGCCTCCCTGGGAAGTAAAGACCTGGCCACAGATTTTGTGGATTCTACCGAAATGGCCATCCAAATTTACAACGACAAATTCAACGCGCTGAAGCTTCTCCGTGCAAAGCAGGAACTCAATGCCAACGAACTTGCACTACGTGAAATCCAGAAACAAAAACTTATTCAACAACGTAATTCGGTTTTAGGGCTTTTGACACTTTCCTTCCTGCTTGGAATGGTTTTCTTTTATCAACGCAATCAAAATCACAAACGACAAGAGGAAATCCGGGAATTGAAACTGAAAAACACCCGGGAATCATTGGATCATGCCCGTACCAAACTCCTGAGTCTTACGCAAAAAATCAGGGAGAATAATGAAATTATCGAACGAATGCAACTCAACTACAGCAGTCAGCCGGATTTCAAAATGATTCGCGAACTGCAAAATGCCACAATACTCACCATGGACGACTGGGACCATTTCAAGCAAAATTTCCAAATGACTTACCCCGGATTTATCGAAATCATGGAAAGCCGGTATCCCGACCTGACATCATCTGAGATCCGTTGCCTTTGTCTTCAAAAATTGCGCATGTCTACCAAAGACATAGCAGCAGCACTGGGTGTATCACCCAAGAGCATCAATGTCACCAATCACAGGATCCGGAAAAAGCTGCACCTGGACAATCAGGATATGCTCATCGATTTGATTGAAAACACTGGGTAATTCCATCCCACCTACTATATGACATTGACCTATGCCCACCGCTCTCCTTTCTCCAATTATTCCTTTGGGGTGTTCATACCCAAGGTTCATATTCATCGTCGACATGCCTGGATTAGTGAGTTGTAACCTTTTTGTAACCCTCCTGAAACCCCATTGTAACCCAATTCGTATCTCCCCCTCATCCATCAGGCCTATCTTGGCTTCATGAAAATCAGATCCGGTAAAACCATCATTTGGCTGGGATTGATCACTCTGCTCCTGCTCCTTTACCTCACCTGGACACACTTCGGAATGTTGATCGAAGCACTGGAATAATTACCCAATGGAATCTGCTAAATGTTGAATTGATGACCGGTATGGACGGAATTGACTTTGAACTTAAGTACCACAAAAAATATATGATTATGAGCATTAGAATTCTACTATTTATTTTGAGTACGATTACCCTAGCCACCTGGAAAAGCTTCGCCCAATGTCCTACAGGATTCCTGGAATTCACTACACAAAGTGAAGTGGACAACTTCTCTGTTAATTTTCCGGATTGTGAAAATATTCAGGGTAATGTGGTCATCAAGGGATCCGACATTATAGATTTGACCCCTCTATCCCAAATTAAAAAAATCGAAGGCTACCTGGAAATCACTTCCAATCCATTAAATTCTCTCCATGGACTTCACAACATCACACACGTTGAGGACTATCTTACGGTCAGTGGGAATCCTGAATTAACAGACCTTTCGGGTCTGGCGAGTCTGGAGTATGTGGGTAACAGTTTTATTATTCACAACCATGCCAATTTATCCAACATTCAACACCTCCAAAACCTCAGTTACATTGGGGGATATTTTGAAATGGGCAATCTTTCGGAACTTACCTCGCTTCAGGGGCTGGAGTCACTCGGTTATATAGGGGATAATTTTATTTTAAATAATCTACCCAAACTACAGTCCATCGGAGCACTGCTCAATCTTACTGAAGTTGGTAATTATATTTCCATTTCCAACAACCCTCTGCTTACTTCATTGGCTGGATTGGAAAACCTATCCAAGGTAGGGGATAATTTCTACATTACCCTAAACAATAATTTAACCTCCTTACAAGCCCTAAGTAACCTCAATGATATTGGAGGTACACTCAGTATTGAATATAACCCTGCCTTAACCAACCTAAACGGGCTTGAAAATCTCACAACCATTTCTGGCGATTTGAGAATTGCATTCAATTCGAATTTGAGCTCTATCAGTTCTCTTAGCAACGTTTCGCAGATAGATGGTTCGATATGGATCAACAACAATTCCCAGCTCAATTCCTGTACATTAAACAACATATGCGATTTTATATTGAATCACGATAATGCCGTTAATATCTACAATAATGGGGGTGAATGTGCAGATTATAATGCAGTAATATATTCATGCAACGATCAGGATCACACCGGACCGGGGACGGGGTTTATCACGACATGGATAACTACCAATACCTTATCCGGCAGTACTCCCGACAATCAAATCCGTATACCCACGACTGGAAGTGGATACAATTACAATATATACTGGGTGGAGGAAAATAATTCATCCAATGCCGGATCGGTGACCAATGTTACAGGGAATTACACGATTACATTCCCCCACCCAGGAACTTACCAAGTTGAAATTACAGGTCAATTCCCGAGAATCTATTTCAACAATGAAGAAGAACGAAATAAAATTGTTTCTATCGAACAGTGGGGAGATATAGTCTGGAAGTCCATGGCAAACGCTTTTTCTGGTTGTGAATATCTACAAATTTACGCAACTGATGCACCTGACCTTTCCGATGTGACTGACATGTCCTTTATGTTTTATTTAGCCTCGAATATAAATCAGGACTTGAATCATTGGGATGTGTCCAACATCTCGAATATGATTTATTTGTTCAATTATGCCATAAACTTCAATGGCAATATCTCTGATTGGGATGTAGGTCAAGTAGAAAGATTCCAGGGAATGTTTCGGCAGAGCCATAATTTCAACCAGAATATAAGCGGGTGGGATGTCTCAGGGGCCTGGGATTTTCAGGACATGTTTTCCAATGCCTATTCTTTTGATTTCAACCTGGGAAATTGGGATATGAGTAATGCACTATCCATGGTCGGTATGCTACAGAACTCGGGCTTATCCACAACCAATTACGATGCCACACTCATAGGATGGGCTTCAGCAGATAATACCCCAATCAACATCACTCTTGGAGCCAATGGACTTACATACTGTAATGCAGTTGCGGAGCATCAAAGTTTAATAGAAAATTATTACTGGACGATTCATGGTGATGCTCTGGAGAGTGAAGATTGTAGTCCTTTTGTGGTCAAATTGATCACTGAATCAGCCGACACTTTAACCATTCAAACCTTCCCGACCGATGCGGTACAACAACTGAAACAAAAAATCAATGACTTGATTGGAATCGATGTCGAGCTTCAGCGATTGGTTTATGAAGGAGATGAATTACAAGATGGATATACTTTACAACATTATATGGTCGTCAGTGGCGGCTATATTCACCTATTTGTCAATTACAGTCCCACAGTAGTGAATCCCATTCCCGACCAGATTATCGCTGTCAATGAACCGTTTAATTTCCAGTTCGATGACATTACCTTCATAGATATGAATGAAGATGACATCCTGGAATATTCAGCAAAAAAATCTGACGGAAATGATTTACCCTCATGGTTGAGCTTTATATCCCTGGAAAGACGATTCATGGGTACGCCCGGGCTGGAAGATGTGGGTTCAATTGATATAGAAGTCACTGCGCTTGATGGAAATGGAAATATGGTCACAGACACCTTTACGCTCAGTGTTTATGGAAAACCTGAGGTCGTGATCAGTTCCAAAGTCATTTCACCCACCAACCAGTCTTTCCAGGTAAATATCGAATTCAACACCCCGGTCACGGGATTCTCGATGACCGATATCCTATTTGTGAATGCCACTTCTTCCAATTTCGAGGCTCAAAACGACACCGAATTTTCGGTAATAGTTCAACCCCTGCTGGATGGAGAAGTAAGCATACAGATTCCAGAAAACGCGGCCACAGATGAGAACGATATTCCCAATTTAGCCTCCAACATGCTGGTCATGATCTACGACGGAACTCCTCCCCATGTAGTGACGAAGGATGCGACCGTGTATCTGGATGAGATGGGAACAGCGTTGCTGACCCCAGACCTTATCGATAACGGAAGCTCCGATGCGTTTGGGATAGCAAGCATGGAACTCAGTCATACCCAATTCAATTGTGATCTCCTGGGAATTTCAATGGTTCAGCTTACCGTTACCGATTCTACCGGAAATACAGCAAGTGCATATGCCTTAGTCACAGTATTGGATACAATAGCACCCACGCCTGACTTATCCACACTACCGGTGGTGCTGAGTTCTAACCAGATCAATGCCGGAGAGATTGCTGTACCGACCGCCTTTGATCAATGCAGTGGTGTCATTATTGCAACCACCGAAACCATTTTTCCTATTACATCACAAGGAAACACCTTCATTACCTGGACATACGAAGATGCATCAGGAAATCAATCGAGCCAAATCCAGAAGGTCCAAATTCACCCTGGTAATGCCCCGGAAATACAATGTCATTCAAGATCCATAATCAGTTGCGATTCCATCGTAACATTTGATCTGCCCGAGGCATCAGATTCGTTTGGCCCAGTAGAAGTCATCCAAACAGACCGGACCGGCCTGACCTCAGGCTCTGTTTTCCCAGCGGGAAAAACCACGCTTATCTACCAGGCTACCAACGCGGCAGGGACCTCCTCATGCACTCTGACCATTGAGGTATTGCCGCCGCTCGAAATCCAGCACATTGCAGGCATATCAACCGGAGACACGTTGCATATTGCGGATTGTATTTCTCCGCCTATCAGCATCGACGATCTCCATTTGGGATTACATCAAACCAAATCTCGCTTTGTTGGGCGTAAATTCCAGGAAGAAATGCCAGCTACTCCACAATTTGGTTTGTGGAATATATTACAATACGCCTATGAAGTTCATGACCAATGTGGAAACAGGGAGATTTTTCGAAATTATGTCGCACTCTATGATCTGAATCCTCCTACTTTTCAATATTTCCCACGAGATACCATCATTGCATCAACTTCTGAACTCCCAGCACCTTCTGAGCAGGTCATCATTTTGGATATTTGCAGATATGTGGTATGGGATACCATTATAACCAGTCCCATCCTGGATGAAAAGGGTTTGGATACCCTCGCATTTGTACGAAGGTGGATAGCTGAAGATGTGGTAGGAAATAAAAGTTACCGGGACCAGATGATCTATATACAGAATACCCCAAATCCAGGTCTAAACAACATCACAGCACATATCATTACCGAAGAGGATCTGGCGATTCAACGCTTCCCTCAGACTGCAGGAACGGATAGCATCCTGGTTACATTGTATAAATTAAATCAAACCACGAGCGATTTTACACCTATTTGGACTATGAGGTCAGACAATTGGATGGGTCAACGAGGCCGGTTATTCTATGATCATTTGCTTCCCGGAAAATACCAGATTAAAATTGATCTTCCATCCGGATATCAGGTTTTCCACCCCGATTCCATCGTTCTTGAACATGGTTGGTCGGATACATTGTTCCTGGCCGGAGATACTAGTCTGGATCTCGGCACCATCTTGTTGATTCAAGCTCCGGATACAACCGGTGGTGAAGATACCACTACTGTGGAGGCTCCTCCGATGCCCAATGAAATAAATACTTACCGAGCATACAACCGCACCCTCAGAGTATTCCCCAACCCCACCATGGACGTTATTACGGTTGATTTCGAACATGGTGGGCTGATCAGGTATAGTATTTACAATCATCTGGGTCAATTTATGGCGAATGGAATTACAGCCAAAGGCAAGGTGATTGATATGCGTGGGTTCAATCCAGGGATCTATTTTCTAAAATTACACGATGATCACCAGTTTTTGGGGACGGAGCGAATTATTCTGACCGGGGCTTCAGAATAGAGATTGGATGTTGAGGGATGGCAATTCCCGGGTAATTTTATCAGTGGGTGATTGCCATTCCTCAAAAATCCAGTATTTTAATGGGCTGGGGCTCTACCGGTTTCCAATAGGGATTGATAATATATTATCACCACCAATACGAGAGATTACTTTCACTTTTATCTGTCCTTTCTCTGAAGACAAAATTTCCACCGAGGCATCCTGGACAAAACCTTCTGAAGGTTGAAGCAACCAGACAAATGTGGTGTTTTCTTCAATTCTCGTGGTATAAATCACTGCAGTATTTGGTGTATATTTATTGTACTCTTCGCTGTACCAACCCTGGATTTCTGGCTCTTCCTGTCCAACGATAGTGTGAACATCCCAGGCAGATCCCACATGAGGAACAATCTGGAGGTTGCCTCTTGAATTTGCCGTATAAGTTCGCCCATCCTGGACCACAATCCTACAATCCGGGTGCCAATGCCACAAGGCCTGTATTGACCTGGGCCGATCGGTAAGTATCTGATCCACCACAACCCAGAATTCTCCCCGCTGGTAATAAACGCCTCTGCGATGTTCAATTTCTCCTTGTACATCGATATAATCCCCCATAGAGGACCAGGCCCAATCGAAGTTTTCCTCTATTCTACATTGACTTTCACTCATGGCTTCTTCCGCCAATCTGGGACCCTCATTCTGCCCTTTTTCATCGATCATAATCACATTGTGAGACCGGCTTGACCGGGCATAGGGTCGGAATTTCTCAGCCACTGCACCCGTATAGGCAAAGCGTCCCGCATCCACCAGCAGGTCTCTTCCATAAGCAGCCACGGACAAATGCAATTTATCGTTGTGCTGATGCCCACTACCCCAGGGACCCATATCAAAAAACGACCAGTGTGCGTCCTTGTCAAATCCACTCCTCGAAATCAAATGGCCCGCCCAGGGATAGAAATAAGACGGGCCCTCTTTTGGTTTCACGCCTTGTTCCCCATTGGTCGCTATATAAGCCCAGTCCGGTCTCTGATATATTTCAGCACCTTCCAAAATAAGTGGAACATCCGATCCCCGATCCCCATCATTGTTGAGCAGTCTATAACCATCGGGGCGAACAGTATGTGCAATATAGCCATACATCTTCCTGATTGTCTCCTCGTAATAGCCAGGTAACAGATAGCCCACGCGGTCACAAATCTGCTTGAACAGCAAGAAATTTCGCATAGCCACGGTATGGTAATGTGACGTCAATTCAGTTTGTGTCCCATCCGGATAAACCTGTCCTTTCATGCTTTCCACCATGGTAGCCACAGTGTATTCCAGCCATTGTGGAGAAGATTTAAATTCTGGAAAGTCTGCAGCTATGGTGGCCAGGGCAGAAATTTCCATTGTCAACCAATTGTTTTGACTGTGGAAATTTCTACTGTAATGAGCATGATCCAACAGGCTTCTGAGGATCAACAATCGTGTGGCCGGTGTTAACAAGGGATTTTTTTGAAAGCGATAAAAGATTCTCGTCCAGTTTTTTGCCCTGGCAGCCACTTCCAGTCCTCTCCATACTGAGTCCGAACCCTTCTTTTCGGGATAAGGCAAGCTGGCCAGGATAAAATCCCTGAGAAATTCGTCCACAAACCGGGCATAGATCGGATTTCCAGTTTCAAAATAAGCATCCATTACCTGACTGACCTGGAAATGGCGATTGGACAACCAGGCCCATTCCCTGTCATTATTGGGTCCCTTATAATGCCAGTCGCGATGACCGTTATCCAATAATGGCACCTGTCCTCTCACATTTTGGATTTCAAATATGTACGCTAAAAGGGTATCCGCATCAGGTAACCTTCGGGAAGTTGCTGATGGCAATTCAAAATGGTAGTGACTTCCGGATGGGCTTAGTTGATAATAATTCAACAATTCCTTACATGCCCGGACGATATTATCATCCTCAAAAGCATTCTTCACTTTTTGTAATCCCGGATAATCCAAATCGAGAGCCTGGAGTAGTTGCTGCATTTGATCTGGATAATGATTACAAACTTCCTCCACTGATTTAATGTCCTTCCACTCCTGGCCGTAGACTCCCGGTGAACTTATCATTCCTATCCATAAGAATAAAAGAATACCAGCTGATGCACGAAAATCTATATACATATCCTGTTTTTTCTTTGTCTTTGGTAATCCGCACTGACTTTGAGAGACATCCTAATTGGCCCATCCCCAAAAAGTCGAAAAGAGCACATTGATAGCCCTATAGAATTCCACTCAACAATATTCGTTATCCGTGTAAAATCAACTACAAGGCCCACGAACCTTGACAATAGATAGCTTGGCCATCAAATTTTTTCCAACATAAATTTTAGAAAAGCTTCACGTCAAAAATCCGCAAAACTACGGCTATAATTCTCTATTTCCTCAGTGTTCAGGTGCTTGCCAGAACTTATCACGATTCGGTAACGAAAGGTTATTGATTCACCGGCTGGGATATTAAAATCGGCCTCTTCCTCTCCCTTTGTAAAATCCCTGGCACCCAATGGGTTGGCAGCAAACAATCCATAACCCCGCGCGTGCCACCAGGTTGGATAACCAGGGTTTTCCGGATGGTCACAAATGACCACAGAAATATTTTCTCCACGAATATTGCCCCAAAGACTCATCCACCCCGCACGACTCCCCCACACATCCATACCAGTCTGACCCGTACTGCTAAGATAATCCCCTGAAATGGCAGCGTTGTCCATTTCCTTTACTCTTTCCGGTTTTCCATCAGCACTGTACAATATCCCCTCCCCCTGGTCCGGTAATTCCAGTTCCCGGGCTACGCGTATGCCAAACATGCCTTCCTTGGTGTCGGGCATCGAGACAGCAATTTCCCCCGCTGTCAGTACTACGATCCGATCAATGATCCGAATCGAATCCTTACAAAGGAAAAAATAGGTTGTATTTTCGGTCAATAGGCGATTGCCCAAACTGTCGTTCCAGCTGGCCGTAGTGACCAACTTACCTTCACGATCACCTCCGCTCATTTCGTCGATGGATTCCAGAAGGATGCTTCCACCATTCCTATTGAGGCTACCCAGTCCTTTGGAACCATTTCCCCAAAAATCGCTTCCATTCACATTGCCATAGGTCAGCCAATTTCCTATTTGATGAGGGTGATCTGCCCGCTCCCCTGTTTTAGGAAACACCGGAAATCCCCGGGTGACCTCAGTTCCTCGTGCCGTACGAATGGGCAGTAACACAGGTTTAGTCAAGTCATCGTGCCAGCGGAAGGTGGTGAAAAGTTCACCGTCCACAAGGACATCGATTGTCTTTTTCACGTCATTCTGCTCAAATGCAACCTTGAGTGGTTCCTCTTTTTTCTGGGTTTCATTTCCCGAATTACAGCTATAGGATGCTACCAGGCATACAGTCCACAACAGTATTGATTTTATTTTCATCGGATAGATATTAAAATTTCATCTGCATGTAGCCTTCCTATACCTTGTCCGGAATCACAAAAGGTGCGCGATATTCTTCTCTGGACATCATGGCGTTAGCTTCCGGATCATTTAATATCTCCATTTTTTCAGGATCAAAATCCAGGGAGCGACCCAGACGGTACGATATATTCCCCAGATGCATGACGATACAAGAGTAGACACCATCTTTGATTTTTGCACTAATTCTTCCCGGATCATTGGCTCGTATAGCGTCAATAAAATTCTGATAATTATCTCCCAGGCCACTACCACGTGGTCCGGGTTCACCTTCGCTTCCCAGGTAAGTCCGCCATTCATCAACGTTTTTTACCAAGTATCCCTTTGAGCCGAAAAACAGATTCCCGATATTGTTTGCTGCGCTCATCATGTAACCTGCAGAATTCGATGAATTTTCCTCCAAAACTACTTCCCGATTGCTGTACCAGTGCCGTACCTCAAACTGCATCATTTTCTTCTTATCACTCTGTCCGTTGGGGTTGGGGAATTCAAACATCGCCATCAACACATTGGGGGTATTCTGATCGTCCGAAAACATAAAATGGCCCCCCATCGCACTAATTTTGGTGGGTAAGGTTACCCCCAGACCCCAGCGGGCTATGTCTACTTCATGAACCCCCTGATTGCCCATATCTCCATTTCCATAATCCCAGTTCCAATGCCAGTTGTAATGAAACCTGTTGGGATTAAAAGGCCTTTCCGGTGCAGGACCCAGCCACATATTGTAATCCACTTTGGATAAATAGCTTATTGTAAAATTACCGTAGGGATGTTTTTGGTCTTCCTGCATTGGGCCATCGGGAAAACGACCTATGGTATTTCGTCGTTTGAAACAAATCCCTTTGGCGAGGTAAACTTCACCCAACTGACCGGACTCCAAAAATTTCACTGCGGACTGAGAGCACGGATTATGTCTTTGTTCTGCTCCATCCTGAACAATAACGTTGTATTTTTCAGCTGCTTCCAGCAATTTTTTACCTTCATAGATATTGTAGCAACAGGGTTTCTCGACCGATACATGCTTTCCAGCCTGAATGGCCCAGATTGCGGCTAAGGCATGCCAGTGATTGGGTGTAACTATGGAAACCGCATCGATATCCGGATTTTCAAACATTCTCCGCATATCAACATAAGTCTCCGGCCTGGGCAAATGCTTGTCCGTAAAATGTTGTTGAATCACACCAGGAAATAAATTCTGGTCTACATCACAGATTCCTGCCACTTCTACATTGTCCAGTGCCTGATAACTCTTGATGTGGTTTTGTCCCATCCCGCGTATACCAATAACGCCAACCCGTACCCGGTCATTGGCACCTTTGATTTTAGCATTGAGAATAAGGGGAACCTGCAAAGCTGCTGTACCTGCCAGCGTGCTTTTTATAAACGTTCTTCTTTCCATGGTCACACATTGGGCATTATTGGCAACAATTTATTAAGATTTGGGCATACACCCTAACCTGAATGCCGATAATTTCATACAAACTATGAAATAAACCACCTCCATAGAAAAATTCTCCCCTTTGCAGACGATAAGCGGAAAGCTTCTCTCTTAAAAGATTGTCTCAATTTTGCCGATCTCCTTCCTGGAACCGGGCAAGTAAATCTGTCAATCGCTTTACCACCTCCGGATGTTTGTTTTTGACATTCATAGTTTCCCTGAAGTCCTCTTCCAGGTTGTATAATTCCACCAGTCCGTTTTCAAATGCGATCATCTTCCAGGGTCCCTGTCTCACAGCACTGCCCTCTTTCACTTTCCAGTAAAAAGGATGAGCCTCATAGGCAGGCAACGAGCTGTCAAACAACGACCAAATGTTGCTTCCATCAACCTGCATCGCAGTGGTATCGAGTGTACCCCCAGCGAGATGGACCAGGGTGGGTAACCAGTCCGCAATATGAACCGGTGTATGTATCCTGGTTCCTGGTTCAATCACACCCGGCCAATTTACAAATGCGGGTACTCTGATCCCCCCTTCATACAAATCCACTTTCCAACCCCTCAGAGGAAAATTATCACCTAGCACCGTATGTGGTTTGTCTGCATAACTACCATGATAATCTGTATCGCTGTACCAATTAAGCTGTCCCCCATTATCGCTTACAAAAACGATCAGGGTATTGTTCCTTTTACCTGTCATTTCGAGCGCATCCACCATTTGACCGATCCCATCATCCATATGACTTACACTGGCAGCATACCATTTTCTGGATTCCTCGAGTTGATACCCGTCGTATAAAGAAGTCCATTCTTCGGGCTCCGCAAGAGGATAATGGGGGACGCTGTAGGCTACGTACAGAAAGAAAGGTTGATCACCACTGTCCTGAATAATACGGACTGCCTCCCGGGTAATCAAATCAGTAACATGCCCTTCTTCCTTCAGATATTGATCATTGCGGTGCCAGGTTTGAAAGGTGGTAAACTGTGATTCCCGCTTGTATTCGTGCGTATAGGGATCAATTTGCCCATCAAAGTATCCATAGGAGGAGGCAAAACCATATTTCAAAGGGGTGAAGGGTGGCGATCCCATGTGCCATTTACCCGAAATAGCAGTAAGGTAGCCCAGGTCCCTCAGAAGAGAGGCCAGTGTAGGATCTCCCTCATCGATAACCTCACCATATGCAGGGGCCAGAATACCATACCTGCTGGGATACTTGCCGGTTATCAAACTGACCCTGCTGGGTGTACACGATGGCATCACATAATGTTGACTAAAATGAGCGCCTTCCGCAACCAGCTGATCCATGTTGGGCGTTTTGATAAAAGATCCGTGATATCCAACATCATTCCAGCCCAGATCATCGGGCAGGATAACGATGATATTGGGGGACTGTGATGGCTGACTCTTCAACCCCAAAGGAATCCATAACAGAATCAGCATGGATAGGACAAAGCTTGGAATAACTAATCTCATCTCGGAATAATGTTTTAAATGGGATATCAATTTAATATTTAGTCTGTAAAATTTGACAATTGGCTCTATCATACAAATTAATTTCGTCGGCCAGGTACGGATTACCAGTTATTTCTCTGATAAGGGGAAGGATTACATCGGTATCCTCCGGTTGGTACACCCCCATTCCGAGGAATTACTACATTGGTCTTTCAATTTTCATACTATATTTCGTACCTTTAAGTCTTAAATTATCGGGTCATGAAAATTCTATCCCAGGCCGCCAATTATGGAATCCGCGCTTTGGTGTATATAGCGGTGCAAAACACAGAAGGATATACCAGTATCGGCAAAATCTCGAAAGACCTTGATATTTCATTTCACTTTCTCACCAAGACTTTCCAACTCCTTACCAGATATGGCCTGATCGCTTCCTACCGTGGTCCGGGAGGTGGGATTATGCTCAAACGACCAGCTGAAAATATCTTTCTGAAGGAAGTGGTCGAAATCCTGGAAGGCGATGCCTTTTTCGAAACCTGCCTGCTGGGACTCCCCGGATGTGGGGAAGCCAAACCTTGTCCTCTGCACGACTTCTGGATCGATTACAAAGCGAGTCTCAAACGAAAATTTGCGACAACTTCTCTGGCTGATCTCGCGGAAAAGGTGCGCCAAGGTGAAATACGACTGTCTGAATAGAGGTCAATCCCCCAACTGCGCAAAACGAAATTTCTCCACCGCTGCCGGCTGATGCTCCCTGCTAAAAATTTCCTCCATTTTCTCTATAATATCAGGATGTCGGTCTGCTATATCCATGGTTTCCTGAAGATCTTCGTCAAGATCATACAGTTCAATGTTCATATTTCCTTTAAAAATTTCCTTTCGGATGGCTTTCCACTTTCCCATCCGGACTGCCTGTTGTCCCCCATAGGCTGGAAACTCCCAATATAGGAATTTATGAATATCCTGCAGAGATCCCTGTCCCATCAAGGTGGGGAGAAAGCTCACACCATCGTGGTCAGGAAGGTCCTCTACACCCACAAGGTCACACAATGTGGCAAGTACATCATACTGTGCTGAAATATGATCGGTCACAGTACCCGGTTTGATTTTCCCGGGCCAGTGAGCAATCATGGGTACCCGAATACCACCCTCCGTGAGATATCCTTTTCCCCAACCTAGATCACTTAGAAACGGTCCTCCGCTATCAAACCAGGGAGAATTGGTCCCTCCATTGTAAGTCGGGCCATTGTCGCTGGAGAAAATAATCAATGTATTCTCATACAAGCCCAGCTTCTGCAATGTGGCCACCAGCTCACCTACCTGCTCATCAAAATACGAAACCATTGCGGCATAAGCCGCCCGGGGGTACCTTTGCGGAAAATACCCCTGATCGCCAAGATAGGGATCTTCATCCCCAAATTTTTCCACATAATAATCAACCCACCTTGCCGGGGCCTGGAGCGGTGCATGCGGTATGGGGCTGGCATAATACATAAAAAAGGGATGATCCCTGTTCGTTTCAATAAATTGCAGCATTTCCTTCTGCATTAATTCCGGGCTATAGTCTTCCAGCCAGAATTTTGCATAGGATTGCAAATCATAGGGGTCGGCACCTTCTTCGAGTCGGGTTCTGGGAGCTACCAAATCATTGTTTAAAACAACTTTTTGATCGTTTTTCCAAAGATGGAGTGGAAAATAGGTATGGGCCTGACCCTGGCAAATATATCCATAATAGAAATCGAACCCCATCTTGGTAGGAATACTCTCCGAAGTGGGCGGTCCCAGTCCCCATTTCCCGACCATGCCTGTACGATAACCTGCTTCCTTCAGCAAATGCGCTAGAGTTACAGTATTGGAAGGAAGGGGGCGCTGTCCTTCGAGATCCGGGTTTTCAAAAACCTTGGCAAAATCATGAGTATCACCCCGTTCCGGCATGCCATCATTGCTCCGAATATAGGCATTCCCGGCATGCCGTCCGGTCAATAACATACAGCGTGCTGGTGCACAGACCGGTGAACTTGAATAATGTTGGGCAAATAACATTCCTCTGGCCGCCAGCTGATCAATATTGGGTGTCTCAATTTTCTCCTGACCATAACAACCCAGCTCCCCATATCCCAGATCATCGGCCAGGATATAAATGATATTGGGTGGCTTTTCGTCATTCTCTACCTGGCATGCTGAGAACAACAGGGGACAAACCACCAACCAGACCATAAAATGAAATCTATCTTTTAGTTTTATCATATCCAATTTGATGTCAAGTTTAATCTTCGACCTGATGTCAACAACAATATTCTACACTTGATCCACCCCTTCACCCCATCACATTTTATTACTCAGTGGTATAATCGATACCAAGGTCATTGTCACGGACCTCGCGTAGTTTTTCTCGCAGTTTTTCTTCAAATTCATCCATGATATGTTGGAATTTTGGATTTCCTGCCAGATTGTTGTATTGCTTCGGATCCAGTTCCATATCAAATAACTCCTTACCTGCTTTCCCATCTTCACCATACTGGATATAAGCCCATTTTTCTGTCCTTAGCAAGAAAAATTCCACCCCACGGTACCTGGAAACTGAAAATGCCACATCTCTGACTTTAGCCGATGGATCATCGAGGGTAGGTACCAGACTTTTCCCTTGAAGATGTGGAGAGTAATCCAGTCCGGCAAGTTCTGCTACGGTGGGATATAGATCGATAAGCTCCGCAAAAGAATGACAAACACCTGGTTCTTTACCTGGAACTTTAATGATCAGAGGCACCCTGGCTGATTCCTCGTGGAGACTGACTTTCATCCAAAATCGATGCTCTCCCAGATGGAATCCATGATCAGAGGTAAAGATAACGATCGTATTATCCTCCAATCCCTCCTCCTCCAGTGTTTTTAGTACTTTGCCTACCTGGGCATCCATAAAAGCCACAGAGGCGTAATAGCCTGCTACTGCTTTCTTCTCATGTTCCTCAGACATTTGTGCATTCAGGCTGGTGACATAATTAATTCCGGCGGCTGGAATATCGTCCCAGTCGTTGTGCACCATGGGAGGCAGCACCATCTGGTCGTGAGGATACGCATCAAAATACTCCCGCGGTGCCACAAATGGCACATGAGGCCGCACGAAACCAACGGCAAGGAAAAATGGTTTATTCTTGTGTTTTCGAATCAGTTCAGATGCTTTCTCCGCGGTTTTTCCATCAGACTGGGCCATATCACCTCCATCTGCTTTGACGATCGTCATCACATTGCCCCCTTTCCTCTCTATTTCACCATAGGGATTGTTCTGCACCAGTTCAGCATCCCCTTCGGACTGCCATTCAGGACCCTGGCTGTTGAATCGTTCTGTCCAGGAGGCCTCATCATCGGTCCCGTCGGACCCTTCCTCGATATGTATGGGGATACCCATATGGAAAATTTTACTCACCCTTGCGGTGTAATACCCATTGTCCTTGAACAACTCAGCCCAGGATTTACGGTCCGGCCCCACATTTTCACGGCCACTTGTATAACTAAGGCTTGTGGTGGCATGGGGATAATAACCAAACATCAGGGATGCTCTGGAGGGACCACATACCGGAAACTGACAATATGCCCGGGTGTATTTCATCCCTTCGGAGGCCAGTTTATCGATATTGGGGGTTTGGGAGAGGGTGTTTTCATAGGCTGACAGGGCGGTGGTTGTCAAATCATCAGAAATGATAAACAAAACATTGTACTTATCACTTGACTGTCCGTGCAGTTGAGTCATGCCCCATATCAGAACAAACCATATTGCATACCTCATCATGAATAGCCTTTTATCATTTTTAAAAAATTCCCTGGCGGAATCCATTGTGGTATTATATTGTGTTTCGGTTACCACCCCGGATTCTGAACCAGATTGCTGTTTAAAGTTAATTCATTAGTGGGTAAAGGAGACAAATAATCGCGGTTTTCATTGAAGGAGTATCCGTTGGGGATCACGTTTCTGTACCGGTCAATATAGTTATTTTCATCCACCGCAATACCACGAATCTGATCTTCAATTTCGGGGAAAGATACACCCAGGATAAACTTCGCTCCTTTTGGTCGCGTACCCTGAATAATATGACCGGCTCTCCAGCGCATCAGATCATCGTGCCTGAATCCTTCAAAAGCAAGTTCTACCCTCCTCTCTCTGCGGATTTCATTGATCAGAGGAGATAATTCCGGAAAATCCCAGTTGGGATCCATAAAACCCACATCCAGTGTAAGATGCGGCATTCCCACCCGGTCTCTGAGCAGGTTTATGGAATTATCCAGATCTTGTTGGGTGATGGTGCCCAATTCGGCTTTCGCCTCAGCAAAAATCAACAAAGCTTCCCCAAAGCGAAATACCATACCATCCACTTTCCCATAGTTGTCGGTTGAGGAACCTGTGTTTTGTTCCGGATCAGTGGTAGAACCCTTTCTGATCATATATCCCGTCGTACTCATATCCGATCCACCCTTTTCCAGGGGGGGTACCCGAAATATCACAGGAGGATTTGACGCTATCGATACTTTACCTGGGGTCCACATCGATTGATTGAGTCTCGGATCCCGGTTTTCCACCACCTCGCTGAGCGTCTCATCGCCCTGATATACATTACTCAACGCTATAGGAAGCCCCTGATTGTCCAGGTAGTCCTGTACGAGCGAAAGCGTCATGCCTGTACCATTTCCCCGTTGCCCATTGAGATAAGTCCATGTCCAGGTGCCCAGATCCTGCGTAGGATCCACCGTCTCCACCATCAATGCCTCATTAACACCACTAAGATCATCCATTCCAAAAAGATCGAAGTAATCGGTCTGGGGATTTCCGGTGGAAAACAAGCCAACCCCGTCCATATTCATCAATTCCTGTGCTGCCTGCACCGCCAGATTGAGGTATTTATCCCCATTGGAACCCTGCACTCCAAAAGGGGTACCGGCATGATATTTTTCCCAGGTTCCTTCATACAGACATACTCGGGCTTTGAATAGGAGGGCACTCTCTTTGTTCAATCTTGTGTCACCAATACCGCTCCTGGTTTTCAGCAAGGCAATAGCCTGATCCATATCAGCAAGAATGTTGTCTACGATGACATTACGGGGCTCTCTTGGTGCATAAAGCTCCTCTGAGTCAATATTGAGGACTTTGTCATACCAGGGAACATCACCGAACATTCTGACCTTATCAAAATATAGGATGGCTCTGAAAAAGTAACCCTCTCCCAAAAAGTGGTTAATATCCGCTTGATTGCCTTCAGTTACGGTGGGTGCATTTTCCAGGAAATAATTGACCCGCCTGATATCAGCCCAGCCCCATCCTCCACCTGTAGCAGGCACAGATCGGGTACCGTCCAGGATATTGTTCGGTGAAATGGGTTGTAAGTTGTCGCTGTTGTTGTCCAGGGTATGATAATTCACGTTTCCCCTGAGCGAAGGATAAAAAACATTGATATACAATTCCAGGTCTTTAGCTGAATTCCAGAATGTCGCTTCGGTAATCTCATCCAGTGGTGTTTTATCGAGGACGCTGTGGCACGAAACGAAAGAAAAAGCAGCTATCAATATTGTGGTTATATATTTCATTTGCTTGATATTAATAGTTTAAAATTGAACCCTTATCCCAAAGCTAATCGTGCGTGCTAAAGGATAAGCTCTACTGTCCCCAATTCGCCCATCTCCAGTAACATCAGCCAGTTCGGGATCGAAATTCTCCCACAATTGCGTAAGGGTCATTAAATTCTCTCCCGATGCATACAATTTGAGACCCTGGATAGCGGGAACGGCTGAGATCAGGTGAGCAGGAATGGTGTATCCAATGCTGAGGTTTTTGAGCCTGATAAAGGAGGCATCCTGAAGATATCTGGTGGAAGTATATCGATCCTTACCAAATCCGTTGGCACCACCGGCATCCTGTGGCATAGGCAAATAAGCATTGGGATTATCTTCGGTCCAGTAATCCAGCACAGCTTCTGTGACGTTGGAGTGACCCCGGTTGTTCCATCCCCAGAACAACGTTGCATAATCGCTGGGCATATAATCCTTCTTGAGCACGCCCTGGAACAGGACGTCAAAATCTATACCTTTCCAGGTAAGACCTCCGTTCACCGATAATCGATATCGGGGTTCGGTGTTTCCGATAATGCGACGATCACCAGGATTATCCACTGTATTGTCTCCCACGTTGACCTTGCCATCCCCGTTGAGATCTAGGTATTTCACATTCCCCGGCCTCCATCCTGTACCGAAGTAGGATAGATCGACATTGGACAAATAATCTTCCACCTCCTGTGTAGACTGAAACAAATCCTCTGCCGTAAAGCCCCAGATTTCACCGATGACCTGTCCTTCATACCAATTGCTGATCACTTTAGTAGGATTGTGGTATTTTGTAATCACCGATTTGTTGTCCGAAAGCAATACATTCACTCTATAATTAAAATCGCTGATTCCATCACGCCACCCCAGGGTCAGTTCCCATCCGTTGGTCTTTAATGACGCGCTGTTTGTTCGAGGTGGGTTGGCACCCAATACAGCTGGAAGCGCCCCGGATGGACCAAACATATTATCAGTTTGTCTTTCATAAATGTCAATCGTGGATGTGAGTCGGTTGTTGAAAAATGCCAGGTCAAATCCTAAATTCTTGGTAGCGGTTACTTCCCAGGTAATGTCCGGACTTACGATTCCGGGAATATTGGCAAAGTTTGGCCTGGATCCATCCACGATCCAGTTGAGCCTGGTATTGATAGGAATATTGGAGAGATAAAGATAGCTTCCGACGTTTTGGTTCCCCAATTGCCCATATGAAAGCCGGACTTTGAATTGATTGAAGGTATTACCAAAGGTGGACTCCCAAAAATCTTCCCGGTGGAGATTGTATCCTATGGCAGCTGATGGAAAAAATCCGAATCGGTCTCCGTCCTCGAACTTGGATGAACCATCGTACCGACCATTGAATTCAAATAGATACTTTTCTTTGAAATTATAGGAGAAACGACCAAAATAACCCAGCGTACTCCAGGTGTCAATCGGGTTAGTGGGACCTATGACGTCACCGATAGCCACGTTCAGTGAATTGAGGTTATCCGCAATAACATCCCGTTTGGATGTGAGAATTCTGAAGTAGTTATTCTCTTCCTGCTGATAACCAACCAGTACATTGATGTTGTGATTATTGGCAATGGTTTTTTGGTAGTCTGCATACACGTTGAAGGATACGTAATCGGTTTTTCTTATATCTTTCTCGATTTGATTGTTATTGGCCTGGTAGGTGATGGAGGGTCTGCCATCCGGTCCTATCAAATCCCATTTTCTATAGTTCAGGGTCCGGTCGTAGAAAATTTTCTTAAATGAAAAATCTCCTTTGATGGCCAGATTAGGAGTCAGGGTTATCTCAGACCGGAAACTTGTAACAAAGTTGTCCTCATTATATGCATCAAATCCGTTATTCTCAAGCCACCCCGGCAACAGGGCCAGTTGTTCTTCCACCAATACATTCCCATTTTCATCCAAAACGCGTGGTGTTTTCCATGGGGCCAGGGGGGAAAATCTCATGGCATCATGGTACAACCTTCCCCGGCTGGCCCCTTCGAGCGTGGCCGGGAAACTATTATTTTCCTGATAAAACCGGGTATTATTGGATACGGTCAGCCAATCAGTGATCTGTGCGCTGATATAACCGTCAAAATTGTATCGCTTGAAATTTTCATATTGATCACCATAACGCAAGGCACCATCATCCTGGAAAAAACTTCCTGAAATATGGTAGTTGATATTTTCACTGCCACCACTGGCGCTGATATCATGTTTCTGAGCAAACTCCCGATCCTTGAAAATAATATTCCACCAATCGGAATAGCCGTGACCCGAAAACCATCCATCTGAGGTACCCGACTGGATCCCGAGCCACTGATTGGGATTGTTGGGATCAGCAATGGTCTGATCTATCTGGCCGTTGGCATATTGACGAATCCTTTCCATCTGGTCAGGGCCCACAGCAATCTGACCCGTTGAATTGAAACTGGCTGTATTGAGCACTTCCACATAAGTCATTACATCGACAAAATCGGGTATATATATTCTTTTCTTGTTTCGGAAGCTATTGGAATAATTGATCGAAAATGGTTGGTTTTTTCTGCCTTTTTTGGTCTCGATGAGGATCACCCCAAATGCCGCCTGAGCCCCATATATGGCTGTGGATGCCGCGTCCTTCAATACCGACACGCTGGCAATATCGTTGGCGTTGAGCGCAGAAAGCTCGGCATCGGAAGCTCGAACCCCGTTAATCAGAATGTAAGGACTGGAACTGGATAGTGAACCCACTCCCCGGATATTGATGTTCATACCTGCATCCGCAGCTCCGCCGGAAGCGTTGACGTCCACGTTGAGATTCGGAGCCAGCCCTTGCAATGCCTGTGTCGCATTGTTAACCGACCTTAGTTCCAATTCCTCCGAACCGATCTCTGAAACGGCTCCGGTAAGGTTCACTTTTTTCTGTGTACCATAGCCCACTACAACCACCTCATCCAGCAGCTGCGAATCACTTTCCAGCACGATCTGGAATGAAATTTGTCTATTTACCGGAATTTCCCGGGTCTGATAGCCAATGTAGGACACTACAAGGACAGCATCTTCCTCTACATCGGTCAATGAGAAATTTCCATCAAAATCTGTCGCCGCTCCTTTATTGGTCCCCTTTACCTGCACATTGACCCCTATAAGTGGTTCCCCGTTCGTATCGGTGACGTTACCGGTAATGTCAACAGGCACCGCGGTCACAAGCCATCTATGGGCATGATAAACATCGGGTGACAGCAATCCAACCCTCTCATTATAATTTTCGAAGGTTGCCGCAAATGATTTAACCCCAGCGTGCATTGTTTGGACGAAACCAAACAAGGCGACCAGGGTCACACCGATCAAGATTCCATTTTTGCGTTTCATAGTTTGATAATATTTAATACAATTTTAATCTAAATCCTGGGCTCAGGATTCTATGGGCAGATGCCAGGACCAGATTTTAGTACAACTATTTGATTTTCAAAACTTCATTTCTGTGTGAGATCTTTCGCACATTTCAAATATATAAAATATTGTTACAACAAACCTATATGAAATATAATTTTTAGAAACTACCTTATTGCGGATAATTGTATTACACCACAAGCCTGATATCTGCCCTGCCAGAGGTAATATCGACGAAAAGCTCTCGAAGACATGCATCGCAGGTTTGTCAAAAAAACACTATTCTTCCATGAATTTGTGGAAGATTTTTGCTTACCGCAACCTCTGGTAATGGGATGATATTTTAGAAAAATAAGTTTGCAATGAAGGAATAAGCCGGATATGGAAACTGATATCCCAAACAAGATTCCTCTTTTATAGACTTCGGAGAATCAAAAGCCCTGTTCCT
Source organism: uncultured Saprospiraceae bacterium (assembly GCA_964426625.1). Lineage (GTDB taxonomy): Bacteria > Bacteroidota > Bacteroidia > Chitinophagales > Saprospiraceae > Membranihabitans. The sequence continues at coordinate 281 of CAYRRD010000018.1, read as the reverse complement.
TTTCACATGCTATATGGATTGTTCCTCATTGTATCATAGACAGTAAACATCCTTTATTGGATGTGTCCTAGTGCACCAAATCATAAATTCCTATGGGTATTTCTGTATCTTTTTCACCAGTTCATCATCATCAAAAGCCTTACGTAGGCCCCACTATGCGCGGTTATGATTCTTCGATCTGACAAAAAATATTTTGAAATACCACGATAGGAACTTACAATTCGGCGCACTAGTGTGCGGAAATCTAAATAGCTATCAATGTTTTTCAATATATTTTTTCG
>CAYRRD010000017.1:0-56154 GCA_964426625.1 uncultured Saprospiraceae bacterium | reverse complement strand
CGGAGCAATAACTTATATCCTAACCTGCACAAGCCAGAAGCAAATGATTGGCAGGAACTTTCTTATGATATTTTATAGAACGCAGATGGTTAATGAGCCTGTCGAAGTATGACTCGGATGACGTAAATCTGTCCGCCGCAGACAATACGTTTATTTTTTTATTTGAATTTCACTGATCCTGCCTGCGGCAGAAGGCTGAGGTCAACGGATAAGTTTTGCCAAAAAATGGCAGAAATGGATTGCTAATAACGTATTGAGATAAATATTTTCTCGTCATGTTTTATAGAACGCAGATGACGCGGATCATGCAGATTTTCGCTGATATTTAAATGTGAATTCATCTGCGATCTTCCGCCAAATCAGTGTCATCTGCGTTCTAAAAACACCCACTCCCACACCACACCCACCACTTCTAAGTTCTAAAATCTAAGTACTAAGTTCTATATTTTTGGTCTTCCTGGGGTGATTGGCCATGATTTATAGAAGAATTTGAATTTTGTTGATAGGTTTCCTCCAGTTCATCCACCCAGGTATCTTTCCACATCGGAATATTGGAGCGAAAAGCTCTTCGCCCGATCATATGGGCTGCCACCGGAGAGGTCATTAAAAGAAAAAATATGATTGCGAGAGATTTAATGGGAACCTCAGTGAATGGAAACTCCATAGCTGCACATAAAAGAAAAATGCCCACACCCAGCGTAGCTGCTTTGACGGTAACAGAGAGTCTCAAATAAAAATCGGGCATACGAAGGATTCCTATAGCTGCTATTAGAATGATGATGGCACCGAGTGTGCTCAATACCACAATGAGAATCTCCATCATGATTGTCTGCTTTTGTACAGGTAAAAAGATAATGCAATGGTTCCCAGAAAAGCAATCAGGGCAAATATCATCGCTACGTCCAAAAACAGGGCTTTCCCGGATCGAATGCTAAAAGCGGTAACCATCGCGATACCAATGGTAATAATCAGGTCCAGCGCTATAATCCGGTCGGGAATATTGGGACCCTTGTACAGGCGGATAAACACGATCAAAACCGCCAGGGCCAGGATCGGAAAGATTACATAGTCAAAATAGGTCTCCAGTGTCATCGCAGTATATCTAATATTTTTCTTTCTCCATACCGAATACGCGATATGAAGTCTTCTTTACTTTTCAAATACATCACATGCACATAAATCGATTTTTTGTCTTCACTTACATCCAACACCACCGTCCCGGGAGTCAGAGCGATAAATACGGATAATAAATTGATTTCGAGATCAGTCGTGGCCTCCATCGGGAATCGAACTATACCGGGTTTGAAAAAATATTTGGGAGTAACGACATCAAATGCCACCTGGATGTTTGCAGCAATCATCTCATATAGAAAATATAAAAAGAACCCGATGATCCTGGGTACCCTGTAAAAATACCTTTTACTGGGTTCATTCCTGTTGAGAATCCATAGAATCAGAAATCCCAATAAAAATCCAAACAGGAAGTTGGAATAGTTCATAGATCCTGTAAGCGCTACCCAAATAAAGGATAACAACAGGTTCATCAAAAACTGTTTAACCATTTTTCCTCTTTTAATTTCCTAATACTGCTTCCACATAGGGGGTGGTGTCGGCCATTTCTCCTGCAATTTTATCTGCGATTTGAATGATAAATTCTGCATTGAACCCTATGAACAATGTTGTCAACGTCAACAATCCAATAGGTAATACCAGCAAAGTTTGCTTCTGCCATGAAGATACCCCAAACCGATCTACGATCAGATCTTCAGATATCGGTTTCTTCCAAAACGCTTCAGACCAGATTTTTGACATCAGAAACAAGGTAATGAAACTGCCGATAATTAGTCCTCCTATGTATAAGTAATTACTATTTTGAAATCCAGCATCAAACAAATAAATTTTGGGCCAAAATCCGGAAAGGGGTGGGATCCCAGCAAGTGAAAATAAAACAACACCTATCATGATCGATATTTTAGGGTATTGATCATAGATGCCTCCGAGTTTTTCCAGCGACATGGTGCCTCTCAAAGACCGGATCAATCCGGCAATCAAAAAAAGGTTTGACTTAATAATGATGTCGTGGATGAGATAAAAAACCAGGCCAGTGAAGGCAAGCTGTGTAAACAAGGCCAATCCACCGATTACAAACCCCAGATGACAAACGATCAGATAGGAAAAAATTCGACGTAGGTTGTTTTTGATTACCGCTCCAAATGAGCCCGTCAGGATCGTGAAAATACCCATGCCCATCAACAAAAAACGAATCGATTCATCGGGTATAAATATCAACGTAAATACCCGTAAAAAACCGTAAATACCTACTTTTGTTAACAATCCTCCGAAAATGGCAGCTACCGCGGAAGGGGGTGTATGATAAGATGACGGCAACCAGAAATACAGCGGGAAAAGGGCAGATTTGATCCCGAAACCTATCACAAAGAACATGGCCGTCATATTGACAATACTTCGATTTTCAACCAGCCCTATTTTCTGAGATAAGTCCGCCATATTAAGCGAACCGGCAATACCGTACAGTATCGCAATTCCGGTCAGAAAAAAGGTTGAAGCGAGGATGTTGAGCGTCATATATTTGACTGCCCCTTCAAGCTGGGATTTTCTGCCCCCGATGGTGAGTAAAACAAATGAGGCTATGATGATAACTTCAAACCACACATAGAGGTTGAAAATATCACCGGTCAAAAAAGCTCCGTTCAATCCCATGATCAAAAAATGGAAAATGGGAAAGTATCCATAGAGTATCCGGGCTCGGCTTACCCCGGTGGCCGAAAATATGGAAACTGCCAGAGATACAATGGCGGTCAATAATACGAAGGTGGTGCTCATTTGATCTGCCACAAAAACAATACCGAAAGGAGATTCCCAATTGGCGGCGTTCAGGGTCAGAATGGGGCCGTCTAAGACTCCCCAAAATAGTTTCAACGATAATCCCAGTCCAATAAAGTTCCCTGCTACGCTCAACGTTCGCTGAACGTCTGTTTTTTGCCAAAAAGCCAACAACACCAAAGCGGTGAATAAATGAACAATGACGGGCATTATGACTATATGATTTATCATATATCTTCTTCTTCAGGGGTATTCAAATTGTCGAGATCATCCGTATTGATCATAGCATAAACCCGTTTTAACAAAACAATGGCAAAGGAAGTAAGTCCGAAGCTGATGACAATCGCTGTAAGTATCAAAGCCTGGGGGATAGGATCCGCATAAACTTCACCCAACGTATCCAATCCGGAACTGATCACCGGAGGTTCTCCTTTGGTGATATTGCCCAGAAGAAATATGAGTATGTTGGTACCATTACCCAGAAGGACGATACCCAACAGAAGACGAACCATACTTCTTTTCAGAATGAGATATACCCCGGCAGCATACAAACATCCCATCGTGATCACCAGTAGTATTTCCATCCCTAATGTGTTTCCAGTGAAATGGTAAATAATATCGTCAATACCACCCCTATGACAACCAGATAAACCCCTATGTCAAAAAACAAGGAGGTTCCCACAGATCCAATAACAGGTAAAGATTGTTCCCACCATAGGCCTGTCATCACAGGATAACCAAAAAGTACAGGAAGAAACATACTCAGCGTGGAAAGGGATAAGCCTGCTGTAATAAAGGACATGGGATTGAAATGCAGGATCTTTAAGGTATTCTGTGTTCCATATGCAATACTGTGAAGTACAAATGCAATGGAAGCTACTAATCCACCAACAAACCCCCCTCCAGGGAAATAATGCCCCCGCAGTAGCAAAAATACCGAGAACAACAACAAGATGGGGTGCATGTATCGGGTAGCCGTTTGTAAAATGACACTTTTCATATTACTCTCTTTCTGTCGGTTTTAATCTCAATTTCATCAAACTATATACCCCCAAGGCTGAAATACCCAGGACAACGATCTCAAACATGGTATCAAATCCTCTGAAATCGACCAAAATCACATTGACCACGTTCTTGCCCCTGGCCAGGGTATAGGCAAATTCCCCATAAAATTCACTCACCTCTTTGGTGGTAGGGATTTGCAATACATTGATCGCAATCAACGAAAGGATGGTACCAAACAATAAAGATATTACAGCATCCCTGACAATAACTTTTTGGTTTTTGGTGGGAAAACGCAGGAAAGAGGGTAAATTGAATAAAACAAAAGCAAATAAAACCACGGTTAGTGTGTCGATGGTAAATTGGGTCATGGCCAAGTCCGGTGCACCATAAAACACATAGATCAAACAAATGGTAAATCCTACGATACTCATGCCTACTACGGCAGTTAATCGGGAGGAGGTTTTGACTATCAAAAACAACGCACCGATCAGCAAAATAACATTCATGGCCTCATAAATGGATATGGGGGTTAATTCATCGTAATCTATATACAGAGGGCCTGCCAGGAAAATTTCGAACAACAACAGGATTTCAGCAAATATGATAATCTTGGCCACATAAGAACGGAGAAATCCATTGTGCATAAAACCGGTAAATCCGGCGGAAATTCTTTTGAAAATTTTCCATAAATCCTCGAATAACGACTGGGCTGAATAAATACGACGCTTCGACGATCTGATGGCGTATTGGACAAAATGGCTGCTGAAAAAATACACTACAGTACCTGTGAATAAAGTGAGAAGGCTCAGGATCAATACCAAATTGAAACCATGCCAGATTTTTAGTTCGACCTGACCGCCCTGAATGGATAAAGAGGATATAGCCGGTGAAATTATATTGTTCCCGATAATAGTGGGTAGCACCCCAAATATCAGACCCAGCGTTGCCAGGATCAATGGGGGGATCCACATTGTGCCGTGAGGAAGATGCACATGTTCAAACTGGGTAGGCAATTTACCCACAAACGGCCGCAATCCCGCCATAAATCCTGCAGCCACGAGGCAAATATTGGTCAGGACTGCAAAAATGGTAAGGTACATAGCAATATTTTCAGAGGCATGGAGTGTAGCCTCATATATCAAGTCTTTTCCGATAAATCCAAAAAACAACGGAACACCCGCGCTGGATAGTGCTGCCAGCAGACCGGCAATGAAAACAGGAAACATTACATTTCGCAAACCGGATAGTACTTCGAGTTGACGTGTGCCTGTTTCATGATCGATGATTCCTGTGGTCAGGAACAGAGTCGCCTTGTACAGCGCATGAACTACAATAAATACACATGCAGCAATAAGAGCTTCCCTGGTCCCCAGGCCTATCAGAAAAGTGAGTATTCCCAATACGGAAATCGTAGAATATGCCAGGAGGGCTTTTAAGTCGGTACGAAGCAAGGCCAAAATGCCTGCAAAAACCATGGTCAGCCCACCGACGATCATCAGCGTCCACGACCAATATGGTGTATCCCCAAGTACAGGTGTGAAGCGAAGGAGTAGAAAGATCCCTGCCTTTACCATGGTCGCGGAATGAAGGTAGGCCGATACAGGGGTGGGTGCTTTCATCGCATCGGGCAACCAGAAATGAAATGGGAATTGGGCGGATTTGGTCAAAGCACCCATAAATAATAGTCCAAGTATGAGAGGGTAAGTACTGTGGTTTTTGATAATGTCACCGGATGCCAAAAGTTCATGGATAAGATATGTGTCGGCAATCCGACCCATGATAACCAAGCCTACCAGAAGGAAAAATCCCCCAAGTCCTGTAATACATAGGGCTTTTATGGCGCTCTTCCTGGATCCTGCCTCAGTATTGTTGAATCCAATCAGGAAAAATGAACTTATACTGGTGAGTTCCCAAAATACAAATAACAGGAGAATATTATCCGACATCACCAACCCAAGCATGGAGGCCATGAACAGGCTCAGATAACCGTAAAATCGATCTAAATGCGGATGATCTTTTAAGTATGAACTGGTATATATGAAAATCAACGTACCTATCAAGGTGATCAATAAACTGAACAATAAAGACAAACCATCCAGTCTAAAGCTGAGATTCAATCCCAGCGAAGGAACCCAATCAAATTGCTGATAGAGCACATTTCCTTCGGCAATAGAGGGTATCTTCGATATGAACCAGGTCACCAAAAATAGGGGAAGTACTGACAGGCTTCTACTCCATTGTGATCGAAAATACCGACCCAATGGGATCAAGGCAAGTGCCAAAAGAATACCCGACAGTACGATAAAAAGCATAAAAATACATTTTGAAAGCCGCTAAATTACTCAAGAAAAATCGAAATGTTTGTTTTTCATCCCAATAGGAAGTGGCTTTTTCTATGACTGGACCCGTTATCTTTAGCAAATCAACCGTGATTATTAGGATGAGGATCAAAACTGCCTACATTATTCGAAATCTTAAGCTATTAAAATGGAGGCGACACAAAATTGAATGACTTCTGTGTTTGGAAGTGAACCCTGGTTCTGATACCCCATGTAGATATCTATGTCAAACCGGGTTATTGAAAACGTATGAGCTCGAATTAATGTGAACGATGCCAATGAGTTGGATGTATCATATAAGGTACATTTTCCAATGGATAAGAAAATAGATTTTCTGGTTTTGGGTTAGACGAAAGAAATTCCATTGATATACTGACAAGTGAGGCTACCGTATGCGATGTCTTTTATTCAAACTATCAGTATTTCTGCAACCTTACCAAAACCGGTGTGATAGGAGTGGGATATACCCACCTTGAAAAACCCAGGTGACAGATAGCTTTGCTATTCAATGCAGAAGTTACCCTGGCGGTGAGACAACGGTACAATCCTATTCTTGGGGAAGAAGTATCCAAAGCAGGGAGGCGGTGTATGATGAGGCGAATGTTATTAGCGTACTCATCAAAGATTCCCTTTCAATGGTTTTTCGGATGGCTTTGAAATTGAATGGAAAAAAACGACCCATGAATTTATACTGGACATTCAAAATGTTTTCAATTGTGAGAATCCTCTCAATATCACCTGCAATTCTGTAATCGGTTGAAACCACCCACGATCATGCATGGGGAAATCCTGATGAGGACATTCTTTGAAAGACCGATTGGGCGACGATGTTTATGGTTTACGGGAGTCCTGTCATTAATGCAATTTTCGTTCACTGGCGGTGAAATTGGACGGTCGTCTGAATTTAACATCGGTAGCATTTTCTGATTCGAGAAAATCAAACAATTTGTTTTGCATTTCCTGAATTCGCTGCCTGTGTTCCGGCATGTTGATCAGATTGTGCATTTCTTTGGGGTCGGTCTTCAGATCATAGAATTCATTTTTATCCCATACTCCATGGTAGTATATGAATTTATAACGATCTCCGCGTATGGCATAAGTGGTAGGAGTATGGGGGAAAGCATGTTCCCAATAGTACTGATACATAAATTCTGAACGCCAGTCTTCCAGATGCTGACCTCCCAGTATGGGTAAAAATGACTGTCCATCCACTTTCCAATCATCCGGCATGGCTGTTCCGGCTAATTCCAACAATGTCGGTGCGATATCGATGTTTAAGATGTTTTCTGAAATCGTCGATCCAGCCTGGATAAAGCCTGGAGCCCAGGCCAACATGGGAACACGCATGGATTCTTCATATGCTTGCCTTTTGTCGATAAGGCCGTGTTCTCCAAGCATAAAACCGTTGTCACCCATATAAATCACAAGGGTATTTTCTGCCAGTCCATTTTCTTCGAGATATTCCAATATACGACTGATGCTTTCGTCAACAGCCATCAATGTTTCACTGTACCTTATGGAAATTTCCTCTACGGTGGAAGGGTGATTGGAATTATGATGGTACATGTAATCCACGCCATGCCAACTGTACCGTTGCTCTTTGACCCATTGAGGTTTTCCTTCGTAATTTTGTTCGATATTTTTCATCGAAGCTGGAATTTCCAACCGGGCATTGCTATACATCCCCTCGTGTCTCCGGGCAGGTTCAAACTCGGCATGAACCGCTTTGTGAGAAAGGTATACAAAAAAAGGTTGATCCTTTGATCTTCCATTTTCCAACCAATCCATGGTAAGATCCGTCAAAATATCAGTGATATAGCCTTCCCTATTTTGCTGGTTTCCGTCGATGTTTAGTGTGGGATTGAAATATACCCCCTGTCCCCTGAAACTTACCCAACGGTCAAAACCAGGCTTGGGGTCGTCGTGCCCCTCCCCAATATGCCATTTTCCAAAAAATGCGGTGGCATATCCTGCTTTTTGTAATTGCTGCGGAAAAAACACCGTTCCAGGCTTCATCGGAAATGAATTGTCCACGGCACCATGTCGGAAAGCGTATTGACCCGTTAGGATAGAGGCTCTGCTGGGTGAGCATAAGGAAGTTGTCACAAAGGCATTGGCGAGATGAGCTCCCTCCCTGGCCATACGGTCCATTCCGGGTGTATTCAAAAATGCAGGGCTGTGGGGATGAAAACCCATATAATCATAGCGATGATCATCGGATAGAATGAAAATAATATTTTGTGGGCTTTGTGCATAACTGCAAGTAAACAAGGTTGCAATTAAAATTGTTAAAAGGGCTTTTTGACTTCTCATGCCTCAAAAATTAAATTATGGTTCTGGACTACAATATAAAAAACATAGCCTAAATTTCTAACCTATATCTATTTTTCAGCCCAAATGGATGAATGGAGTTTTAGCTGATATCCTCCAGGGAATCTGACTCACCCTTTTTCGGGTCCAAAACTGGCCATGATATTCAAAGGCCTATCTTCTATTTTGTGACCGTAATACATTCTAACAAATTTCCTTTGTTCGACGAATTTGTTTTGAATGGCCCATTGCAGGGCCAGGTTGTTGCTTGTCGGAATATCAATCATGACCTTTTCGGATGGAATATATGAAAGGGCTCGGGTCAACAATACTTTTCCAAGCTGAGGATCTGCACTGATGCAAGGTCCAATTTGCCACGCTAATCTCCCCGGACGAATAATCGCAAATCCTGAAATAGAATTGTCTGTATCTGATGCAGTTAATATTCCGGTAGAAGTCTCACCAATCAATTTTTCGTATAATTTAATTCTGTTCGTGGCCGTATATCGGATATCCAGATCAGCCAGAAACTGAGCATCAACGTCGGTTGATCGAATAGAAGCGGGTTCTGGGGATGTAGTTGTCTGACGAACCATTCGGACCAGCTCATATTCTTCTTTAAATCCCAGGTTTGAATACAGTTTCTGACCCATGGAGGTGGCATCCAGACGTATGGTATTTATCCTCTGTTCTTTTAAGTAGTCCACTGTGTGGACCATCATTTCCCGACCTATGCCCTGGCCTCTGTATTCCTGATGTACCAGGACCATCGATATCCATGCGCAGTCCTGAGATTTCCCCTTTTGGTCGGGTAAAAACCGGGTCGAGGCTATGGTTCCTACACTGCGTCCATTCATATTTGCAATAAAACAACCGGTAGTATGAAGGGTCATCAATCGATTCCAATCCTGATCTATCTGGTTCCAACCAGCCTGTTTGACCAGGGTTGAACAAAAAGGTAGATCCTTAAGGGTCATCTGTCGGAGCTGAATATCCATGAATAATTGTTGAGACCGATCAAACTACTAATTTTTACTATTTTGGATTAAATTTATTACTAAATCCTTAAACCTTGAAGTTGCAAGTACACCAATCCTGTATGTTGAATGAATCTGACACGACGGAGGCTATGATTTACCGAAATGGCACGACGAAAGAATTTTGCCATTCTTTATACTGCATTATTTTACCAATATTATTCCTTTTGATCCCTATAATGGTGAATGGACAAAGTCAATCGGGAGTGGATTTGTGGCCACCAACATCCCCCACATCCAAGCCATGGACGCGATGGTGGTGGATGGGAAGTGCTGTGGATCGTGAAAATATAAGAAATCTGCTTATCGAATACCAGGAACAAGGAATTGGAGGCCTGGAGATTGCACCCATTTATGGTGCAAAGGGTTTTGAATCCCGATATATTCCTTATTTATCTCCCCAATGGAGAGATATGCTATCTTTTACTGTTGAGATAGCCGATAGCCTTGGAATGCAGGTTGATTTGACCCAGGGAACCGGGTGGCCTTATGGAGGTCCATGGGTTGGCCCGTCCGATGCTGCTTCGAGATTGATATGGAGAACCTATCAGTTGCCTGCACGGGGAAAAATCGAAGGTCCTTTAACCCCCGAAGATCCAAGGCAGAAGGAGGCTAGATGGCATGCGGTGTTTGGTCGGCCCGAGGGTGGGGCCTGGCAGGATCTTTCGACGAATATGAATGGACTGCATCTGGACTGGCAGGCCCACGATCAACCCTGGGAGGTTATGGTTTTTTTTGATGGGAAAACGGGCCAAAAGGTCAAAAGAGCTGCGCCAGGGGGAGAAGGATGGGTGCTTGACCATCTCTCAGCGTCTGCGGTTGATTCCTACCTTGCTGTGTATGACAGTGCTTTTGCATCCGGTCTACCTGGATTTCGGGCACTGTACAATGACAGTTATGAAGTCTATGGAGCCAACTGGACTCCCCGTTTTCCGGAAGAGTTCAAACAAAGACGGGGCTACGATGTCACTCCGTACTTGCCTATGATTTTTTCGAATGAGCATTCTGAAACGATAATGCGGGTGAAGAGTGATTACAGGGAAACGCTTCATGAATTACTGCTGGAACACTTTACACAGCAATGGACAGGATGGGCCAATCAGCGGGGGAAACTCAGTAAAAATCAGGCGCATGGTTCTCCTGGTAACCTTCTGGACTTGTATGGTGCCGTCGATATTCCCGAATGTGAAACTTTTGGGTCCACCCATTTTCCGATACCGGGGCTACGAAGGGATAGCAATGATATACGCAATGTGGATCCCGATCCTGTGATGCTCAAATTTGCTTCTTCTGCTGCTCATGTTACGGGTAAAAATTTGGTGTCCTGCGAAACTTTTACCTGGTTGGGGGAACATTTCAAATCTTCCTTCTCGCAGATGAAGCCTGAATTGGATCAGGTGTTCATTTCCGGTGTCAATCATATCTTTTATCATGGCGTCACCTATTCTCCTGTTGATGTACCGTGGCCAGGGTGGTTGTTTTATGCCTCACTTAATCTGACTCCGGCCAACAGTATATGGCCCCATTTTAGAGATTTCAATCAATATGTTAATCGCTGTCAATCGATGCTTCAGCAGGGATGGAGTGATAATGAATTGCTATTGTATTGGCCCGTATATGATGTATGGGCGGATGAAGGCGATGTACTCCACATGCTTTCCGTGCACAATATAGATGAATGGTTACATCCTACCGCTTTTTACCATTGGACCAGAACTTTGATGGATCAAGGGTATTTAATGGATTTTATTTCGGATCAGCAGATTCAGAATACTCATTCTGTGGATGGCAAACTGAAAACGAGCACCAGAAATTCGGTTTATAAGACACTCATCGTTCCCACTTGCAAATATTTTCAGGTAAGTACGCTGGAGAAATTATTCAGTCTTGCATCAGAAGGCGGAAAAATCGTTTTTCAAAGTGAACCTAGCGAAGTACCCGGATTGCATGGAAAGGTGGGAAGGCAACACAAACTTAAGGCGCTTTGGACTCAATTGAAATTTGAGAGCATAGGGAGTGAGGATTCAAAAGTTCGTGTGGCAAAATGGGGGAAAGGGGCTATAATATTGTCTGAAGATATCGGAGAAGGATTGCAGTTTTTACAGCTTATGCCCGAAGAAATAGGGGAATCTGGTCTTGGTTTTGTCCGAAGAAAGACAGAAGCTGGTGTCCATTATTTTCTATCCAATCAAATGGCACAAGCTGTGGATAAGGAATTGTATTTTAATGCCACAGGATCTCAGGCGGTACTTATGGACCCATTGACTGGAAGGCAGGGGAAGGTTAGTCATGAGCAGAACGAAGGTCGCAGCAGCGTTCGGATACAACTTCAACCAGGTGAATCAATTTTTGTGCGCTTCCTAGATAATGGAGATGATGGCCATATCAATTGGGAGTACCTTGAAAACACATCCTCGGTTATGGAATTATCCGGTCCGTGGAATATAACTTTTACCCGTGGAGGACCTGAAATGCCTGGTTCCTCAACGTTGTATGACTTAAAGCCATGGCATGAGTTGGATGATGAGAGGGCTGGATTTTTTTCCGGCTCGGCGGTATATGAAACTTCCTTTGAACTTGAAAAGTCCGGGAATTTTATTTTACAATTAGGTGATGTGCGAGAGTCTGCTCGGATATGGGTAAATGGGCAGGAAGTGGGCTATGTTTGGAGTTTGCCATTTCAGGTTGATTTGAGTGGTTTTGTCAAAGCAGGTATCAACAGCCTTAAAATTGAGGTAGTTAATTTGATGGCCAATAGGATCCGTTACCTTGACAAAAAGGGCATTTCCTGGCGGAATTATCACGAGATTAATTTTGTGAATATTGACTATCAATCGTTTGATGCATCAGGCTGGGATCCTGTTCCATCGGGGTTATTGGGTCCGGTTCGATTGTTGAGATATGATTAGATTGAAACATATGTTGAAAGCCCAATGCGATTTAGGTGAATCGTCATTAGTACGGCTTCTCTTATAGCACCACACCCCGTAATTCACCACACCTGCACACAACATGGACCTATGGGCTAAGCTAAATTTTTTTTGGCCAGCTATTTAATATTCCGTTTCCCTCAATTCGTAATATGCAATTTAATTCTTATAGGTTTTAGTCATATTGTCGGGCACACAAATGATAAAATCGGCCTTGTGCTTATGCTCATCATCGAGTCTGGAAATTTGGGACTGAGATACGGTAGAGATGGTTTTGATATTCCGATCCGGATTTAATCTTTCAAGATACCAGAGAATGCCCTCATAGTGATCGGAGTGATACGCACCATTAAAATGCAAAAAAAGCCGCCCCTCTATATATTGATGGTGGATGGAGTAGGCCATAGTGGCATCTTTGATGGCTTGCGCTTTAGGGAGATTATCCCCACCGTGAACACCTCCCATTTCAAGCATTTTTTGATAGCCTGGCAGGTTGGGGTCATAGGCTATGGGTAAGGGAGCTATCCATTTTTTGTCCTCATCAGATAGCGTATCCAAAGCTTCAAACCCTCCACGATACACCATGCTGGCATATCTTCTGGGAACATTGGTTCCTATGAATAGAATTTGGTTGGATTTTGCAAAATCCACCAGAGGAGCATAGTCTGTGTGGTAATTTCTCCACAATCTGGCCAGCGTATCCAACCCCTTTTGGTCGATTTTTCCTTCCAGGTATTTGTTAAGATGGGGTTGGTCATCGGTTTCAATCATTTCAGCTCCCATCAACATCTCACGTTCCTCATTCAGGCTGTTCGCTAACTCAAGTTGAAGCCAGTGTGCAATAGGATTATCGTGTTGTTCGCCAAAAAGGACGATATCCGACTTTTTCAATTTTTTGACCCATTTTTTGTAGGATACCTTCTGGCCTTTATTGTTGAAAATTTGGTAGGCTGGATTTTTTTGGGCAAATGCTGATTGTACAAATAATTGCAGCAATAATAGGGTAACTATTCGGACCATAGAGTATGTGATTAAATCGCAAAGGTACGGGTAATCATACGATCAGGGAAGATGGCCGGTATCGTTTTTTTTATACTGATTCCGTAAAATACTCATGCAGATTTATTCAGTCCGATCGTCTGCAGCGGGCGGTATGGACGGATTGATTTTCTTGAATCCTTCCATGAAATCCAGCGGTATGGGCATAAATACATAGCTCGTGCTCTCATCAGCTACCTCACTCATGGTTTGTAAAAATCTAAGCTGTAATGCTGCTGGTGCTTTCTCTATCATTTTTGCTGCATCGACCAGTCGTTCGGCAGCCTGGTATTCGCCTTCCGCGTTGATGATTTTGGCACGGCGATCCCTTTCGGTTTCTGCCTGACGCGCCATTGCTCTTTTCATGTTTTCTGGCAGAACGACATCCCGCACCTCTACGGACACCACTTTGATTCCCCATGGTTCGGTATGACGGTCTATGATTTCCTGAATACGTTTGTTGACATTGTCCCGTTCTGCAAGTAATTCGTCCAACTCCACCTGACCGACGATACTTCGGAGGGTGGTTTGTGCCAGCATAGCTGTGGCGTGGATGTATTTCTCGACCTGGATGACAGCTCGTTCGGCATCGATGACTCTGAAAAAAGTGATCGCATCCACATTGACCGTTACGTTGTCTTTGGTGATCACCTCTTGTTTATCTACATTTATGGTAAGCACCCGAAGATCCACCCTTTGAATTTTGTCTATAAATGGGATCAGAAATATCAAACCTGGGCCTTTGGTTCTCTGAAACTTCCCCAATCGAAACACCACCGCCCGTTCGTATTCCCGCAGGATTTTGAACATTTGAGTGATAAGCATAAAGAGGATGACGATGATAGGTATCAACCAGGTGAGATTGTTGAGAAAATTTTCCAGACCTTCCATAGCAGTTTGATTTTTTTTTGATGATTCTCCAAATTACTGAATCCTTTCCACTTTCAAGGGATTAGGATGGATTAAATGCGGAATTATTACGGAATGGTGCGGTGTGAAATTGGTAAATCACGTTTCAGTTTGGTTGATTTTCTTGACGTGCAATTCAAGGTTGTCTATCCCAATCACCTCACAAATCATTCCGGGCTCAATGACTTCACTTGACCGTGCATTCCAGAATTCACCTTGAACCAACACACGACCTCCATGTTCATCAACCCGGTCGATCACTGTGGCATGTAATCCGATCATGGCTTCTTTGCCTGTTTTGCTCTTACTGAATTGTGCACGGATACCTTCTGTGGCGATCCACGCAAAAAAGAGTGCCGTAACCACCGTGGTTGGAATCAACCATCCCCACCCTATGGACATGACCTCGGGAAGGTCCTGAAACAGCATAAGGGCACCGATAAAAAATGCTACAGCCCCTGCTGTGATTAAAATCCCGAAAGTAGGGGTAAATGCTTCAGCTACAAATAATATAACGGCCAATGCAATTAATGCAAATCCTGCTGTATTGATCGGCATTGCGGATGAAGCGTATAACAATAGGATGAGTGCTATGACTCCAGACACACCGGGAATAATAGCACCTGGGTTGGTCACCTCCCCAATGATTCCGTAAATAGAAATCATGGTCAGTATGAGCATTACTTCCGGCCGGGTAAGAAACCCTAAAAGGTTTTCAATTAGGTTGGGTGACAATTCCTCCACCTGGGCATTATGGGTATGCAATGGCTGACCGTTGATTTCCTGTCCATCGATTTCTGTCAGCAATTGACTCCTCGACTCTGCTATCAGATCAATTACGTTGAGTTCCAGCGCCTTATTCGCTGTGATCGAAATACCATCACGGACTGCAGAAATAGCCCATTCTGCGTTTCGTCCCCTTTGATTGGCGATCGACTCAATAAAGCTCTCTGTGTGGCTGAATATTTTCTTCTGCATCACCGTATCCATGGGGGCTGAACCTCCGGGTCCCATTTGAACAGGTGAAGCAGCACCAATATTGGTGGCTGGAGCCATAGCGGCTACGTGAGCGGCCATGGTGATGAAAGTTCCGGCGCTGGCTGCGGAGGCGCCTTGTGGTGCCACATAAACGATGATCGGTACGTCATCCGAATCCAGGAACATTTGAACTATTTTTTTTGTCGATTCCAAAAGACCGCCCGGGGTGTCCATTTCGATTAGAAGTGCCGCTGATTGTTGTTCCCGGGCATGCTTAAGCGCTCTGCTGATGTAATTGCTTGTCGTGGGTGAAATTGCCCCGTTTACCTTTATTAGGGTGACCGAATTCGCGTTGGGATGGAACAAGGTATCCGTTTGAGAATCACCGAAGGAATAGAACAACGTAATCCATAGAAATATAAAAAAGTATTTCATTTCGATAAGATATAAATTCTTGTGGAATTTGTGGGGGGTGGTGATCAATTAATTTTACATCGGCGTGTGGTAGCGCTCCTGAATTCCCTTACCCCATATCTCCCAGGGAAATGTCTCGGTGGTTCATTCTAATTTGGATTGGTATGCCAGATTAAAAGGACCAGGTGGTAGCCATCCAGGGAACACTTTGTTAAAAAAACGATAAATGCCCTTTCCCCACTGACGTTTTCATCACAATCCGGGTACTTCTGCTGTATTTGTACATCTCGAACAATCGGATGTAACCTTGAAGGCCTCGCAAAAGAGGAATTTTTGTTTCACGAATAACCCATTCATGCTCACAGTATTTAAAAAATTTTCGGTCGTGCGTATTTTGTGTAATCTTCTATCTGTTCGCAGTGTGATGATTACCTTCTTGTTTTTATCTTTGGTTGGATGCCTGGATTTTGACGAACCGGTTGTCGAGGACATTACACAGGGAAGTAAGTGGAATCTGCGGATAGGAGAGACCTGTGATAGTGTATACCATGATCTTGTAGTGCTAGGCCAGGAGAAAAAGTTTCAATCGGTGGCCATTGTCGGTCGAAAGCCCTTCGATGATATCGAAAAAGTAAGTCCTTATTTTCCATATTATAACTGGATTGGTTTTCAAAGTACCGTAGGCCAGCTCGATCGGGTTTTGATTGCATTGGATAGTGGGCACGTGGCAGGTATATATGCAGGTGGTGCCATGCTCGATTCATTGGGACATTGGCCTGATCAATATGAAGAGGAGGATGCTGTCATTTATCATGGGGATTCCTTCTCCGAATTGTATTCAGCACTCGATGTCATTCAGAATTATCCACCTTACGATATGTATCAGTACCTGCTGCCTGACAAGCCACTAAATCTACCCTTTGATCCCAATATGAGGAGGTTTGGTCAATGGTATTTTACATTCCAGGAAGAAGAAGCTGGTTCGTTAGCAGGAACCTCTCAGGTGACTTTGTTTTTTGAGGATGAAGAATTGGTAAGAATCCACCATATTTATACGGATCACAGATAAGCCGACCCCAGTTTCCACCTTTGGGAAATAACTCGTAAAATCGGGAATTGGAAGAAGCAGGCTGTTAAATCCATAAAATGAAATTGTCGTGAATTTTTTGCTTGTTTTGTCGCAAAAAACGACATTTTGTGTTATCTTCGGGTATGTTTGGTAAAAACCTCATATATCTAAGGAAATCCCGAAAGTGGACACAGTCGGATTTAGCTGAGAAACTCGACATTGCCAGGACCACATTGGGTGATTATGAACGGGGAAAGACGGAACCCAACTTCCAGATGTTGAAAAATCTTTCGGAGTTGTTTGAGGTGGACATCGATTCCTTGATCAATACCCCATTATACGGACCTGGGGCCAGTC
The DNA here is from genome assembly GCA_964426625.1 of uncultured Saprospiraceae bacterium. Classification (GTDB taxonomy): domain Bacteria; phylum Bacteroidota; class Bacteroidia; order Chitinophagales; family Saprospiraceae; genus Membranihabitans. The sequence goes on along the minus strand of CAYRRD010000017.1, from coordinate 38,924 downwards.
TGGTATATGGCGAGCGTAGTTTGCGACGACATATTCATCCAGATGCGGAACACATGCAGGCTATAGACCTGGTACAAACCAAAGCTGAGGCCGGTTATTTGGAAAGTTTTCAGGATCCTGAATATATCAGGGAATTGCCAAAAATATATATGCCAAACTTACCGGCTAACGAATACCGGGGATTTGAAATAGAAGGGGACTCTATGCTTCCACTCGAGTCGGGTTCCATTGTGATCGGTTTAAGGATCGAATCCCTTTCAGAAATCAGGGATATGAGAACCTACGTAATCATCACCAAGCGCGATGGAATGGTATATAAAAGAATCAGAAACAGCCATGTAGATCATGCTTTGGTGGCCATTTCAGACAATCCTGTTTATCCGCCATACACGATTGATTACGATGCTATTGCGGAGATATGGCAGTATTATGCACATATAGGATTTTCAGCCGCAATGCCTTCAGTCGACCCGGGTTTGGTGAAGCAGATTGAAGATATACAACATAAGGTCAACGAGTTGTACCGAATGCAGGAAAAAGTGGAATAAAAAAGCACCAACCGAAGGCAGGTGCTTTTTCTTTTGAATTGGATACGCACCACAATGTTGATGGTGCTGAGGTCTAATCCAAGTTTTTATTCTTCCACTACATCGAAGCTCACTTTCCCCTGAACTTCTTTGTGAAAATTGATCTCTGCTTCATAAGTACCCAGGGTTTTTACTTCTTCTACGAGGTTGATTTTTTTACGTGGTACTTCCAGTCCCAGTTGTTCCTTGATGGCCTGGGAAATCTGAAGGGTGGTTACACTTCCGAATATTTTGCCTTCAGAACCTGCCTTAGCTCCGATTCGGAGGACTTTATCTTTCAAAGACTCTGCCAGTTCTTTATATTCAGAAAGTTTTTCCTGTTCCTTTTCCTCTTCTCTTTTGAGAATATGATGGAGGGTTTTCAGATTTGCTTTGTTGGCTATTTTGGCAAAACCATTTGGGATCAGGTAATTGCGGGCATATCCGGGCTTCACCGATACGACTTCATTTTTTTCACCCACTTTTTCTATATCCTTTAATAATATAACATCCATTGTTCTAATATTTGATAGGTGAAATAATTATTTTAAAAGGTCGGTTACGTACGGAAGTATAGCCAGATGACGGGCTCTTTTCACGGCCACTGCCAATTGACGTTGGTATTTCAATGAGTTTCCGGTTATTCGACGTGGTAGGATTTTACCTTGTTCGTTCAGGAATTTCTTTAAAAAATCTGCATCCTTATAGTCTATGTGTTTGATGCCGTATTTTTTGAACCGGCAATACTTCTTTTTACTCTGTCCGATATTGGGATTAGACAGGAATTTGATATCGTCTCTCTTTGCCATTTTAATTGATTTTTACGCTCTAATGAATTTATTCTTCTTCTGTAGTTGCTGATACGGATGGTCGGGGAGCAGCAACAGCTACCGGTTCCTCAAATTCTTCTTTGGGTAGTGTTCGACCAATTCGTCCATTTCTCTTGTCGTCGTTGTATTGAATGGCGAATTTTTCCAGTTTGACAACGAGATGTCGTATCACCCGTTCATCGCGTTTCATGGCCAATTCCAGCTTTTTCACGATATCACCAGATTCCGATTTAAACTCCAGACTGTAGTATGCCCCGGTAGAGCGTTTGTTGATGGGATATGCTAATTGTCGAAGACCCATATCGTCAAGATGAACAATTTCGCATTTTTCACTTTTGAGGTGATCCACATAATTCTGTGCTGTTGTCTTGATTTCTTCCGTAGCCAGCACAGGATCTACGATGAAAGTAACTTCATATGTCCGCATGGTTTAATTGTTTGTAGCCCAAAATACAGTATGGATATTGGGCGCGGTTTACGTAATGGAGCGCAAAGATAGATAAAATCCTGAAAAAAAGAATAATAACTATTAATTTCTAACCCAACTTACCGGTAAATCTGGTTGGAATTGGCCTGCGAGCAGTGGATTTTGCTGGTTTTTGGTATAACTGCGAACCCCTGATCGGATATATTGGTATAACTCGTCTATGGTTATGATCTGATCCTGATTGGTGTCTGCTTTGCCTTTCATTCCTTCAATGAGGAAATAGGAGAAAACGCCCTGCCGGAGCCCACTGGATTCTTTACTGTACTCTGTTTCCTTGGAACTAAGTAAGAAAGCGGTACCACCATCGGATTCTGCGATTTGCTGGTAAAAATTTTGCATCTGCGTTAGATTGGGTGTTCGGGAGGCAAGCAAACTTCCGCTATAGCATGCATCAATCATAAACAGTTTTTGTTTGGCTTTGCTTTCTGCCAAATAATTTTTCAGGCTTAGATAAGAGACCCTTTTTCGATATCCATCTGAATCCATTGGTAAAAAATAGCCTTCGAGTCCGTGTCCGGCCATGTAGCAAATTATTACGTCATTTTCATCGGCCTTGTCGGCCACCGTCTCCATAGCACTGAGTATGTTTTCTTTGGTAGCGCTTTCATCGATAAGGATGTGAATATGATCATCAGGCACTGCTCCACCCTCCGGACTCCGAAGGAATGCATAGAGCCGGTACGCGTCGTCATCTGTATATTTAAGTGTTTCAAAACTATCGTATCTGCTGACCCCCACAATGACGGCGTAAATGTCCACATTTCCCACTTGAGCTGGCATAATCTGGCCTGGCCTGGTATGAGATTGTGGTGAATTCACCGGTGAAGTTTGTTGGTGATGTGATGGAGATTCTTTTATGTGCTCTGATGCCAGTGTTGTCTCTTGTAATTTACCATCTTTCCAGATTCCGGAAATCCGGGATCCATCCGACTGGGTTAAAGTTCCTTGTCCATTGGGCCGGTCTTCTGAAAAGGTGCCTTCAAAAACACTACCGTCCTTAAAGGTATACCTTCCCTGACCGTCCATGTAGTTATTCAGGAAATTCCCGTGATAACTTGCGCCATTGGTAAAGTGCAGGGTACCCATACCCGACTTTTTACCTGCTTCCCAGTATCCGTGGTATTTGTTGCCGTTGGAATATATCAAAATACCCTTACCATGCGGGTGGCCGTTGCTGAAGTTGCCTTCGTATACGGCCTGATTTGCATACTTGAATTTTCCCTTTCCATTGTAGCAATTTCCACTTAGGCATTGCCCGTAAGTGTACATCGGCATGATTACTGCCAATATACCAATCCATTTGACCATCATTTAGTTTTGATTTGTGGGTATGGGTTTTATTCAAGGGCAATCGGTATATTTGCGGATGAAATGATGTTACTAGAACCAAACGGGAAGCTGGGTTATTATCCATCTTGCTGTTAAAAAATCCGGAACAAATGAGATTAACATTAGGGATATTTATGGTGCTTTTGATGGGGGCTTGTCAGCCTCGTTCATACCAACAACTTAAGAAGACCAGCGCTGTTGTTGAAAAATTCGGTGATGAAGTGAAAGATAAGAAAGTAGTGTCACTATCAGATCTTGAGCGACAGTTGAGTTCCGTGGACACCGTACATGTTACCACGATGGGTGAGATCAACAGTGTCTGCCAGAAAAAGGGATGTTGGATGACTGTATCTCCATCAGCTGATTCCTCCCCATCGTTTATGGTAAAATTTAAGGATTACGGTTTTTTTGTTCCGAAGGATGTTTCCGGGGAAACCGTGGTGATGCATGGGAAAGCTTATCGACAGATTACCAGCGTGAGCGCCTTGCGTCATTATGCCGAGGATGCCGGTAAAAGCCAGGCGGAAATAGACGCAATTACTCAGCCGGAGGAAGAGTTGATTTTCATCGCAGATGGGGTAGAAATATTTCGAGAAAAAATTTGAAAAATTTTTATTTCAAAGGCAGCGGATCAGATTGGGGAGTCGTTCTAAAGATGTGTCAGATGAAAATGGCAGCCCTTCGAATGTTGATTAATAGGATTTTACTAACTCTCTGATTGTGAAAAGATCAATTATGTGAAGATGAACATTGCATAAGGGCTGCTCAAATTCATACCTTAAATATAAAGCAATTTTTCTTACACACAAATATTTTTCAAAAAAATTTACATTTTTTTTACGGATTGCTGTAAGTAGTCCAAATCAATGTTCTCTTTAATGAGTTCTATCGCCCTCTGAATCTTCCAGGGGGTTTTCAAATTAATCTTCACTTCCATCTTTGAAATTTGTCGTACTGTTCCCAGTGTATCAAGATGTGTTCGGATAAAAGGTATGTTATTTTTGAGTATGTAAGCCTCCGTTTCGGCATTGATATGGCCTTCCCCTGTGGCTACGATCCCGGACAATGGTGAATAGTCGCCATGTTTTTCATAGCTCCAGATTTTGACCTTATTGATGGCGCTGTCCACCCGGTCCGCAGCAACCACCAGCAGAAGATTTTTCTGGGATGATTGGAGTTGATTTCGCTCAAGCACGGATCCGGAAATAATTTCCTCTACAGTATTGTATTTAAATTCTTCATTGAAGGTGACCGTACCTTTAATCTGATCAATAATTCCTTTGATCGATTTAAATGCCAATGATTTGTCATATGGCAAAAAGCCCAATGGTGTCAAATCCCATTCCCGAAGCTTTTTGGTCACATAATATTTCACTTTGTCCATTTTCTCGGGCCACACTTTGTTTACAATGACGCCAATGATGGGTACCTTTTTCTCTCGGAACAGGGCGATACAATTGTTCAGACGATCGATGGTGCTACCTATCCCTCCTTCCACAATCATTACCACACCGAGGTCGAGCATACTGGCTACATCTGCATTGGATAGGTTTACAATACTTCCTACGCCGGGATGCCCCGTACCCTCATAGATCACAAGCTCGTGCATCTGCTGTAAATAATCTGATGCTGCAAGTATATCCTCACGGTAGGTGAATTTGTCAGGTTGGTCCAGATAAGATGTGGTGGCCCCCGAGCCCAGAATGACAGGGGAATGGTAATCTGGCTTGAGCTTGAATCCCAGTAAATCCGCAAACAGCAGAGTGTCTTTATCAACTCGGAGCGATTCAAGGTCAATAAAATGCTGCCCGACAGGTTTGCAATATCCTACATTGAAGCCCATAGCCCGGTAAATTGCCGCCAATCCAAGGGTGGATGTCGTTTTTCCTACATGCTGGTTTGTTGCTGCAACATAAAATCCTTTCATAATGTAAGGCAGATCAATATGTGTTTATAGAATCCTTTCTGGTACGCTAAGTAGCGGAACTAAATTATTGGATATTATGACGAAAAAAACTTTTCTTTGTTGTGAAAAGTGGTCACTCTCAATATTATATTAATTAGGGTTATAATCAACGCAAGGCATGTTAATTTTCAAATCTACTGACGAATTACGGCATCATTTGACGCATGTAAGACAAAACGATGCAACCGTAGGATTCGTTCCGACGATGGGCGCTTTACATGAAGGACATGCTTCCCTGATCAAATACGCCATACAGCAACAAAATCATACGGTAGTTAGTATTTATGTGAATCCGACCCAATTCAACGACGCTACTGATTTGGAAAAATATCCCAGACCCGTCATACAAGACCTGGAAAAATTGGAGTCCATGAATGTTGATGTGGCATTTTTACCTTCAGATGCTGAAATTTACCCACAAGGAAAATATGTTGTTCCGGAAATTGACCTAGGCCACCTGGGAAGTATTCTGGAGGCGGCGTACCGGCCGGGACATTTTGAAGGGGTGGTTCAGGTAATGGATCTGCTATTGCGGATCGTCCAACCCGATAACCTGTTTATGGGGAAAAAAGACCTCCAGCAGATCGCTGTGGTTCAAAAACTGATTGCCTATGCAGGATTCCATTGTCAATTAATTGGATTGCCCATCATTCGTGAGCCGCATGGTCTGGCGATGAGTAGTAGAAATGAGCGATTGTCCGATGAAGAACGCATCCAGGCTGGCATAATCTTTCAGGTTCTTTCTGAAACAGCACGGGAATATACTCATCGATCCTACGATCAATTGAGAAAGCATGCTTTAGATCGCTTGTCACAGCCCCCATTTAGACCAGAATATTTTGAATTTATTCGCAATGATTCCTTTGTGGTTCTTAATGAAAAACCAGAGGATGGTGCGGGTGTTTCAGTTGTGACAGCCGTGTGGTGTGGTGATGTGCGTCTGATTGATAATATGGAAATGTAAGTGGTCTTTCCAAAGGTGTTGGTAAATCTCATGATCCTTGTAGGGAAGTCTTACAATATAACAGATCAAATAGCCATTGAACCGTCTGCGTTCAACTTTTGATGCTGCATAGTGGCTGGAGAAACACACTGGGGTTTGGGCATTTACTGAAGTAAATTTTTGAGCTCAATCTGGTATCTGCTTATTCTGAAAATTCAGAGGTCCAAAAACTTTATAATGGTGGGATGTGTTACGACAACACAAGCAAAAGATTTTATTTGCCGTTGAATTATTTCTAAATTTGCGTACTTATGCTGATTCATCGATTCAAATCAAAGATACATCGGGCACGGGTTACCGAAGCCAATCTCAATTATGTGGGAAGCGTCACGATTGATGAGGCATTGCTCGAAGCTTGTAACATTCAAGAGGGTGAACGCGTGCAAATCGTGAATAACAACAATGGGGAAAGACTGGAGACCTATGTGATACCTGGAGAGCGAGGTTCGGGAGTTTTGTGTTTGAATGGAGCGGCAGCCCGAAAAGCCGAAGTAGGTGATGTAGTCATCATAATTTCTTACGCGTTGATGACCCCGGAAGAAGCAGCTGCTTATCAGCCGATTACTATTTATCCGGATGAAAACAACCAGTTATCCTGATTTAAGTTGAAGAAAAATTTCAATACCGTATTCCGACTCCTTCTTTTCGTCTCAATCGGGGTGGGGCTTTTTTATTACATATACCAGGAACAGGCTGCGCAATACCTGAATTTTTGCATAAGTCAGGGTAATCTGGAGGGGAACTGTAGCCTGGTGGATAAGGTAAGAAGCGATCTTCGCAATGCATATCTGCCCTATCTGATCTTGACATTGGTTTTTTATTTTATCAGTAATATTTCAAGGGCGATTCGATGGCGATTATTAGTGGAAGCAGAAGGTGGGGAAATACGTTTGTTGAATACATTTTTAGCCACGATGGTGGGATATTGTGCCAACCTAGCCATACCACGTTTTGGGGAATTTGTCCGTGCCGGTTTGCTGGCCCGATATGAACGAATTGATCCTGCCCGGGTGATGGGAACGGTCGTTACAGATCGATTGCTGGATCTCCTGTGTCTGTTATTGATATTTGGGTTGGGGATGATTCTGGCCTCCGGACAGATTGTGGATTATCTGCAGACGAATGCACAATTTCCTGAAGTATCTTATTTTGGAATATTTGGATTGATATTGGTTTTGTTGCTGATATCAGTGTTGGTAGTTTTTCTTGTGATAAGGTGCAAGGATCATAGATTAATAGTGAGCATTCGTACCAAAATAAAATCATTTATACTCGGCATTATGAGTATTCGAGAGGTGAAGAATTACCGATTGTTGGTGTTTCACAGCATCAATATTTGGTTGATGTATTTTTTAATGACATTTTTCCCCTTGTTGAGTTTTGAAGCTACTTCTCATCTGGGACCTATCGCTGGGTTGCTGGTCTTTATTTTTGGGGGTTTGGGGATGGTGTTACCAGCTCCCGGAGGTATTGGAACATTCCATGCCATGGTCATTGCAGGATTGAGTATTTATGGAATATCAGGCCCCGATGCGTTTTCCGTGGCCATGATCATTTTTCTGGCAATAAATATATGTGTAAATTTATTGATGGGAATTGTATCAATTATTATACTTCCCATGGTCAATAAACATTATCATCCAAACAGAACACATGTCAGGGGATATACTTCACAGCAAACTCATTGATAAGAGGGATTTGCCCCAATTGGCAAAGAATCGTTCAGCCAAGCTCATATGGACCAATGGCTGTTTTGATATCATACACAGCGGCCACATCCATTATTTGAACGCTTGTAAAAACCTTGGGGGGGAATTGATCGTCGGCGTGAATAGTGATGATTCAGTTCGGAGACTCAAAGGTGAAGGTCGGCCCATTATGATGCTGGAAGACCGGATCATCCATTTGAGTGCTTTTTACTTTGTAGACCATGTGGTGGTTTTTGAAGAAGATACACCCCTTGAATTAATAAAAATGGTTCGACCTGACTTTCTTGTGAAAGGGGGAGACTACGAGGTGGAGCAAATTGTGGGATATAGGGAAGTTATAAATTCCGGCGGAAAGGTGTTGACGATTCCTCTGGTACCAGGTAAAAGCACTACCTCAATCATTGAGAAAATAAGGAATATCTATGGCTAGTATTGGAATGGTGACGAATTTTCTGGAAGGCATAGCTCCCCTTTCGTTGCAGGAGGAATATGATAATGCCGGTTTGATTACCGGATCCCCGGACTGGGAGGTCGAGGGTGTTCTTTGTTCGTTGGATTGTACTCCGGAGGTTGTCGAGGAAGCTATAGATTGCCAATGTAATTTAATCGTAAGTCATCACCCCATAGTTTTCAGAGGATTGAAAAAATTGACCGGTGATTCTTATGTGGTGCGTACGCTGGTCCAGGCTATCCAAAATAATATCGCCATTTATGCTATCCATACTAATCTGGACAGTGTATTGAAGAACGGTGTCAATGAACGGATTGCCCGGGTTGTCGGATTGGACAATTATTCCATTTTGGACCCAAGAGATGATGATGGTGTGGTCGGTTTTGGTGTTGTAGGTGAACTGGAACGGCCCATGAATATATCATCTTTCCTTCATCATATCAAAAACCAATTTGGACTGGAAGTCATTCGTTATACACCTGTGGGTGACATTAAGAAGGTCCAGCGAATTGCCGTTTGCGGTGGATCCGGGAGTTTTTTATTGCCAAAGGCCATTGAAGCTGGTGCAGATGTACTGATCACTTCTGATTTTAAATATCATCAATTTTTCGATGCGGAAAATCGGATCGTGATTATGGATATTGGACATTATGAAAGCGAAAAATTCACAATCCAGCTTTTGCATGAACTTATTTCAAATAATTTTACTAATTTTGCGGCTCAAATGACAAAAGTAAATACGAACCCGGTTCGATATTTCATTTAAAAGGTCTGTTTGTTACGCAATCAAAAAACAGCGAATATTATGTCCAAGAAGAAGGAAATGACGGTTGAGGAAAAATTGACAGAGTTGTACAGACTCCAGTCGATCGATTCCGAATTGGATAAAATTGAAATTTTGAAAGGGGAGTTACCGATCGAAGTCAATGATCTTGAAGATGAGATAGAAGGTCTCACCAAGAGAGTAAAGCGTCTGAAGGACACAATCAAAGATATGGAGGAGGATAATAGTCGTCAAGCGGCGAATATCAAGGAAGCACAGGCTTTGATTGAGCGATATAATAAGCAGTTGGAAGACGTCAAAAACAATCGTGAGTACGAAGCGCTTAGTAAGGAGCTCGAATTGCAGGCATTGGAAATTGAACTTTCTGAGAAAAGGATTCGGGATGATAAGGCCAAAATAGATTCCAAGAAAGAAGTACTGGAGAGTGCTGAGAAAAAGTTAAAGGAAAAGCAGGAGACGCTGGAGTTGAAAAAAAGTGAGTTGGATAAGATCATCTCAAAGACCGAAAAGGATGAGAAAAGACTTTTGGGAGTCAGCGAACAGCAGCGTGAAAAAATCGAGACCAGATTGATCAAAGCTTACGATAAAGTCCGCTCATCGTATCGCAATGGTTTGGCGGTGGTAACGGTAGAAAGAAATTCATGCGGGGGGTGTTTTAACAAGATTCCGCCACAGACCCAACTTGAAATCTCTCTAATGAATAAAGTCATTGTGTGTGAGCATTGCGGACGTATCCTGGTTGATCAGAGTATTGCTTCCGAGAATGCGGAAGTGTAAGATGAATATTTTTAAGAGGTATCCCGGCGTGGTAGCTCAGCTGGTTAGAGCGCAGGATTCATAATCCTGAGGTCGGCGGTTCAAGCCCGCCTCACGCTACAAAGACTGTCCCAACTAGGACAGTCTTTTTTGTTTCCAGAAAATCCTGAGGTCGCCCGTATGGGCTCACGCTGCAAAGACTTTCCCCATGTGTGACAGTCTTTTTTATTTTAGTTAAATTGGAGGTATGTATTACTTCTACGTATTATTCAGTATAAAAGATGGAATGTTATATAAGGGCGTAACCTCCGACTTGGGAGAAAGATATTTGGAACTACTTCGACCCGAAATCGCCGACCCTTAGTACTTATTTATGTGCGAAGATTTGAGGATAAATCTGAAACATTGAAATTTGAGCGATATTCCAGGGGGTTGGAAGGAGGTGTGTTTCTTCGTAAAACACTGGGTAAATTGGGGATATTGGTTAACGATGGCAGATTAAAAATATTCAAGGAGGATTTATAATCCTGAGGCTCACAATAAAAAGGCTGTCCAGAAGCGGACAGCCTTTTTGTTGTTGTAGTTCTTCTATGTAGTATAAGAGCCTGAAAAGGCCGATTTAAATGGTCAAATCCTTTAGTTGTAGTTTTTCATCCATTTGATATCGGTGCAAACTTTACGACCAATGCGGAATCCCAGATCAAGTCCTGCATCAGAGTCCATACGGAAGTGCACCCCAATGGGAATCCTGGAATAGGCATTCTCCTCTGCCATTTCGTAGAAGCTGTTGAAGCGACGGGGCATTCCTTTAAATTCGGTTCGTCCTTTGTGAGAATTGTCTGTCATTTCATAATAATACCCCATACTTTGTGACAATACTTCTGCTGCTGCAGCCCCGAAGGTAGCATGGCCAGAAGGGTAGGTGGGAAACTCAGGTGTGAAATACCTACCTGTTCCGTCCGGACACATAATCGAATTCCAATCACTTTGTATCACATTTCGAATATAATCTACCGGTCGAAGGTAATTGAATCTATATTTTTCGCCCCAACATCTAATGCCTGCATCATTCAGGGCTATACCCAGTTTGGTATACAGTGCAAGAACAACATCTAAAGGTTGGGGATTGTGTTGAAACAATTGATTGGTTATTGAAACCCACCTTCCGGAAGGTGAGAAGGTCAAAGTAGGACAATCATCACTCCAGAAATCCGCAATCCAGTGGTCTTCAAATAAATTTCCCTTTCTGATTTCATTTACAATATTCCGAGTTTCCAGCGCTTGTTTATAAAGTTCTGAACGTGGGTCTTCACTGTAGGGAAGCGGTTCTTTGGCTTTGTCATCTTTATTTGCAATAAAAGTCCGTGCATTACCCCAATGCGGGTGCATGGCTGCTAAGTAGTCAGGGAAGGTTGGGGTCCATTTCCCTTTACCCCCTGGAGGGATATAATTGGGGTCATAATTTCTGTAATAAGCTTCATGCCCTTCCTTGTCCTGTTTTGACCACTCATAAACAGCTTCAGCAACCAATTTTCCATAAGCTTTTGAACGATATCTGATTGTTGCATCAGCTTTGGAATTGAGCTTGTTGTAATTTTGTTGTGCAAGCTGGTCAATTTTTGCCTGCAATTGGGTGGGGGCTGTTTTGAAATACAATCGAAATGATGTTTCAAACGCCGAATTGGCCACAATTTCCCAATGGTATTCGTTTTCCCGATGATGCTGCGGAATTGTCATTCCATGCAGTTGTCGTGCAATGGATTGGTATTGCGTTGAATAACCAGGTACTACAGCTTCATAGGCACTGAGTGAAATTCTTGCCAGAATCCAGGCTGAATTGGTGACCCTTACGCCAGGTGTGAAACGTTCCATATCGAGGAAAAGCTTATACCACCCAACCGGGATCTCTCCGGTAAGATGCAGATGGGAATAATTGATCTCCTGATTGTTGGGAATAGGAGGATCAACCGTACAACTGACAAACAGAAATAGGGATAAAACCCCTGGAATAATCCAGCGAGTGAGAATCAAGTAAATAATTTTCATAGTTCATGGTTTTAGTATGTTAATTATAATTTGCAGAAATGTTTCATACGTCACGATCCGACGACCTGGGTTTTAAGGTTATTTGAGGCATTTGGGTACCCATGTTCTGGAGGATTAGTTATCAAAAAGTACTAAAAATACCTATATAGTTAGATATAGTTAATTTTTACGCCTACGAAGTTAAGAATATTTGATAATAAATACATATTGATTGCTTCAAATTATCTATGTATTTTTTTCATACCATATTTAAAAAGACATCGGTGTCCTTATATTCGCCATATTTTATGTAAATTACTCAACTAAGTTATAGAAAGGGGTCTTTAATATTGGCAATAGGAGCGATAAAATTAATTTGTAAGGACCTTTTTTATATGAACTTTGAGATATCACGAATAAAAGTATTTCGGTCATACATTATTTACAAAAAATGACTTTAATTATTGAAATATGGGGGTAAATACATCAGAAGAATCCAAGGCAAGGTCGTGCGAATCTTAAAATATTTATCTTCTTGTTCGGGGGAGGTTGGGCGAATACCCAAAGTGCGTTAAAAATAGAATATTTAAAAATGTAGTAAACCCGATCAGTTACTTACCTGGTTTATTATAAAAATGGTCGTAATTGCGCTGTATACTCCGATACATTGTACATAAAATCCTGATTTGTGGTGGGGAATCTTGACTTTGTCTCGCGTTGAACTATTCTTATTTCATTTATTCTGAATAGTGTTAATGATTTTGAAATATCGCTGCTAAGTATTAATTTGTGAGCATGGAATGGGCTTTTGTCTCAACCAATTGCTGCTCTTCTACGAATTCGGAGGCATATAAGGTCTTTTATTTCCGTTTTCCGAAGACATAGTAAATATTTTACAATCAAATGCATTTTCTATGTTCAGAATCACTAACTATTACCTGATTTTAGTTTTTAGTTTGACCTGGTGTACGTTACCGTCGTATGCAGTCCATACCTGGGAGTATGAGGTATGACCTCTTGTGGTGGAAGGGCAGGTTTCTGATCTGCAGGGTGAGCCTCTGATTGGTGTGAATGTCCTGGTTAAAGGGACCAACAAAGGTACATCAACCGATTTTGCGGGTAAATTTGTTCTTGAAGACGTGGATGATGATGCCATCCTAATCTTTTCCTACATCGGGTACCAAACTCTCGAGGTCGCAGTAGAAGGACAAACCGCTCTTGAAATTCGGATGTCATCCGATGCCCAATTGCTCGATGAACTGGTGGTTGTAGGGTATGGGACTGTAAAAAAGAGCGATCTGACCGGTTCAGTAGCCACAATTAGCGGGGAAACATTTCGAGATCAGCCATTGACTCAGGTGAGTGAGATGCTGGCAGGTACTGTCGCCGGATTTTATTCCACACAAGGAACCCGGGCATCCGGTGGAAGCTCACTGGAAATCCGGGGGCCCAATTCATTAACCGCCTCCAGCACCCCCATGATCGTTCTGGATGGGGTGATTTACAACGGAAGCCTGGCTGATATCAATCCCGCTGACATACAGTCGATTGATATTTTAAAAGATGCAAGCTCTGCTGCTGTATATGGAGCCAGGGCTGCATCCGGGGTAGTCATAATAACGACAAAACAAGGTTTGGCTGGTAAACCCACGGTCCGATTCAATGCCCGGATAGGTACGATATCGCCCACCAATACCTTTGAGCCATTCCAGGGAGAGGAATACCTGAACTTTCGCAGGGATGTTCTCCGAGTCATCAATCCCGGTTTTCCATCCTATTATTTTGACGATCCAAGAAATTTACCCGATGGGGTGACTATCGATCAATGGAGAAACGCCAGTGACAATCCGACTTCTGATAATCTGGATGAATATCTCAATCGGCTCAATTTCTTCCAAATAGAAAACGATAACTACAAAGCTGGTAATGTGGTTAATTGGTTTGATGAAGTCATCCAAACTGGATTTCGTCAGGATTATGATCTGAGCCTGTCTGGTGGAACGGACAATATAAAATATTATTGGTCGCTGGGATATCAAAACAATGAAGGTGTTATAAGGGGTGATAAATACGGTTCAATCCGATCAAGACTCAATCTCGATTATACTGTTTCTCCATGGCTCAATGTTGGATTGAATACACATTTTGCTAATCGGGACGAATCATTCGTTCTAGCCAGCGTGGGCAATATGTACAATATGAGCCCTTATGGTAGTATTTTCGAGGAAAATGGGGATGTCAAATGGTATCCAAATGGATTTGCGGTAGCCAACCCTTTGATCGATTATTACGGTCAGGATCGATTGCGTAAGATCAATTCATTATTTACCAATGTCTTTGCAAACATTGGTTTGCCTCTGGGCATCAACTACAAGATTTCATATCAACCCAGATTCCAGTTTTTGAAAGACTACAATTTCTGGTCTGATAAAACACTAACGGGGGGAAGTTCCCGAAGTGGAGGTTATGCTACCCGACTAGAGAATTCTGATTACAGCTGGATCCTGGACCATATTATTAGTTGGCAGAAGCTCATCGGAATTCACATGATTGATCTCACCCTGCTCTATAGTTCGGAAAAAAATCAGCATTGGAGTTCATCGCTACAAAATCAGACCTTTGTACCCAATCAAAACCTCGGTTTTGGAGGATTGGAGTTTGGAACCAATCCTGCATTGAGTTCCAGCGATAGTGAAACAACCGGAGACGCTGCCATGGCACGATTGAATTATACATTTAACAATCGATATTTGTTTACCATATCCATACGAAGGGATGGATACTCCGCATTTGGGAATAAATATCCCCGTGCTACTTTCCCGGCGGCAGCTTTTGCCTGGAAAATGTCCGATGAATCCTTTTTTCAGTCCAGCCTGATCAATTCACTGAAATTGAGGTTGTCCTGGGGTGTCAATGGAAACCGGGAGATAGGTGCATATTCTGCACTGGCCCGACTGGTTTCTGAATTGTACTATGATGGTTCAAGTGTACAGGTTGGCGTAACCAACAATACTTTAGCCAACAACGATTTGAGATGGGAAAAAACGGCATCATTTAATATCGGTATCGATATGGGATTGTGGAATGGTCGGGTCGATGCCAGCCTGGATGCGTATAAGATGAATACCACTGACTTGCTGTTAAACCGACTTGTTCCTGAAATATCTGGTTTTTCCAGCATCACTGCCAATCTGGGTGAACTTCAAAATGTCGGCACCGATCTGACTATAAGTACGGTCAATTTTGATAGAAATAATTTTCAATGGAAATCAAATTTTGTATTCAGCCTGAACCGGAATAAAATTATCGAATTGTTCGGAGATGAGGGAACGTATACTCTGGAGGGGGAAACCTTTGTGGGGGAAGTCCCGGACTTCACCAATAAATGGTTCCCTGGACATGCGATTGATCAAATCTGGGATTACAATGTGGTGGGCATTTGGCAGGAACATGAGGCAGATGAAGCTGCTAAGTATCGCCTGAAACCAGGCGATATCAAATCTGTGGATGTAAACAATGATGGGCAGTACGATGCCCTTGCTGATAAGCAATTCATCGGTTATTCGCGTCCCAGGATTAGATTGGGTTTGCGCAATGAATTTACGCTATTGAGGAATTTACATGCATCGGTATTTGTCAGGGCTGATCTCGGTCATATGCAAGCATTCGATCAGGGACTTCGCAGAGGTGGAGTAGATACTTACGACCGACGCAATACTTATAAAACTCCTTACTGGACCCCGTCCAATCCCATTAATGACTTTCCTAGCCTGACCAACAATACCGCGGTATATGGCGGAGGCATTTCATTTTATAAACCGGCCGGATTTGTCCGGGTGCAGGATGCGACCTTATCCTATAGCTTGCCGGATGCATGGGTTGACCGACTATTGTCTCAAAGTATCCGGTTCTATGGATCTGTACGTAATCTTATATCCTTTGATAAATGGCCAGGATGGGATCCGGAATCCCTAACCAATCCTATGCCCCGAACGATATCAATTGGTGTGGATGTAACTCTCAAATAACCCATTTCCTTAAAAGTAATGATCATGAAAACGTATTATAAATATTTATTCATCACAACCTTCTTAAGTTTTTTCCTGCTCTATAGCTGTAGCGAAGATTGGTTGAAGCCCAAACCCAAATCGTTTTTTACCCCGGAAAATGTGTACATCGAACCTGAAGGGCTTGAGTCTATTTTAGTTATTCTGCGGAAGAGTCTCCAGAGAGAGCATACGGGCAACATCCATTGGTTTGCTGCTGAATTTGCGGCTTCTGACCTGGGATCTCCATGGTCGCAGTTGGATTTTTTCAACCTCACACCAAGTTCATCTCAGTATTATCCCTTTCTGAGTATGTTTACCGATGTTTATAAGATAATCAAGAGCGCCAATATTATTGTCTCCAGAATCGATAATATTGAATGGGCTTCCCAGGATCATAGGGACCATATCCTTTCCGAGGCTTTGTTTCACCGTTCTTATTGGTATTACCGTCTTGTGCATAATTATGGCGATGTTCCTTTTCTAAGCCAGGAGATTGAAGAGGTTAAATTGGATTTTCAAACCCATAGTCGGATAGCAATTCTCAATAAGTTGCAGGAGGATCTCGAATATGCTATTGCACACCTTCCGGATCAGGTAGGACCTGGAGGCGTTTCCCGATATGCCGGATTACACTTACTAACCAAAGTATATTTGGCCAACCGGGAATATGATAAAGCTATCCAGTCTGCCTCCCAGGTTATTGATGGGCCGTTTGAATTGATGCAGGATCGTTTTGGGCAGGATGCTGCTGACCCCAACCGCAATGTGGTCTGGGACTTGCACCGGCCGCCCAATATCAATCTGCCTACCAATACCGAAACCATACTTTCTTTTGTCGATAGGTATGAGGCACCACCCAAGGCACGCTCCGTAGGGCTTTATACCATGCGACTTTACAATCCTCAGTGGTTTCAATCTCAGGTCAGGGACAGCGAGGGAAAACCAGGGATGGTGGCAGAAGGCCCTCAATACGATTCCCTTGGCCGGGGAAATGCCAATGTGAGGTTGACCCCCAGTTATCAATACCACATTTGGAATTATAAGGAACAGACCTGGAAAAATACAACAGACCTCCGCCGGGCAGATATCAATTGGGTGGATATCCATGAACTCCGGTACAACAATCCCGAATCTGTAGATTATGGCAAGGTAGTCAATAGCGATTATTTTGCACAGCAAGTGGATACCTTCAAGCATTTGTATGCTATCCCTCATTATATCATGTATGTACCTATGGACGATGCCAATGCAACCCCAGTGGGAGGCAATGGGGATTGGTATTTATTTCGTCTGGCTGGTACCTACTTACTGCGTGCAGAAGCCTATTTCTGGAAAGGGGACCTAAATGCAGCCGCCGGGGATCTGAATACGGTGCGTCAAAGATCTATGGCACTTCCGGTGAATCCTGAGGAAGTGGATATTGATTTTATACTGGATGAACGTGCCCGTGAATTGTTCGCCGAAGAACCCCGCCACAACGAGTTGGTCCGTATTTCCTATATTCTGGCCACAGAGGGAAGGGATGGTTATCAATTAGCCAGTTTCCATGAGAAAAACTTTTATTATGACCGGGTTATGCGGTACAATAAAACTTACGAACAGAAAATTGAACTTTTGGGAAATACAGCCAATATGGCACCATTCCATGTTCTGTGGCCTATTCCGGAATCTATTATTACCGCTAATACGCTGGGAACCATTAATCAAAATCTGGGATATGACGGGGCTGAATATAACGTTCCCCCACTCGAGACCATAGAGTGAAACCGAACACTAATTTACGCAGGATACTGGATTAGAGAAAGCCACAGGGTCTGCCTGGGGATCCTCTGTTCCTCTGCGGATAATGGACAATGAAAAACCTCAACCGTATAGCGCGTTCCGATTTTTTCTATAAATTACACTTGCGATAGGTGATATTGCATGGATTAATCAATCACTGAATTTGTAGAATAAAATTGGAGTAACTGCATTCATGCTATTAGATACGCTACTTGTTCATCCCGACACCATGGCACCACTCGCAGTGGATTGGCAAAGAGGTGAGATAAAAACCGATTTTCAAGGAAAGTACCAGGCTGGTTTTAAGGGTCAAATACCGTTTGTGTTGCCGGTTCATGAAAAAGAGAAAACAAGATCATCAGATCTCCATCGCAGAGAGCATAGTCAATTCAATTATGTAGATCACTATCAAAAAGATGCGGTTGAATTTGATTATTTCGAACCCATTTCAAATCCGGTTGATCGTGCGGAGCGGCTAAGGCTGGATCAAATGATTATCGAAGCCATACCAACGGAAGCCACATCGGTACTGGATGTGGGGTGTGGGAATGCCTGGCTTGCATGTGCGCTCGTCAATGACAATCGAACTGTAATTTCTATGGATATATCTGAACATAATCCTGTACGTGCTTTGGAACGTTTCCCTCATCACAGACACGAGGCACTGA
Organism: uncultured Saprospiraceae bacterium; assembly: GCA_964426625.1. Lineage (GTDB taxonomy): Bacteria > Bacteroidota > Bacteroidia > Chitinophagales > Saprospiraceae > Membranihabitans. The sequence goes on along the minus strand of CAYRRD010000017.1, from coordinate 20,519 downwards.
TTGCAGACGTATACCATTTACCCATCCGGGAAAGTTCAATGCCATGTGTTGTTGCTTCTGAAATTATGGAACATGTGCCCGATCCGAAACTATTTATAATGAAGTTAATGGCCGTTCTTCAGCCCGGCGGGAAATTGATTATTACCACACCCTACAATGAAAAAATCCAGTATCATCTGTGTGTACATTGCAATCGGCCCACACCTTCACATGCCCATTTGCATTCTTTTCATGAAAAAAATATTCAGACGCTGATCCCCGAATCCGTCAAATCGTTCAACATCAGGATGTTCTCACATAAATATTTAAACCGGGCACACCTCTATTCTATGATTGAAAAATGGCCATTCGGCTTGTGGAAAAGGCTGGATCACGCTGCTAATTCGTTATGGCATCGTCCCATGCGTTTGATGCTCGAAATAGTGAAATGACTGGTCATGTCGGGATCTACAGTTCGTGCCAGGGATGATTCAGAGTCCTACTTTATCTGAGCACCCTGGTTACCTTGGTTTTTATGTGTCAGTTACCCGGGACAAACATCTTGCCTGATTCCAGACAATCAGCAAGCTTTTGATAAGTGGCATGAATTTGGTCATATGTACACGAACCATTCAGGTTTTTTATAATCCGGGTGGCCAGAGAACCTTGTTCAAGAATAAGTTCGATCGCAATTTGACTGCGTTCGCCAAGGCGGAATTTTACTTTATCATATAATCTGGTCCATAGGTCTTTTAATGAAACATTAGAGTCATCCCCGATCCCAAAGACCTTCCCGAAATTTGTAAGGTCGATTTGTCCCATTTCCGCCCGATGAATTGCTTTTTGAAATATAGCATACAAGTCGTCTTCTTGCCAGGAAGCCTGGCAGGGATAATCGCTCCATTCTTCGAAAACCAGCGATTTCAAAACTTCAATTACCAATTCAAGGATAGCCACATCGGCTTCGGGGCATTCCTGAATGTCCATTACCCTGATTTCGATGGATCCACGATCAAAGCGGGCAATTGCGCCCCTCGAATTCACAAAATGGTCCTCCAGTATATGATCGGTGTCATATGGCTTTAAGGCCGTATTGATAGGTGTGAAAATCCGTGAACGGTATTCCTCCTGATTTCGAATGTATTCAGGGATTACTTTACCGCCTATCACCGGTATGGTCTGTTGATTGTATTGATAATGGAACATCCTACTGTCCATCCATCCTGACTGCTTGCCTTCCAGGATGGGTGAACTGGCACATAATGCAGGAATTATGGGTAATATCAATCGAATTGCGGTGTGCAACCGGTCAAATTCATCATCGTCTTGAAAAGGAAGATTAAGATGTGTACTTTGCACATTACTCCATCCATGACCACGGCAATCAAAGATTCGATTGTAAAGTTCATAAATTTCATGTGCATCGTGAGGCCATATACGGGTTTCTGTCAAAGGATCCATGAATGGATGACATGCTGTAGGTAGCAGACAACAGTGGTTTTCGCTTAGGATACTATTAATTTTTTCCACATTTTTTCGAAACTCAGGAAGTACTTCAGAAGGCAATGCCACGGGTTTCGTAGTTTTGAGTTCGATTACATGGGCCACCAATTCATTGCTCCATGAAATTTTACCATTGACAAATTCCCCCTCTGGCCTGTTATTTAGATGCATAAAAATGCGATCCACGACTGGAGTTGCCTGTAGAGTATCCCGACTGACTACCATGTATTCCAGCTCGATACCATATACTTCGAAGCAATGATATTGTCTCATGCTATGCGATCAATCCTTTTTTTGAAGGCCTGAATGATTTTCTGGTAAATTCGGTTACCGTAGTACCCGTCTTCCACCCCTTCATCGATATTGGGGTTGTCATTGATTTCGATGACCAATGCTTTGCCATTCACCGCTTTAATATCAATACCATACAAACCATCGCCCATGATCTTGGCCGCCTTGATTGCAGCTTTGATCACTGGTCCTGGAACATTTTCGATGGCTATACATTCCACCCAGCCGTCTTTATCCAACTTTCTTCTTGCTTCCCAATTATAAATTTGCCAGTGTCCGCGTGCCATGTAATACCTGCATGCCAATATGGGTTCAAGATCGAGTATAACGATCCGCCAATCATAATCTGAAGGAGTATATTGCTGTGCGATAACCAATGCCGAATGTTCCAGCATTTTCTGTATAACCTTGTGGTATGATTCCTTATCATCTGCCTTTTTTACGCCAAATGAAAAAGTGGAGTCCGGGGACTTGAGAACGACCGGCAAACCCAGGGTTTTCAGAACTTCATCGGAATTGTTGTGATGTGCAATCATGGTCCCGGGGGTTTCTATACCTGCATTGACCAAAGCCTCTGCCAGGTAAACCTTGTTGCAACAACGTAAGATCGAAGATGGATAATCGACCAGTGCAATACCTTCCTGCTCAGCTTTCCGTGCAAAGGCATACGCAGCATTGTTTACATCGGTACTCATTCGGATAAAAAGGGCATCAAATGCGGATAGCCGGGACAAATCCTCTTCCTTCAGGATTTCAACCCGGAAGTTCATTTTTTCTGCCGTATCCACAAATTTTTTGATGGCCCTGGCATTACTTGGGGGGGCGGGATCATTATCCTGTACCAAAATAGCCAGATCATGTGCCAGATTGTTGTGCCGGGCCATCGGATACCTTTTTCTGGCAAAGTATTGTATGGTAAATTCCTGCAACAACTCGTGGTGTTCTTGCGGAACCTCTGCCAGTGAAATCGCTGAAATCGTATCGATGATCCATCGGTTGGAATATTGAAAGGTAACCCGCATCAGAGGTATTTGAAAGAATCGATGAAATACGGAGCATAGTTCCCGGTATTTTTTGGCTACATTTTGTCCAAAGTATATGCTCAGCGTAAAGTGTCGGGATTTGATGTCCCGAAGGCTACGCTGGATGAGTTCATCAAAATCCTCAGACACCATCCTGACCAGATTGAGGTTTTTGAAATCCACCAGGTGCTTGACAGTGGGCAATACCACATGACCCCTGGCTTCTGCCAGCAGGGAAACATAGTAACCCTTGGACTGGTAGGTATAATTCTGGCAGAGATTGAAAATCCGGGCTTTGCGAATTGTGGAATAGGTCTGTAAGGTGAGGTAATCTTCCGCAGATATGATTTCCACATTGAAGGCAAGTCCTGACCAAGTGTCTGGTTGGTCAACAACGATATATTTGTTCATTCTATGAGGGGTTTTCGGTTGTATCCATCCTACTCACCATTGCGATAAGTCTTTTTGTGAGATTTAAATTCCCAACCACAAAAATAAATTTTACATGCGATGTGAACGTGTAGATATATCCTTGATTGACACAGTTTGTAGACAAAAACTAAAGTAGTGTTAATCATGGTTTTCGTGTTTTTTCGCAAGTTGGAAAAGGATATCTGATGTATATCCTTTTTAGGAGTTTAAAATATTGCAGGATTGACCTGGAGAGAAGTGTCGAAATTAATGTAGATTTGGGTACGTTAACGCCAAATTAATATAAAGGACTATCGAAATGAACCATATAATAAATTTCAACTATAGCAATAAAAATGGATTGGGGAGCAGCCTGATGCTGGCAGGAATTATTTTCCTATTTACTTGCACTTTCACCAAGGCACAGGATAGGAAAATGAATGTCCTTTTTATCATTTCAGATGATCTGACTACCACAGCACTTTCGTGTTATGAGAATACCCAGTCCGTCACGCCACATATCGACCGGCTGGCAGAGGAAGGAACACGGTTTACCCGGGCATACTGTCAGTTTCCAGTGTGTGGTCCATCCAGGGCTTCCATGATGTTTGGATATTATCCCAGTGCTACCGAAACCTATGGCTATATCAGCGGTAGAGAAAATGTTGGACCCAATCGTCAATCATGGGCCCAATTTTTCAAAGATAACGGATACTTTACAGCCCGGGTCGGGAAAATATTTCACATGGGATCTGTAGATATTTTACTCGGTCGGGATGGACAGGATGATGAAGTTTCCTGGACGGAGCGATACAACAGTCCTGCACCTGAGATCCATTCACGCGGAGAAAGTGAATTGGTTCAAAAAAATCCCTATGGGACAAAACCTGTTCCAAAAGAGAAAAATACGAATGGCAACAACCTTATGAATATTGTGAAAACCGAGGAAGATGAAATTCAAACAGATGCATTGACCGCGAAAAAGGTGAGTGAACTGATCCATGAACACAAAGAACAACCTTTTTTTATTGCAGCCGGATTTTTTCGACCCCATGTGCCTTTCGTAGCCCCCAAATCCTATTTTGAACCTTACCCCCATGAACAAATGGTTCTGCCACCTCAGGTGATGAATGATTGGGATGATATCCCAGAGCCCGGAATCAATTATGTGAATAGTCAGAACGGGGAAATGAGCGAGGAACAGGAAAAGAAAGCTATGGCAGCTTACTACGCCACCACCGCGTTTTTGGATGACCAGGTAGGCAAAGTATTGAATGCGCTTCGTGAGGCTGGTCTGGAAGATCAGACTATTGTGATATTCACATCCGACCATGGGTATTTGCTGGGCGAACATCGGTTCTGGATGAAGGTAAGCCTGATGGAGGAATCCGTTCGCGTACCGCTGATTATCAAGGTGCCAGGAAAAGAACCTGCTGTGTGCCATTCTATGGCAGAATTGGTGGATTTATATCCCACTGTAGCTTCACTTGCAGGGCTGACTCCTCCTACCCACCTGCAAGGGAAAAATTTATCGCCCGTTTTTGATGATCCTGATTTCCATATTCGCGATTTTGCATTTTCAGTCTCACGAAGAAATGATATCATGGTTCATCTCATCCGGAGTCCCAAATGGGCCTATATCCAATATGGTGAAGAAGCCGAACACGGCATGGAGCTGTACGATATGGAGTATGATCCGGGACAATTTAATAATCTTGCTCTTCATCCTGCTTTTCAAGAGATAGTTCAGCAAATGCAAAATAATCTCAGACTTAAATTGGAAGAGGTTAGAGATAATGATTTGTAATGGACTAAGATATGGCACGATGTTGGGTTGAGTGATTGGCCGAGCGTTGCTGTCGATGTCCTCGCCCATTCCTAGTGGTCTGTTTCATAAGTAATTAATATTAATGACGCGATTATTTTTTGTCGTACCGAAGAAACGAAACCGAGCATAGGACAGCCCTACGGGAGGCTTTCGGTGATCAAGGTACGGCGAAAAAGATGCCGTCATAAGGGTGAAGAACTTATGAAACAGAGCACTATTATAGCTACTCGTTGGTGATATCCCGGTCCCATGCTCCAGGCGCATCTTCTTTTAAGTGGGTTCTATATATAAGAATGAATAGAGCTATTTAAGTAAGAATTTAGTAACCGATGAGGTGATCTTGCGTATGGTATCCATTTTTTATTTTACTAGACGCAAATTGGAATAAAACCGGGGTATGGAAAAGTAGCCTGAGGCTTGAATTTTTCAAATAATTCCGTATTTTGGTATTGTTAGATTGACTTTAAAGGGACATAAATAAAATGGGATTGTCCGGGGATTGATAAGAATCCTTTCCTCAGGCGGTTATCCGGGCAATTACATGTGGTAGGTCCATTTCAATGTATGGTACTGTGTTTTAGTACAGGGAGATTAAAATTTTGGAGAATTCCAGGTATCCACGGTGAATGTTGGGTAGGTGATACGGCAGAAATTGGATCACGGATGATGTGGATTGATTTACATACATTGAACAGTGCTTATTCAGGTAACTTAACAGTAACCGCCAAATACCACAGATCTATTTTGAGTTCGCTTTATCCCTCGAAATTTACAAAAATTTGCCTGGGAGGAAATTTATAATGAGGTGGTATATATAAAGACAAATACGAAAGTTTATGAAGGCACCTTCGATATATCAAAAATCTGATACATTCAACTCTTCCTTTTTTGTGTCGGTGATGGTAGCCCTTGTTTTTGGTATTTCCTGTACCAACAATACCAAAAATGTGGACTGGCCTCATTATTTGGGGGGGCTCGACAGGAATCATTATTCCCTTCTCAATCAAATCACGCCCGAAAATGTGGATCAATTGGAGACTGCATGGGAATTCCGAACAGGTGATGTCGGACAAATGCAATGCAATCCCCTGATTATAGATGGTTATTTCTTTGCTGTCACTGCAGTCAATGAAGTCGTATGTCTTGACGCCCGAAACGGGGAGTTAATCTGGCATTTTGCTGCTTCGGATAAGAAAAATAAACTGGTCAATAGGGGGGTATCATATTGGAGTCGAAAAAATGAACGCCGGATATTTACCACCTATGATGATTCGTTGTATGCCCTTGATTTTTATACAGGAGAAAAGATTATGAGTTTTGGAAACCAGGGTGCCGTCAGTCTGAAATCGGGGCTGGGGAACAACGTTGAAAAAAAATTCGTAACATCCCGGACTCCCGGAACTGTCTTTCGTGACCTGATTATATTGCCTACAGTGGTGAGTGAAGACGAAGGTGCAGCACCTGGTTTTATCCAGGCATTTGATGTACAGTCAGGGGAAATTCGGTGGGTATTTCATACCATACCTCGTCCGGGTGAATTCGGTTATGAAACCTGGCCTGAGGGCGCTTATGAAGCAGGAAGAATCGGAGGAGCCAACAACTGGGCAGGAATGGCGGTGGATGCAGAACATGAAATCCTGTATGTGCCTACGGGTTCTGCATCTCCTGATTTTTACGGAGGTGATCGACTTGGACAAAATCTTTTCGCTAACTCTTTGATTGCTTTGGACATCGATACAGGAGAAAGGATATGGCATTTTCAAATGGTCCATCACGATATTTGGGATCGGGATTTGCCTGCCCCTCCCAATCTTGTGACTATTCATAAGGATGGGGAAACGATTCCCGCTGTAGCGCAGATAACGAAATCCGGACACGTGTTTGTGCTACATCGATTGACAGGGGAACCTATATTTCCCATATCTGAAGTCAGAGTTCCTCCTTCCACCATCCCGGGTGAGGAAGCCTGGCCTACCCAGCCTGTCCCGCAACTTCCGGTTCCATTTAGCCGAACGGACATGTCGGAGGATCAGATCAATCCGTATTCGCGGGACAAGGATTCTTTGTTGGCACTATGGAAATCCTCTGACAAACCCATGTTTACCCCTTTAAGTACCGAACCCACATTTATATTACCTGGTAGTCATGGTGGTGCGGAATGGGGTGGTGCAGCAGCCGATTCGGAAGGTACTTTATACATAAATTCCAATGAAATGGCGGTGGTTTTTAGTTTACGACCTGTCCAAAGACCAACATCGGAGCAAGGTATGACGGGTCTGTCTTTGTATCAGATCCATTGCTCAGCTTGTCATTTACCCGACAGACGGGGTGTTCCGGAGAACGATTTTCCGTCCCTGATACAAATAGGTGAACGGTTGGATCGACCTTCCATCACCACCGTAATCGAACAAGGGCGTGGCCGGATGACAGGCTTTCCTCAGCTCACAGAGTATGAAAAGAAGCTGATTATCGATTTTTTACTGGAGGAGCATAGTGAAGAAAAGGTGGAAGCTGAGGCGCAGGAGAGAGGTACTGAGGTGGAATGGAAGTTCAATGGCTATACCAGATTCCAGGATCGGGATGGAATGCCGGGGATCTCACCGCCCTGGGGTACACTCACGGCGATTGATCTCAATACTGGCTTGCACAAATGGCAAATACCCCTGGGGGATTATACCCTACCGAACAATACACTGCTGAAGGAAGCCGGCACCCCCAATTATGGCGGACCTTTGGTGATGGAAAACGGATTATTATTTATCGCATCCACAACTGATAACCGGATACGGGCGCTGAATAAGGAAACAGGAGAATTGCTGTGGCAAGATATACTGCCTTATGCAGGGTTTGCCACACCGAGTACCTATATGGTGGATGGAGTACAATATATCGCGATATTATGTGGGGGAGGTAAGGCCAATGCTCCTGAGGGTGATGCAATTGTGGCTTTTGCTTTAACTAATAAAATGAAGTAAAAACCAGGTGGCGACGTATCCTCCTGGAATTCACGGGAATTTACTAAATTTGGATCAAGTCCTGCTTAGTCCTTAGGGCAGTTGTATTGAACAGGAAGTCTCTTCGGAAAATGGGAACATCCCTGTTGCAACATGCAGATTGGCTTACATTTAACGGGTTATATTGATGATGCGTATGATGTCCTTTTTGAATACCTGTGTCCTGTGAATGAATTGAATCAGGATGGTTATGAAAATACATGTTGCTGGTTTTTTTCTGTTTATCGGGTTCATATCGACTCCCGGGTCTGTTCACAGCCAGAATCTTCAGCTGCTGTGGTCTGATGAATTTGATTATGAGGGGCGGCCCGATACCAATAATTGGGTGTTTGAACACGGTTTTGTCCGCAATGAAGAAGATCAGTGGTACCAGGAAGAAAATGCATGGTGTGAAAAGGGTATGCTGATCATCGAAGCACGCCAGGAGACCAAACCCAATCCCTGGCATCAGCCCGATAGTGAACATTGGAGTCGCCAACGAACACATGCCAACTATACTTCTTCCTGCATTAAGACAGAAGGAAAGCAGGCCTGGAAGTACGGAAGGTTTGAAATGCGGGCTCGGATTGATATTCGCCCTGGTTTGTGGCCGGCTTTCTGGACATTGGGGACGGAAGGGGAGTGGCCTTCGGGTGGTGAGTGCGATATCATGGAATATTTCCGTGGTATGTTGCTGGCCAATTTTGCCTGGGCATCCGAAAAAAGGTACACCCCCGTGTGGGATGATGCCCGATGGCCAATCGTGAATTTCGGTCAAAATTGGGCGGATGAGTTTCATGTCTGGCGTTTGGATTGGGACAGTAATCGGATGGCTATCTATATGGATGACTTCCTGCTCAACGAGGTGAATCTATCCGAAACCATCAACCACAGCGATGGAAGAAACCCTTTTCACCAACCGCACTATATTCTTCTCAATCTGGCCATCGGTGGCACCAATGGTGGCGATCCTTCTATTACCGAATTCCCGGCAAGATATGAAATCGATTATATAAGGGTATATCAATAGCCAAATCATTTGCCGGAGACTATATGGGCCCCTCTCCGTTGTCCTCTCATGATTTACAACAATTTTATTCAAAAACCAATCGGCCGAAAAAAGTAGGTTGATGAAAACTTGGCCGCTCAGTTTGGATGGGATTCCAGCTCAAAAAATGAGGGGTATCAGTTTCGTCACCGCATTTGAAAAAATTACCATGCATTATTGTCCCAGACCAATCCTCGATTTCTTCGTGGACAAGGATGGATGCAGGTATGATGACGGACAAATCCCAACTCAATACCCCATTTTTCCTATCCAAAGGTTGGTCTCCCAGACTTGAATAAGTAATTATTTGACTTTCAATCAGGTCAGGGTCAAGAAAGCGACGTTCCCTTACATTGGGTCCATGGGCCAGATGTATCGTTCCAATAGCGTTGAATTCAAAATTGTAATAATTCCCGTCCTTGCGTGGGTCGATAAAAAATTCTACGCAACTGTCAAGATGGGTAGCACTGTTGGTTCGGGTTTGCCGCGCCAATATATGATTTTCGGTAACGTAAAATACCAGCCAAAGGGCATCTCCCACATGGGCAATCCGGAATTCTACATCGGGTCGATATGGGAATTCCGGCCAGTTAATTACCTCGATCGAATGAAGCTCGGCATGTTGGGTAAGAATTTCTTTGACATCATGTATGGAAGATTTAGCCTGGTGTTCAATTCTTGGGACTCGAATTTCTTTCATATTTTCCATGTGTGGTGATTGGCTCCGAAGCGGTGAACCTATGGCAAAAGTGCAAATCCAGGCGAATAAATACGAGAGAATTGATATAAATTTTCGTTCCATGGTCAGTTATTTGAATTTTAAATCATTTACCGATACATCAATTATTTGATTTCATCACTGAATGTCGAGATGTGCTTCGATAAGTCGATCCCGTTCTGTTTTGAGTAGGGTGCTGATACCTATCTTGTAAATATGTGGGTTGTCGAATCTTTTATATTCCTGAGGTAATTTTTTCAGTTGTTCCTGATGGAAATTTTTTGATTCTCTCCAGGACACCGGATCTGTAATTCGATTGCCTCCTTTCATGACTTGATGGAGAAGTGGAATCATGGAAAAACCTTCGAGAGACAATTGATTGATTTCATCAAATGGGTGGTGCATTCTATCCACGGTGGTTTCGTCAGACAGGCCTACTGCGTCCGCTCCATAAAATGATCCATCGGCATTCAGAATGCGGAAAACCTGTTTTTGGTGAGGTAAGTTCATTTTTTGGATGTTCTCTGAAAATTTGATCCTGGGATGACCGTTGGAATAACATAATTTATATACACCATCCAGATTGGCATCAGGGTTTCCTGTGACCAGATTGGTTCCCACACCATAGATATCGATGGGTGCCTCCTGACTGATCAGACTTCGAATCACATATTCGTCCAATTGGTTGGACGCTGCGATTTTAACATATTCTAATCCGGCTTCATCGAGCATTTTACGGGATTCCCTGGCCAGGTATGCTAAATCTCCGCTATCGAGCCGGATACCCAGCAATTTATTTCCTTTATGTTCCATTTCTTTTGCCACCTGAATGGCATGGGGTACACCGCTTCTCAGCGTGTTGTAAGTATCCACCAGTAGGATACAATTTTCGGGACGGAGGTCGGCGAAAATCCGAAATGCTTGTAGTTCGTCCTCATAATTTTGAATAAAGGAGTGAGCCATGGTCCCGGATACGGGGATTTCATAATCTCTGCCAGCCAGGGTGTTGCTTGTGCCATCAAATCCACCAATCATGCAGGCCCGGGTAGCCGAATACCCACCAAGGCCCTGAGCTCGACGCAATCCAAAATCCAGTAAAATGGCATCACCGGCTACAGAACGTATCCGGCTGGCTTTGGTAGCGATCAATGTCTGGAAATTGAGGATATTCAGTAAGATGGTTTCTACGATTTGGGCTTCGATGATAGAACCTTTCACCATCAAAATGGGTCGAGTAGGAAAAACCAGATCTCCTTCGCGGCACGTGAATACGTCACCCCGAAAACGAAAGTCCTTTAGATAATTCAGGAATCTGTCATCAAATCCCTGGTGGCGGAGGAACTCAATATCCGCTTCAGAAAATCGAAGATTTTCGAGGATTTCCAATGCGTCTTCTAGTCCGGCAAATACGGCATAGCCACCTTCGAAAGGTATTTTTCTGAAATGGTAATCAAAAACGGCGGTATTGTCGATCTGTCCATTGAGAAAATATACCTGCGCCATAGTAAGCTGGTATTGATCGGTATAGGAAGCAGAAATATGGATGTCCGTTAAGCTCATTATGTTGATAATTTAATATTGCCTGTTTTAGGGGCTTATCCTGTACTCGGATAAATCGAAATTTAGTTTTATAATGTAAATTGTTTTCCGGTCTAAATCAAACAAAATACAATAAACCAATCACTTCCTGACAAATCAATTGATTTTTCCAGCATCAGTTTGAGGTACGGATCCCAGTCCATCGATTCACTGGGCAGGCATGGCAGTGAAACCTGACGATCGCCGATGGCTCTCAACCTTAGTCTCAATCTCAGCTTCAATTTCTGACTCTACTTCCAACGTTTACTTAATGCACGAAAACAGTCTCCTGAATTGTTTTTTGGATCCTGAGGATCACTCTTCCGGAATTCATGTATAAACTGTTCCGCTGACGACCACACGGTCTGCAGCATTCCCAAATACCTATCTTTCATCTCGGGTGTGGAGTGAGTTATGAAATTTCGCACCATAGCTTCCTGTTCCACTGCAATATCCGGATTGCGCCATGGGCATGAGAGTACTCTGAAACCCTTGGCAGCAAATAATACCGCGGTGGGATCTGCCCGCTCGTAATGCCAATCGCAGATCACCACATTTTTATTAATCATATCAATAGCTCGCCAGGTATGGTTGTAACTCCCTTCCCACATTCCGATGCCGGTCGTACGTCCATCGATCAAACGGTCTCCCCACATCCAGAGTTCTTTGTCCTGGAGCTGAAGATGTTGGTGGATTCGATTGACTTCCTCTGCGAACAATACTGAAGGATCGAATCCTTTGCACCGCTCACAGTTATCATGGCCTATATAAAAGACTTCATCCAGGCCAGCATGGAAAGCATCGGCTTCAAAGACCTCGATTATTTCATCCACTACATCCCATATTACCTGATGTACCTCAGGATGTCTCGAGCAATAACTTTTGCAATAAAGCCCGTCGTCGTTGGGCCAGGTGTATGTCTCGGGTAGTTCTATCTCCGGTGTTTCATCAAATTGGGGATAGACCTCCAGCAATTTCCCAAGATGGGATTGCCATGATTGGTGTCCCAGAAGATTGATTTGAGGAATGAGCCGGATATTGTTTTTTTGGCAAATGTTCACAAGTTGTTTCACTTGTTCATAATTGAGGGCGCCTAAGTCGGTCAATTCGGGTCTTGAAGTGAATTGATACCGGAAGTCGATTCTCAGGATCAGGGTATTGACCCCTTCCGGAGCAAGTGTATTGTCGATGAAGCTGATAAAATTTTCCACTTGATTGGCGACAGGAGCTGCGATACACAGACCCCTGACCGGGTAGGGTGACTGTGGGTGACTCCAGGATGTAAAAGGGAGAAATAGGATTGCGACAAAGGGGAAAATCAAGGAAGATCTCATAGGATGTGGTTGAATAGGTAAGCCTTTTTTCAATGAAATGACATCGGAAATATAATGAGTTTTCCAGTAACAAAATGGATGGAAAATAGGGGAGCAAAAACACGATACTCCTTTCTTTGCACCGGACAGATATAGTCTGAACTGTAATGAAGTGAACCTTAACACGGTAAATTTTGGAATTTATCAATATGTTGAGATATTCACAGCCAAGCCCTCTCTCTGTTGAAATCCTGAAAATATTTTAAAAATTTTCCGAACTGGACTACGTGTTCCTGTCCATTTTTTTGTCCACAGGGACAGAATAGGATAAAAGGCAAAATTGTGAATTGATTGAAGAGCATGGTTGAGAAAGATTTTGAACAAAACCCGGGGCATGTCTCACCGGAATTGAAAACGACAACACCTGGATTATCCCTGGAAGATTTACCTGGTACGAGATCCCATGCCACACCCGGTGACAAGGAATATTTTTTGAGGAAGGCATTCGAAAGGGATGAATGGGAAGGCTGTTCCCTGGTTTTCCGACATTATTACAAGCACCTATGTAGTCATGCTGTCCGATACGTATATTCTCAAACCTATGCGGAGGATATCGTATCAGAGATTTTTGCAGAATTCTGGCAGAAGAAACATTTCCGAAATATACAGACCACATTTCGAGCCTATTTATATCGTGCAGTACGAAATCGGTCTCTGAATTTTATAAGGAAGGAATTTGGAAGACCCATTATGGTCCAGCCCGATGAGGTGTTGTGCTCCCGGTCGATTCTTGCAGATGAACAAATGATTTACGAACATTTCTATCAGAAAGTTCAGGGTAGTATCGAAGCCTTACCCCCGAAATGTAAGAAGATTTTTTTGATGAGCAGATACGAAGGCAAGTCGCTCAGAGAGATAGCACGATCGCAGAAAATTTCGATCCGAACAGTGGAGACCCATATTAGTAAAGCTTTGAAACTGATGCGTGAAGCGTTGGCCGTCACTGAGGATATGTAACAAAAAAAATTAGTTCCACGGAACAGTAGATGACATGAAAGACAAACCTATAGATCGTCCCCAATTATTTAATTTTTTTGCTGGCAGATCAACTATTCTGGAGCAAGCCGAAATCGATAAGTGGATCAGGGAGGGAGATAACTTCGAACTCTTTTTTGATGCCCTGCATGAATGGGAAACCCTTAACCCTCAATATAACCCCAGTTTGGAATCAGGATACCAGAAATTTCAGAAAATGGCCAGGGGACATGGATATCTACCTGTTGACAAGTCCGATAACAAAAGAAAATATTTGAATCAATTCCGGATATGGATCACCGTGGCAAGCATCCTTGCCTTATTGATAACAGGCTATTTTTTACAAGAAAAGGTGTGGTATAGAACGGTAAAGACAGGCTTTGCAGAAACCAAAACGGTGTCTTTGTCTGATTCCAGCCAAATCGTCTTAAATGCCAACTCTTCTGTGCGAATTCCGCGATTGATCAGTTGGCATATGGAGCGTGAAGTCTGGCTACAGGGGGAGGCATTTTTCACGGTGACCAGGACTTACAATCAAAGGAAATTTGTAGTTCATACCCAGCATCTGGATGTGGAGGTATTGGGTACAAGGTTCAATGTCAATTCACGTAGGCAAAAAACTAGAGTGGTACTCCAGGACGGAAGTGTACGTGTTTCTTCCCCCAGGGATTCCCAGAAAACCCTGGCTATGTTGCAGGAGTCTGGTGATTTTGTGGAATCGGACGGGGCATACAACGACCTGGTTGTTGGCCATGTGGATCATTCCCTTTATACAGCATGGCAGGATCGAAAATTAATTTTCGAAAATGTGCTTGTCACAGAAGTGGTTCAATCCATTAATGAATTCTACGGAGTCACGATCCACTGTAAAGATAGTTCGATTTTGGAGAGAAGTTTTTCGGGCACCCTTCCCAATGATAATCTTGATATCGTACTCCGGTCGTTATCCAATATTTATGAAACACAGTTTTATCCGGAACATCCCGCCATGGTACAAGAACAAAACAGTGATAATTAAAAAAATTTCAAAGGTCAAATATATGATTATGAAAAAATTATTCTTCTTTCTCTGTTTCGTACTCCCTCAGTATATGCTTGTGGCACAGGGAGATATGGTTGTCAATGTTTCACGTCAGGGATACCTGTTGCAGGAGCAATCTAAGGGTGTCAGACTGACTGAAGTACTAAAGGCCATCGAAAAAAAGCATAATGCATTTTTTAGTTATGATCCTGCACTTCTCGAACATACGATGGTTAGGGAGCTTTCCGGTATGGATGGGGATTTGGAGCATACTCTGGAGACTGTATTGGCAAGTACGGGACTTCGCTATCAAAGAATGGGTGAGAACTATTATACCATTTTGCCTGAGCGAAAAACCCTGACAAATCCAGAAAGTAATGCCTCCGAAAGTGTGGCTCAATTGGAATTTTTTCAACAGGAAGAGATTCGTAGCGAAAGTAAAATTGCTATGGATCGAATGATTCGGGATAGATTGAAAGTCAGGGAGTTTTCTATAAGAAAATCGTTGCTTGAAGTGGATAACATCAGCGGGACTGTGATTGATGAATCCGGGGAGCCATTGATCGGTGTAAATGTTCTTGTCAAGGGTACTAATATGGGTACATCAACCAATATTCTGGGGGAATTCACCCTGAGCAATGTAGATGATGATGCCGTACTCATAGTATCTTACATCGGTTACCAATCCCAGGAGGTAAGAATAGAAGGGCGTTCTCACATTGTGATTACTTTGGTCGAGGAATCAGCCATACTTGATGAGGTGGTTGTCGTGGGATATAATTCGGTGGAAAGGGAACACGTAGCTTCCTCTATCGAAACGGTGGATATGGAACGCCTTCGCACACGGCCCATGCAAAAGCTGGAGGAAGGATTCAGTGGGACTGTGGCTGGGGTCACCATGATGCAAGGGAATAATTTGCCCGGCAGTATTCCGGGAAGTATCAGGATCCGGGGATTGAGTACTTTGCAAAATGCATCACCTCTGGTTATTGTGGATGGTATGGAACAATCCCTTACTGACATTGATCCCAACCAAATCAAGAGTATGAGTGTGCTGAAAGATGCTGCAGCTGCATCTATGTACGGATCCCGGGGTGCCAATGGAGTGATTATCATCGAAACTGAACGGGGAACTACCGGCGAATTTAAAGTGGATCTGCACACCTGGGCCGGGATTCAATCTCCCATCGACCTTCCGGACTTTGTGAATGCGGCTGATTATATGAAATTGAATAACGAAGCCCGTGAGATGCAAGGTCAAACTCCACTGTTTTCTGCCCAGGATATCAGCAGGGCGGAATCCGGAGAAATTCCAACGGTGGATTGGCTCGACATTATTATGGAAAGGCCTGCCCATTCATACAATACTTCAGCGAGTATATCCGGTGGGGGAGGTGTAGGTACTTTCAACCTCATGTTGGGCTATATCGAATCCAATGGCCTGAATGCCCTGGAAGGTTCGGACAAATTCAGTGCACGGTTCAATACGAATATCAATATCGCGGATCGGTTTGTATTGCTGGCAGATTTTTATGCCCACCGGCTCCAGGTGGATCGTCTGCAGGCGAATAGCGACGGACATGGTCTATACCAGCGTGCCTGGTGGATGAATCCCACCCAGGAACCTTTTTATAAAGATACCGGGATCGAAGATCATTACCGGTTACACAACAACGATCAGAATCCTCTGGCTCGAATCAGGCAGGGAGGTTTACGCAATAATCTCCATGACCGGAGTACCATCAATCTTCGTCCCCGATACTATATCACTGACAACCTTCATATTGCTGGCAATGTCTCCTATATGATCAATAAATCTGCCTATAAATACAAACGGGAGACCTTTAAATTCTTTGACGGAGACGGTAAACCGGTTGCCGTATGGGAAAATTCTGTTGGTGCTTCGCAAGGCGTGAGTGAAAGTCAATTAACAGCCAGAGCACTGGTGAATTATGAAACTTCCTTACGTGGTCTACGCGATAAAATATATCTGGTAGGAGGTACGGAAATCATGAATTACAACTATACTGACTATCGAGAAATTTCAAAAGCCTCTTTTTTTACCAAGCTCAATTATTCACTGGATAACCGATACCTTCTGGAAGCCACCGTGAGGACTGATGGAAGCAGTAAGTTTGCACCTGGACAACGGTGGGGTGTGTTTCCATCTGCTTCACTGGGTTGGAATATTCACAATGAATCATTCATGGAGGGCTTGCGTAATGATAAAGTCATCAATAATCTCAAATTGCGGGCTTCATATGGTTTGATCGGGAACGAAAACGTAGCACCTTATTTATGGCAGGAGGTGGTCAATACGTGGGGATGGACCATGCGTGTGCCCAATCCGCTGTTCTCTTGGGAAAAACAAAAACAAGCCAACCTGGGTGTGGATTTGACCGCACTGGATCACAGACTGAATGCCACTTTCGATATATATCACAAACATTCCTTCGATTTGATTTATTCCGAATTTCCCGTACCACCACTCACTGGTTCATATTACCTCAGTACGTCGGTCAATATCGGTGAAGTGGAAAACAAGGGGTGGGAGTTGTCCGCCAGCTGGTCCGATAACATAGGAGAACTTTCCTACTCAGTAGGAGGTATGCTTTTCGACAATCAAAATAAGGTACTTAAAGCAGGATACTCGAGTTCCGATACCCTGATATTTAAAGATAATACGGATAAAATCTGGTACAGAGGAATTGCAGTGGACAACTATTATGGTTATCAAAGCGATGGATTCTTCCGAAGTCAGGAGGAGGTGGATGCTACAGAGGCCAAATTACCAAATACCTTGCCCGGCGATATTCGATATGTGGATCAAAATGGAGATGGTGTGATCAACGAAATGGATAAGGTGAATCTGGGCGATCCTTTTCCTCATCTCAACTTTTCGGTACATCTCGACCTGGCATACAAACGGTGGGATTTCAGAGTTCTGGGTCAGGGTGTGGGTAAGCGGACCGGACGCCTCAATGGTATGGAAGGCTACCCTGTCATGATGGATGGGTCAAGCAATAGCCTCGGAACTCCACGCCAGTACTACATGGACAATCGGTGGACGCCCGGAGAAACGGACAACCGTTTTCCCCGTGTGTGGACAGGTTCCAGTTCCAATGCCGTTCTCAGTGATGTATGGCTCAGTGATGCATCCTTTTTCCGGATCAAAACGATACAATTGGGCTATTCCATTCCCAAACTCGGTAATAACTTCCGAAATATTCGATTGTATATCAATGCTATGGATGCCTTTACCTTTACCAAATGGGAAGGTTTGGAGCCCGAAAGAGATGGTGGAAATGGTGCATACCCCCGGATGGCCACGTACAGCATAGGGGCAATGGCGACGATATTTTAAAACAATATAGAAATATACAATATGAGAAAGTCAATATATAGCATATTCCTGGTTATCTTGTTTGCAAGTTGTGAGAATTTCCTGGACAAGACGGATCCGACCGCTACTTCTTTCGTGGAATTTTTCAACGATGAGGAGGATCTGAGAAGGGTGGTATACAGCAGTAGCTATGATGTGTTTACGCATCATGTCCATCCTCAACTATTATTTTATATGTGGGATGGTAAATCGGATAATGCATACAGCAGGGTGGCAGGGCATTATCATCAGCGTATTGCCAATGGCAATTTCAATTCCAATAGTCCCGAATTCCTTTATTACTACGAACTGCATATGAAGCATTTGGGACGGTTGAACACTTTTATCGACAATATTGAAGTTCCCTACGTAGAGAATGAATCCATTCGTGACCGATATCAGGCCATACTGGAGGGACTTCGGTTGTGGCATTATTTTGTTCTCACCTTTCGCTGGGGTGATGTGCCATTTCATCTGGAACCGGCGGACCTGGAGCAGGCTATCCAGCCAGTGACTCCGAAGGAAGAGATCCTGGAGTATCTGTTTACCCATTCAGATGAATTGGCACAAAAACTTCCAGAAGACGAATATACCACCGACAAGTGGATGTTCAATAGATACTCCCTTAAAGCGCTGACCATGCGCTATGCTTTGTACAATGAAAGGTACGAACTGGCAGCCCGGTTGGCCAAAGAGATCATGGATAGCGGAAAGTATGAATTGCATCCAGTATATGCTGACCTGTTCAATTATCAAGCGTCTTCGAACAACAATGAATTTATCATGCACTTTGACCATGAAAGCCATTCGGGAACTGAAAGCAATTCCTTTCAGTATTTAGGACCACACTATCGCACAGGAAACGGTCAATCCTATGTGGTGCCCTTAAAATCTCTGGTGGATTCGTATTGGACACTACAGGGCGATGCAATCGATGAAAGCCCCATGTATTCAAAGGAGGAATATGAATTGAATCCAGGTCTCAACCGGGATCCGCGTTATGCGGCATCGATCATGGGGCATGGAGATATTTTTTATGGGGATACTATAGATATCTACAATCCCAATAATCCCATGTATCATGAAAATGAGCGGTCCAGTCCAAGTGGATACTGGTTTAAAAAGTTCGTGGATGAAGCAGATGCGTTCAAAGGTGCTGGTAACATGGAATACGGGTTGTTGAGATATGCCGAAGTATTGCTTACTTATGCGGAAGCGAAAATTAGAATGAACGATATCGATGATCTGGCCAAACAATGTATTAACCAAATCAGGGAACGTGCAGGACTGGACATGACGCAGGCCGATGTGACGCTTCCCAAATATAGTTCATACGATCAGCAGGATTGGATAGAACTCATCCGGAATGAACGTCGCCTTGAGCTGGCAGCTGAAGGATTGCGGTATGATGACATTATTCGATGGAGGATAGCGGAAGACGTGCTCAATCAGCCAGCTCTGGGTCATACGCGCAAGATCAATGGAGAACTGGTTTCCTTGAAAATCGAAGACCGCTCTTTTGAGGAACGATATTATCTGTGGCCTTTCCATGAGAACAGTCTGCGCGTGGAGCCCGGATTGGTTCAGAACCCAGGATATTGATCATATTTTAGGATTTTTCTGAAAAAGGAGCTACATTTAAATGCTCCTTTTTCTTTTTTATGAATTCACAACGAAAGACCATATGAAACAAATTGCCGATCAGAATCGCCGGAAATTTATCCGAAGTACCAGTATGGGATTAGTGGGACTGCCTTTCATAACCCACAGTTTTTTGAAAGTCCCGCCCAGTGATAAAATTCGAGTGGCCCATGTGGGTGTGAATGGTATGGGAAGGAGCCATATTAACTGGTTTGCCCGAATGGACGATGTGGATACTGTGGCACTTTGTGATGTGGATGCCCAACATCTCGCGGAAGCTGAAAAATTGAGATCTTCTCTTCAACCCAACGTCAAGGCAGAAGGCTATGGTGATTACCGCCGTATACTCGATCGGAAAGATATCGATGTGGTCACCTGTGCCACCCCCGATCACTGGCATGCATTGGTAGCCATCAATGCCTTCGAGACAGGAAAAGATGTGTACGGAGAAAAACCCTTGAGCTATTCGGTAAAGGAAGGACAGGCCATGTTGGCAGCCCAAAAAAGGTACAATACCATTTTTCAACTGGGTACTCAGATCCATGCCGGAGATAATTATCACAGGGTGGCTGAGATAGTACAAAGCGGTGTACTGGGAAAAATCCATACGGTGCGCTTGTGGAAAACCGGTGGTACTGCCGGTCTGGGATTCCCGCCCAATGAAGATCCGCCTCCCCATTTGGATTGGAATATGTGGCTGGGTCCGGCACCCTATACCCCGTATACACCGGTAAAATGCCACAAGACTTACCGGAG
>CAYRRD010000016.1:0-58089 GCA_964426625.1 uncultured Saprospiraceae bacterium | reverse complement strand
CGCGCTTGCCCTCAACGAAGTTGGAGGGTGCGCTGCGTGAAACCAAATTGAGATGTCGGCTATCGGCAATCGGCTTTCAGCTTTCAGCTTTGAGCTTTGAGCTTTCAGCTTTCAACTCCTGCCCTGGAAAACCTTTCACCTCTACTTTTTTCCAAAAAATGCTTACTTTCATCCTACCCATAAGTCAAAAACAAAACATATGAAGTTGTACCGACTCTTCCTAATTATCGTACTCGCCACCCCATGGTGCTCATATGCCCAGGAGACTTTCCCGGTCAATGGCGCTCCCAACCCTATGGAACACCACTATTTTTTACAGGGAGCCACCATCCATGTCAATCCCGACGAGGCCATTGAAAACGGAAGTATCCTGATCCGCGATGGAAAAATTATCGCTATCGGTCGGAACATCGAGAAGCCCAATGATGCTATATTGAAAGACGCAACCGGCAGCCACATTTATCCTTCTTTTATCGATCTGAGTACCACCTACGGTATACCGGAAGCCAAACCGGAAGGTCCCCGCCCCAGCCACCAGGTTTTTACATCCGGGAAAAAAGGTGCTTTTGCCTGGAATGAATCGATCATCCCGGAATACGAAGCCAGTTCAGCGTTTGACCACGATAGAAAAGTCGCCGAAGCGTACAGGAAAATGGGATTTGGGACCGTGCTTAGCCACCGCAAAAATGGCATTATCCGGGGTTCGGGCCTTTTAACCACCCTGGGTGATCACGCTCCCCACGAAACCATTCTCAATCCCCGGGCTTCCAGTCACCTGTCCCTGTCCCGTGCCCAATCGTACCAATCCACCCCAACCTCCCAAACCGGCACTATAGCCCTGTTACGTCAATTTTACCTGGATACAGAATGGTATCAACTCCACGGACATAAGGAAATGACCAACCTATCCCTGGCTTCCTGGCAGCGTCTCCGGGATTTACCTCAGATATTTGAAGTCACGGACAAACTTGAAGTACTTCGTGTGGCAAAAATAGCCAGGGAGTTCAACAAACTATATATCGTTCGTGGTGCAGGAGATGAGTATCAGCGTGCATCTGAAATAGCGAAAACCAACATGCCCCTGATCGTACCCGTGAACTTTCCAAAGCCCTATGATGTCGAAGATCCGCTGGACGCCGATATCGTCACCCTCGAACAAATGAAACACTGGGAATGGGCTCCCAAAAATCTGGCGGAACTGGCCCGACACAATATCCCTTTTGCCATCACCAGCGATTTGTTAGAGGATAAAAAACAATTTTTGAAAAACATTCGAAAAGCCATCGCCCATGGACTCCCACCTCAGGAGGCATTGCGGGCCCTGACCCTGCATCCTGCGGAATGGTTGGGAGAATCCCATCGGCTGGGACAACTGAAGGAAGACTACCTGGCCAATTTTCTGGTTACCGATAAACCCATTTTTGATCAGGATGCCCTGATATTGGAAAACTGGATCCAGGGAGTCCCCCATAGAATCCAGGATCCTCCCCCAATATTGGCGGGCCTCCAATTTGATTTATTATTAGAGGGGAAAAAATACCGCATGGTCGTCGATGAGAAAGGACAGAAGTTCACCCTCATCGCTACGGATTCTGCTAAGTCCCAGGGTACCATTTCGACCGAACTCGATCGCATAACCCTCCTGATTTCAGATCAGGACGGAAATCACAGTGCTTTGGTGGGGCACATCGATTCCAGAGGTGACCTCCATGGCTGGTCCACATCAGCGGAAGGGGAACGCAGCGCTTTCCAGGCCATATTGCAGTCTGAAAGTTCAGCTTCTGCAGCCAAACCACAAAAGAACATCGAGGTGAAGTCCCCACTCACCTACCCCTTTTCAGCCTATGGCAGACCTTCGATTCCCGAACAGCACACCTATGTCATTCAAAATACCACAGTGTGGACCAATACAGATGCAGGCATTCGGTCCAATACCGACGTATTGATCGAAAAAGGTAAAATCATTCGTGTAGGGGAAGTGACA
The DNA here is from genome assembly GCA_964426625.1 of uncultured Saprospiraceae bacterium. GTDB lineage: Bacteria > Bacteroidota > Bacteroidia > Chitinophagales > Saprospiraceae > Membranihabitans. The sequence continues at coordinate 56,105 of CAYRRD010000016.1, read as the reverse complement.
GCCCCGCGCAATGCCATCATTATCGATGGGAGTGGTATGCACCTCACCCCCGGGATCATCGATGAGCACAGTCATATCGCAATCAGTAAAGGCGTGAATGAAGCCAGCTTGTCCAGTAGCGCCATGGTCCGCATGAGCGATGTAATCAATTCTGAGGACATCAATATCTATCGGCAGTTGGCCGGAGGGGTAACGACATCCCACATTTTGCACGGGTCGGCAAATTCTATTGGTGGACAGTCGGCTCTGATCAAACTCCGATGGGGAGCTGATCCGGATGGACTATTGTTTGAGGACGCAGACCCCTTTATCAAGTTTGCACTGGGGGAAAATGTCAAGCAATCCAACTGGGGAGAAGCCAATACGGTACGCTTCCCTCAGACCCGAATGGGGGTGGAACAGGTGTACGAGGACCATTTTACCCGTGCCCAGGAATACGAAAAATTGAAACAACAAGGATTGCCTTACCGAAAGGATCTCGAAATGGAAGCCTTGCTGGAAATCCTGAATGGAGAACGTTTTATCACCTGTCACAGCTATGTGCAAAGCGAAATCAATATGCTAATGCACCTGGCTGAGCGATATGATTTTCGGGTCAATACCTTTACCCATATCCTTGAAGGGTACAAAGTGGCGGACAAAATGAAAGACCACGGTGTGGCGGCATCAACTTTTTCGGATTGGTGGGCATACAAATACGAGGTGATTGATGCCATCCCCTACAATGCTACCATGATGCACGATGTCGGGGTGTTGACAGCCCTCAATTCCGACGATGCGGAAATGGGGCGGCGCCTCAATGAGGAAGCTGCAAAGGCGGTCAAATACGGGGGACTGAAAGAAGAAGATGCCCTTAAACTGGTCACCCTCAATCCGGCCAAAATGCTCCATATCGATGATCGGGTAGGAAAAATAGAAAAAGGGATGGACGCTGACGTCGTGCTGTGGAATGACCACCCTTTGTCCGTGTTTTCGAGTGCCCAAAAAACCTTTATCGACGGCCGTCTGTACTTCGATCGGGAAGAAAACGAAAAGAAGGAGGCGGCGATCGCCACTGAACGACGCAGATTGATCCAGGCGATGATCAGCGCCAAGAAAGGAGGAACAACTACCCAGAAAGCCGAGACTAAAATCGAACCGGAATACCATTGTGACACCCTTACTTATTGATCTTTAATACCCAATGAACCACTTCAGAATGACCACACAACCGATAATCATGACCTACAATATCCTTCGCTTTTTACCTCCCGGAATGATATGTTCCTTATACTTTCTTGCAGGAATATGCCTGTTGCCCATGCTGGTTATTGGTCAAAGCGCACCGGCCCCTGGACAGCAGGAATCAATCACCCTCCGGGGTGCGACCATCCATGTGGGCAACGGGAACGTTTTGCAGAATGCCCATCTGAGTTTCTCCGATGGCCGGATCACCTACATAGGCCCTGAAGCACAGGAAGCAGACCGAATCATCGATGCCAGTGGCCACCATATTTATCCAGGCCTCATCGCTCCCCATACCGACCTGGGATTGGTCGAAATATCCGCAGTACGCGCCACACGGGACAGTCGGGAGGTAGGGAAATACAACCCCCATGTACGTTCCATTATCGCCTACAATACCGATTCCCGTATATTACCGACCGTACGATCCAACGGGGTCTTGCTGGCCGGGATTGCTCCCCAGGGTGAGGTGATTGCCGGGCAATCGGCCGTGGTCCAACTCGATGCCTGGAATTGGGAAGATGCTCTTGTGAAGGACACCTCGGGTATCCACATCAACTGGCCACGAGTATATACCTACGATCACAGCACCCGAAAATTAAACCGGGACGAGGATTATGTAAAAAACGTACTTGAGATCGAACAATATTTTGAAGCTGCCATCGCGTATGGCCAGGCTGAGAGGGTGGCCAAAACCAACCTTCGACTGGAAACCCTGGTCAGTGCTATGGAGCGGGATGTTCCGTTTTTTGTCCACGCAAGTGAGCGAAAAGCCATGCTCGATGCCATCGATTGGAGTAAACGACTCGGTATCCGGATCGTTCTGGTGGGAGCAGAAGATTCTTGGAAAATAGCGGATATCCTGGCAGAACAAGAAATTCCTGTTTTGCTGGCCTCTACACAGCGACTCCCACGTTCATCTGACGCCGGTATTGCTTCCCCATATGAGGCTCCTGCCATCCTTGAAAAAGCGGGTGTCCTGTGGGCCATTTCACACTCCGGATCCTGGGAACAGCGCAATCTACCTTTTCAGGCCGGCCAGGCCGTGGGGTTTGGACTGGATGAGGAAAAAGCAATCCAGTCTATGACGCTCTCAACTGCGCGTATCCTGGGGATCGATGACCGGTATGGAAGTCTGGAAACCGGGAAAAGCGCCACCCTGGTCGTCAGCGATGGCAACATTCTCGACCCCCGGACCAGCATTATTTTACATGCCTTTATCGATGGTAGGGAAGTGGATCTCGACAATCACCAGAAAGCCTTGTACCGGAAATTTTCTGAGAAATATGGGAGGTAGGGGTTAGAACGGTCAACGTGCTCTGGGCATTGACAAAAAGCCTACGACCAACGGGAGTCCGCCTGGACGACCAACGGAAGTGCGTATGGATGAATTGCAGACCTACCTACCCACTAACACACCCACCTTTCTTACCTCTAATGTCTCTATGCTCCAAAATAAAACCTAACCCACACCTATAAGCACTAAAAACTAAAATCTAAACCCTAACCAATTATCCCTTCGCCTCAGAAAACAATAAAAATCAATGGTACGTTGTAAGCAATGATGAAAACAACGAATGTGCACAGATTGATCGCGCTGACCTTTTTCCTGCAATTGTGGTTCCAGTCTATCGCGCTTATCGCCCAGGACACGTCCCGTCCAGAGGCTACACCGGCCAGCCATCCGGATTCGATCCATCTTGAAGACATTATCATCGACGGGGAGATCGTGGAAGTCATCATCGATGGGGAAGACACCATCCTCCTGTCCACCCTCCAGGAAATCAGCGTAACCTCAAAACGTTTTTTTGCCTCCAACGCTGAATACCGAAGGTATCTGATCTACCGTAAGTACGCCCAGGATGTATACCCTTTTGCTGTGGAAGCCATCCAGACTTACCGCACCATTGAAAATGTGACGCGGGATCTGAGCATCTGGAAAAAGAGAAAATACGCCCGCCGGGTTCAGGAACAACTTTTTATGAAATACGAGGATATTTTTAAAAATCTGACCAAAACCCAGGGCAGGATCATGATCCATATGATCGAACGGGAACTCGACATCCCCATGTACGAATTGATCCGGAACGCCCGGGGATGGATGACCGCGAATTACTGGAGTGCCCTTTCCTCCTTTTTTGATTACAACCTCAAGGAAGGCTACATCGTCGGGAAAGATCCGATCATGGATATGGTATTGGATGATTTTGACATGAAATTTGATGAAAAAAACTAACCCTACACCTATAGATATGCCCGAAGAGATAACCGATAGCACGGATGCCCGAATACAAGGGACCTGTACCTGGATCAGCCCTTCCAATATTGCACTGGTCAAATACTGGGGTAAAAAACACGAGCAATTGCCATGCAATCCTTCCATAAGTTTTACCTTGAATCACGCCCATACCCGCACCCAGCTAAGCTGGGAATTGCTGACTACACCACGGAGGGAACATGTAGCCTTTGAATTCACCTTTCACGGTCAGCGAAAACCCGAATTCGAACAACGAATTCAGCGATACCTCGACAGGATGAGCAGCGAAATACCGGAACTGTCCAACTACCAGCTGCATATCGACTCCGAAAATACCTTTCCGCATTCTTCCGGCATCGCTTCGAGTGCCTCGGCCATGAGTGCGCTGTCCGCAGCACTGGTGGACATGGACCACCAAATCAGGGGATTGGAGCCCATTCATCCTGATCTTTCTGCAGACACTGCCCAATGTATTTCCTCCCTGAGCCGTCTGGGCAGCGGGAGTGCCTGTCGCAGCATTTTCCCCCATGCCGCACTATGGGGCCAAACCTCCTTCCCCGATTCGTCGGATCTCTATGCAATCGGACTGGAACACATCCTGCACCCCCATTTTTACCATTTTCACGATGCCATTTTACTGGTAGATCAGGGCCAGAAAGCAGTATCGAGCAGTGCGGGACATGAGCTAATGGAAAACAATCCCTATGCGACCATTCGTTACGATGAGGCACGATCCAACATTGAAAAATTGCTGGACATTCTGAGAACCGGGGCACTGGAGGAATTTGTCCTGCTTACGGAGGCCGAAGCACTGAGCCTGCACGCCTTGATGATGGCGTCCTCACCCGGGTACATCCTTATGCATCCAAATACCATCGAAATAATCCACCGTATCCGGGAGTTCAGAACCTCCAGTGGTCTCCCGGTTTGTTTTACCCTGGATGCCGGTCCCAACATCCATTTTCTCTATCCCGACTTTGCAAGGGATAAGGTATTAACCTTTATCCATTCCGAACTATTACCGTGGTGTACTGAAGGTCGATGGATAGATGACCATATGGGACCCGGAATTCAAAAAATCAACCAGTGATCAGAGAAATGTTGTTACCCTACTGGTATCCCCCTTTGAATAGACCGGAACAAGGGATCGTAACTATCCGGGGTATTGCATCGAAGATTTTGACCAAAATTTGCAAAAATCAGGATTCACAAAAGCATTTAACCTGTATGGAAGTATATTTAATGGATTGACCGGGATTACAAGGTGGTTGTCGTGCAAAATCTGGGGGTTGTAAGGCATACCTATCACGAAAAATGATCGTTGCATGTTACATCGCTGAACAAACAGAAAACAAAGTAATTATGCTGTGGAATTCCTACATCAAAAGTTTTAAATTGTTTCTTAATGTGGAAAAAGGGTTGTCCCCGCATTCGATAGAAGCTTACGGAAGGGATGTGGAAAAGCTGGCGTTTTTTATCCAAAAGGAATATGGTGAATTGAAGGTGGAACAACTCAAATCAACCCACATTCGAACTTTTTTACGTGAACTACACCATTGCGATATTGATCCGAGAAGTCAGTCCAGAATCCTCAGCGGACTACGGGCATTTTCCAAATATTTGATCATAGAAGGTATCACCAGGTATGATTGGATGGAACAAATAGAATCGCCACGGATGAGCCAGAAGATCCCGGAAGTACTTACCGTGGAAGAGGTTAAAAAGCTCCTGGAAAGTATGGATATGAGTCAACCTTTCGCCCACCGAAACCGAGCTATGCTTGAAGTGATGTATGCATGCGGATTGAGGGTGAGCGAATTGATCCAGTTGAGGATGGATCACATATACAAGGAACTGGGCTTTATCAAGGTGAGAGGCAAAAACAATAAAGAAAGACTTATTCCAATAAGCGACAGGGCTTTAAAATTTTTGGATTTTTATTTGGATGAAAGGAAAAACCAGTCCGTGACACTGGAGGCCAGTCATTTGGTTTTCCTCAACCGGCGTGGGAAATCGCTAGGTCGGCATATGGTATACCTTATTATAAAAAGCGCAGCAGAGGTAGCAGGGATCCAAAAAAAAGTTTCGCCCCATACCCTTCGGCATTGTTTTGCCACTCACCTGGTGGAAGGGGGAGCTGATTTACGGGCCGTCCAGGAATTATTGGGTCATGCCTCGATATTGACCACAGAAATTTACACTCACATAAATAATGAATATCTTCGCCATACGATTCACCAATTTCATCCATTGAACCGGTCGGAAGATGCGCCATAGACTCTGCCACATCCTCAGCTTGTGTTCAGTACTTGTATTGCTTCAAGTGCTGACCCAATGCGCATCTCCGGGAAGCATTCAGGGAGGCCCCAGAGATGAAACACCGCCATCGGTGGACAGCCTTCGGTCAACCCCTACCCCCCAGACCAATTTTTCCCCACAGGAAATAATGATCAGTTTTGACGAATGGGTGAAGCTCGAAGATCCCTTTAATCAAATTTTCATCAGTCCCCCGCTCGAACAGCGGCCGGAGTACAACCTGAAGGGCAGATCTTTGATTATCAACTTTCACGAAGAGGAGGAGCTGCAGGAGAATACCACGTACATCATCAATCTGGGCACTTCGGTGCAGGATATAACGGAGTCCAATCCCGTAGAGGATTTCCAATTTGTATTTAGTACGGGTGAATGGCTCGATTCCCTGGGCTTTGACGGGGTGATTACCGACGCTCTTACGGGCGAACCGGCAGAAAATGTGTCGGTGATGCTGTATCGCAATTTTGCTGACAGCGCCATAGCGACCCTTCCACCTTCCTATTTCGTGCGAACCAACAAGGAAGGCGAGTTTAGATTCAATTACCTCCGCGCTGACACCTTCCAGTTGGTAGCATACGTAGATGATGATCTGGATTACCGACATTCGGCTGAAACCGAACCTTTGGGTTTCCTCCCCGAGCCAATATCCACCACTGAGATCAATGACAGCACGCTTTCCTTCACCATCTCCCTGGGGACCCCGCCGGTGTATCTGGACCGGGTAGATTCGGCGACGCTTGGATTGCTGGTGCTGACCATGAGTGATCCAATTACGGATACTGCCAGGCTTCGGGTACAATCAGAGGGCATCCGACATGTGGACCGGATCAACAATCAGCTAAGGATGTACTATACACCCGACTCCCTGCCTGTTCAGGTTGTCGTCGAAAATATCCGGGGTTTTCGCGATACCGTGGTGGTACGAAGTGCTGAGAAAAAAGAATTTGACGCAGAAAATTTATCCGTCACGCGGGTCAATCCAACCTTTTTACCTTCTGAAGCTATGGAATTGATGACCAATTGGCCCATTGAAGCCGTTAATCCTGACATAATAACCCTGACCAAAGAAGATGATGACGAACTGATTCCTCTTGATACAGCCATACTCGGCTTCAATACAGTCCGCTTAAAATATCCCTGGCAAGCGGATACCAATTACCACCTCATTTTCTACCCCGGTGCAATCCAATTTCCGGAAGATATCGCCCACGATACGATAGAGTACAAATTCAAACCCGTGAGCCTCGAATCCCTGGCGTCCCTCATCGTGAATCTTCATGGCGACACTGCCACTGCTGCACCTTTCCAGTTTTTGCTTCAATTGAAACAAAACAATAATATCGTAGCGGAAAAAATAACCCGGGATCCGAATTCCTCACACACCTTCTCCGCCCTCAAGCCTGGATCCTACGAACTGGAAATCATTTGGGACGAAAATGATAACGGCATTTGGGATCCGGCACGTTACCCCGGGCGCTTACCTGCCGAAAGGCTGCAAAAAATAGAAGTTCCTACCCTGCGGGTGAACTGGGTGCAAGAGCTCGAAGTGGAGCTGAGGAAATAGGGAGTAGGAAGTAGGAAGTAGGGAATAGGGAATAGGAAATAGGGAATAGGGAATAGGAAATAGGAAATAGGGACGTAAAGGCGCATGGCCATGCGCCTCTCACCAACCCACCCTTTCAATCCACGAATTTATTGTACCTTTACCTTGCAATACATCAGGATTATGATACTACAATCAAAACATCTGAAGAAAAAATACGGTCGGCGAACCGTTGTGGATGATGTATCTATCCAGGTAGAGCAGGGAGAAATCGTCGGTCTCCTCGGACCCAATGGTGCCGGAAAAACAACGACTTTTTACATGACGGTGGGTTTCATCAGTCCCAATGAAGGCAGGGTTTATCTGGATGATGAAGACATCACCGATTTACCGATGTATCGACGGGCCCGCAAAGGGATTGGTTACCTTCCTCAGGAGCCGAGCGTATTTCGAAAACTCAGTGTGGAAGACAATATCAAAGCCATCCTTGAAATGATGCCCATCCCTCGTTCCGAACAGCGTGAAAAACTGGAAAGCCTGATCGATGAATTTGGATTGCATAAAGTCAGGAGAAATATGGGGGATTCGCTATCCGGAGGAGAAAGGCGTCGGACCGAAATTGCACGTTCCCTGGCTTCTGATCCAAAATTTATCCTTCTTGACGAACCATTTGCCGGTATCGACCCGATCGCCGTGGAAGATATCCAATTCATCGTGGCCAAACTCAAAACCAAAAACATCGGAATTCTGATCACAGATCACAATGTTCAGGAAACCTTATCCATCACGGACAGAGCTTATCTGATGTTTGAGGGAAAGATTCTGAGGGATGGCACTTCAGAGCAATTGGCTGCAGATGAACTGGTACGAAAAGTATATCTGGGTCAACATTTTGAACTGAAAAGAAAACCGATCGAACCCAATGCTTAGGTGGATAACCATTTGCGTGATGGGATATTTGCTTACGGGATGCCTGGAAACCGAAGTGTCCTTATCTGGACCCGATTATCAGATCATTGATTCCTTATACACAAAACAACGCGATTCACTCACATCAATATTGGAATCTGAGTGCATCGATTTTCGAGATAGCGTTTTGCAAATCTGGGTGGATTCTATTGTGCTTCAACGGCAAGCAGAAATCGAAAAACTAATCGGGCAATGAAATGCATTTGGATAATTTCCCTTATGGGATTCTTACTTTTGGCCTGCAACCGTGGAGAAAAAGTAACGCTCGAGGATCTGCGCCAACGTGAAATCGACCGGCGGGTGACTCAATTTATCATCAACAAGGAAACCGAATGCTTTGACAACACCATGACCCAGGCCATCAACATGGCAGATAGTATCCTAAAAACCCATGCAGTGAAATACGTGGAAGACAGTCTGGTCAGGCCCCCCCTTCCAACAAAACCCGAATTGATCCTCAAACCCGCACCAAAAGACAGCATTTTGCCTCGTCCATTCATTAGATCAGACACCATCCGCTGATGCAAAATTCTGCATCGAAATCATTGATTATCCAGGTAATACGTACAGTTGATCACTTTTTCCATAAGATCCTGCGGTAAATAATAATATTGGTTTGTCGCTTCAAATCCAATTCTCGAATCCAACCTGGTCAATCGATACAATTCTTTCGCCATTTCTATTTCTGATTCCAGAATTCCACGCACTTCCCTTCCATCTTTTCCGTTGATTCGATCCCTTTGCATCACGAATTCTATTTGATTGGCCACTGATGCAAAATGAAGATAAACCGCTTTGGCAATCCCGTAGTCCAATAAAGTTGGGCTACTGAGAACCTGGTTTCTTATATCCGGCATCTTTTCCATTTCTCTGAGTCCCATTCTCCAGCCCTCAGCGAGTTTATGAAATTGTTTCAACAGGACTTCAGGTGGATAAGATCCCCTCCACCCTTCCAGATCATCGTAAGGAAATCCGACCATGGTGGATTTATACCCCGTCGGACGGCCATACAACAAATTTGCAGGACCATACTGCTGCGGCGCGCGGTATACGACATTGCCATTGTAAGGAAATTGCTCAAAGGCTTCACTAAATAAAACCCACGCTCGCTGTGCATAAGCTGCGTTCTCACTTCCATACCTTTCAATCGCTAATTCTCCGAGGACCTCTTCGATTGACAATTCGGGTTCGGCTGAAAATCTTTTGGCAACTTCGAGGTTGGGAGAGGGATAACCACCCAAAGACCAGCTCAACATGTAGGCATCCACGCCAGCCATAGCCAGATTTTTGGCGTGTCGGGCCACCAGGTTCAATACTGGGATCCAGGGAACCGAAGACAATTCCCATGTGTTGTTAAACTGTACCTTAGCAACCGTTGGCAATCCCCGATCCTGTGCCACCTTCCAGTGCCTGGTAGCCCGAGGTCCAGGCCCCACAGCTGAAATGGAATACTCCCCTATTTGGCCATCTACCCCACCCCTTTGAATAGGCAATGCCCATTCACTGACGGACATAAACCAAACATCCGCCGGTAATTTTTCAATTGTTTCTGTGGCATCGCCATGGCGGTTCCATCCCCAATCCCATACAATCACTTTGGCATGGGGAGCGGCCTCATGAACCCCCTCCGCGATGACCTTATTGACTTCTGCCAAAATTTCGCTGTATTCCCGCTGACTACATCGGGAACAATCTTGCTGTAAACTATAGGAGGCACAATTGGTGAGATTTTCTGATGCAGTGATCGTAAATACGCCACCCAGTTCAGGGACTTCTTCAAAAACATGACGGAGTGAGTTTCTAATCCAATTCTGAACCATAGGGGTACTGGTACACATTGTTCTGAATTCACCATGAAGCACGCCGGCAATTTCCTTCCTTTGCTCAAAAAAATTTTCGGGCATTGCCCTGGGCTCGTTTATATACAGGTAGATCTCAATTCCATACTTTGCGGCTCGTTTAACTATTTCTTTCAATCGCTTCAATCTATCTGCGCTGCCTTCGCCAAATTCAGGGTATTCCGGGGTCACTGGACTGAGCTGACTCAAAACCACATGCATCCATATGCCATTTATTCCCTGAAAAGCCAGTTTTTCCAACAAGCCCTCAGGATAAGGATCCAATTCGGGATTCATCAACGGATCCCCAAACACTCCAAAATAAGAATAAATGTACCTCAGTCCTTCTGCATTATCTGAGGCCTTATAGCTGATGCTGCCTGGCTTGCTCAATGCATCGATAAATCCAAATCTTGGTTCTTCCGCTGCAGTCTGATCAAAATGTAAATCTATAATCCCTTTTATCTCAGCAGCTCTTTGAATCTCCTGCTCGTCAGGAACATGGTATCTGAGTATCTCACATCGGGGTTTGAGTGAACCAAGCTTATAGTATAAAAAATCATCTTCCTTGAGAATCATAAACAGCTCCCTCTCATCCATGTCCAATAATTCCAGTAATTGTTCATAGGGTAGCAAATGCCAATTGCGACGGATAAGCGTAATGTATAAATGATTTTCGTAGAAGGAGGGGATGGGTTGTTGTACTCCAAGCCCCATCGATTGAGCTATTTCAGCCACTTTATTTTCCGTGCATGTCAGAATTTTGGCCAGTTTTGCCACTGGAACTAATTTCCAGTTGCGCCAAATAAAGGTATGCATCCTGCTGGGGAAATGGTCGAATTCAATCGCTTCAGGATGAGTACCAACCGGTAATTGGTACTGTGCTTCTACTTGGGTCATCTGCAACATCCATACCATCGACAGCAGGCAAAACAATCGTTTCATTACTTGAACCATACTTTTTATAATGGAAAATCTAATATCGATGAAATTTAATGAAAGCCGATCTACAGATCAAGGAAATTCAAATAGAATGATGATGGAGATGGAAATTACCCTGCAGCCTGCTTTGAGAATAGCATCCACCTATTGATCCAAATCATTGCATGTCAGCTTTGCACCCTGACTCAACTACCGAAAATGACGTATACATCCAGATAAAGCTTACTACTGTGGATATCGTTTCATTCAAAATTTCACCTTTCAGGCTATTGGATTCCTGTAAAATCATAGACTTGATTCTACCAGGTTATCATCAGAATTGGAAATAACTACCCCATCTATTATTTATAGGGTAGTGATTTCCAATCCCGAATTTATATGATAAGGAGAAAACGCTTTCGAAATCCCTGGACCATCACAATCGTATAAGGAAGAAAAAGCATGGTATATAGTATGGACCGATTCTGTCAATTACCACCCACATCACGTTTAGACATAGAATAATTACCTGTACTTCAAAACACGACCAGGCGCATCACCTGGATTGGCTTTTTGCCCTCTTCTCTTATATGAAAATAATACATACCTGCCGGAATATTCCCCAGCTTCCACTCCATGGACATGCCATGTTGCAGGAAATCCTTTTTCCGTGTCTCGATCACCATACCCATTTCATTATATAGGGATATCTCTGCCAGTCGAATGTCATCGTGGATATCAAACTTGACCATCGAAGCCCTACCTCTATCCAGGAAATTGGGTCTCAGGCTCACCCATTTTTTGTATTCTGTCGAAGGTTGGACAAATGTCATCAATGGCACTGTGAATTCAAAAACTCCGGTACACCCTATGGCATCCGACACTTCAAGGGTATATGTCCCGGGGGGTACAGAATCCAATGATGCTGTCGAATCACCAGTACTCCACTGAAAATTGTAGGGTCCCTGCCCTCCACCGATCTCTACCACAATAGATCCGGTCGAATCATCCGTCCCTGCGCCGACGATAGTGCTATCTGCAATTTCCAATTCTATATGATTTATTTCAATCGTAACAATGGTATCACAACTAATTACCGATTCCAGGGTATCCAGATAAATACCTGGTTCCACATACGATTTGCCATTAAACAGTACCGTATCCCCCTGGCATACCTCACTTGTCCACCACTTTTCAGCAAAATCATGGGTTTCAATAACCAAAACATTCATCGAGTCACATCCAGCCTGGGTTTTCCTTTCTGAGAAATAAATACCAGCGCCCGTCAACCAGGTACCATTAAATAGTATCGAATCACCTGGGCAAATAGAGATGGTATCCCTTAAAAAATAACTGGGTGAAATCGTTAGATTGAGGTTGAGTATAGAATCGCATCCATAAATTGATTGCAAGGTATCGGTATAAAAACCGGATTCGTGGAGCACCATACCCTGCCACTCATAAGCCTCAGGACTACATAGAAAGATGTCCTGGGTCTCTTCATATTTCTTCCGGATAACTACTTCCACTGTAGAGATAGAATCGCAACCAGCACGAGCCACCAGAGTGTCGGTCCAGCTCATGGAAGTATTAAAAAATTCCCCGTTGATTAAAACACTATCCCCTTCGCAGATATTAAATCTGGTCGTGGTGCGAACAGGATCTGAAAATCTGACTCTGAGATATACCAGTGAATCGCAACCAAACACGGAAGTAAATGAATCCACTAGGTCCACGTCCTCATAATATACACTATCCTTAAACAGCAGGCTATCGCCTGGACAAATACCCATATCTACATTTTGTCGGTAACTGTCCCTGAAAGTCAAATCGAGCAGCACAATACTGTCACAACCGCCAATGTTCGGAAAGGTATCCAGATAGATACCCGACCGGGTCAGTTCTATAGAATCCGGACCAAAATAATAAATTTCTCCTTCGCACAGTTCCGTTGCCGCATGTACGGAATCGGGAAAATAAGATACCACCTCAAATAAATACAGGCTATCACAAACAAAATCATTCTGCGACAGGACGGTATCTGCAAAAGAGGTATCCCTGTTATAGGTAAAACCCTTGAAAGTAAATTCTTCACCGGGACATAAGTAAACTGTCCGCTCTTCAATCACCAGTGGGCAATGCACTAAAAATTCAAATTCTCCGCTCATAATTGGAAATCCAGGAAAATGCGAGTTGGCCATTGTCACGGTATAAATGCCGGCGTCCCTGGGAATAACGTTGGATATCGTAAAACTACTTGTTCGGCCTACGGGTAATCGTTGACCATCTTTGAACCATTGAAACTCAGTATTTCCATGATCTTCATCCGTATCCAATTCGATTTTATAGTTGTTTCCTTTGGTGACGGTAAACGAAGAAGTTTTAAATGCAATTTTTTTCTGAGGAAATAAATTGATAGTCGTCCCCCGGTAATTGCGAAAAGGGACCAGATCCTGGAAAGTCATCCTGTTTTCACTAACATCGCAAAAGGTGATTTGATTGAGAAAAGCGGGTTCAAATCCAATGTTTTCCAGGTTATTGTGTCGGAATGAAAATTGATCAAGATTGGGAAGACTTGTGAAATCGGGGATGGTTCCTGTCAATTGATTTTGATCCAGAAGCAAACTTTCAAGTTGGGGCAAATCCATCTGGGGAACATGACCGGTAAATTGATTGTTGGATGCAAAAAATCGCTTGAGTTTTCCAACGGGTCCGGTATTGGGGATGGTGTCCGAAAGCAAATTATCAGACAATTCAAGGGTTTCAAGTTCGGGGACATTTTTTGGCCATACAAATGACCCTGACAATGTGTTGTCCGAAAAATTGACCCGTTTTAATTTTGTATGGTCGTCCAGACTAGGCAGATTTCCCGTCAACCGATTTCTGGAAAGATCGATATCTACCAGATCCGCCATATCCAGTACGGGAGGAATACTGCCTTGAAACTGATTGTTATTCAGGTATAGATGAGTAAGGCTGGTCCAATGTGTAATCACGCCAATATTCCCCGACAAACTGTTGTTACTGAGGTTGAGGATTCGTAAATCCTTCATTTTACTGTAGTCGGGAATAGGGCCATCAAACTGATTATCGTGTGCGTCCAATTCCTCCAGTTCCACACTATTGGCCAATGATGGCAATGACCCACGGAATCGATTGCCTGAGATACGCAGTGTTTTGAGCGATGTCAATTTGGAAAAGGGAGGCAGATTACTCAGGATGTTGTTCCCGGACAAATCCAGCGTTTGCAAGTAAGGCAAATCCAGATCCGTGATACTCCCCTGAAGATTGTTGTTGGATAATTCCAAGCCTGTTACACAACCCGAAGAATTGACGGAAACCCCCTGCCAGGTTTTCATCGGTTTGTTCAGATCCCACTTGACTTTCCAGTTTATACCCTTGGTTGCTCCATAAAAATCGACCAGGACGGCAGAATCGTTCAAAGGCCGGCATTGCTGACCGTGGACATTTGCCATCACAGCAGATGCTAGAAGACATATCAACAACCGGACACCACTCATATTTCCCTATTTTAATGTTCTTTAAATATTATTTTTATCTATAATACATCAAAAACCATTCCATATTTCAGCGATATTGTATACGCACTGCGGGACGTGACAGGAATATTGACATCCAACACAGCGAGAAAATACAACCGATTTTTTCATTTAACTTGTCGAATAATGTAATTTACTGATTTTTAGCACCTATGACAACAGAACAAAGAATTTAATTTCAAACTATCACATGAAGTCATCACACAACACTGGGCCTCCGAACAAAACCCTGGTTACTTCAGAAATCAAAATGATCGATGGTTTGTCGAAGCTATTGGATAATCGCTTTCGCATTCCTGGCACGTCGATACGTTTTGGCCTGGATCCTATCATAGGTCTTGTTCCGGGCATTGGTGACATTGTGAGTTATGCTATGGGTAGCGCACTGATCTTGTCTATGGCGAGGCATGGGGCTACGGTGGGTCTGGTCCTAAAGATGTTGTGGAATTTGACTCTTGACGCCTTGATTGGTTTGTTCCCCATCCTCGGTGATGTATTCGATGTATGGTATAAAGCCAATCGACGCAACTACGTTCTGTATCATCGCTTTCTGGAGAAAAATAAAAAAGGTCAGCCGTTGTGGATGGTACTGCTCGTTGTTTTTAGTGGTCTTATCTTTGTATTTTTTATTTTGTGTTACTTGTTGTTTTTCTGGGTACCGGAATTAGTTTTTAATTTCGCAGGGCGAAGATAATGGGACTGAAGCCAAATCAGCTACTATGATGGCTCACCGAGGATTCGGAATGCCGTATCCATAGTCGAACAATGACACCCCCAAACCAGCCATAGTTGTGAGTTTCTTCTATATAAAATCATTGTTTGATAGTCGATCAGGAAGGAGTCTATCTTACTTTAAAATTTCCAAACCTCATGCCAGAGAATTGATAATTTATTTATCGGGCAGAATATTTGTGCACGCTACGCGATTGCAGCCTGGTTTTCTTCGTAATTTCCCTCAAAATTCATTATCTTACTCCCAACCGGGTGGGTATGACCAATAAAAAGAAAAAGTTGGCACTTGTTCTAAGCGGGGGAGGATTTAAAGGCGCCTTCCAAATCGGAGCGCTTGAATATTTGTTATACAATAAGGTGTGGATTGAAGACGAATTCCTGGACATTGAACATTTTCACATTATTTCCGGTGTCTCAGTAGGTTCTCTCAACGGTGCTTTCATCGCCACCAACCAACTGGAAAAGCTGAAACAAATCTGGTTTGAAAAGATCATCAATGAAGGACCTGACATTGTGTATACTTCCAAATACCTGGTGAATGGTCAACCGGATATAAAAAAAATTATCGCCGATCTGGTACCGGATTTACCGCTATGGGAACGATTGTGCCTTATTTTTTCTCGTAAAAAACAGGAACAACTCGGCAAAACCATACTCAACAATTTTCTCAACCTGGAAGGTCTTGCCGACAACACGCCACTGCTTCGGTTGTTGGAAAAATATATCACGTTGGACAAATTCAGGAATGTGGATTATAAGATGGGATTCGTTTCTTTACGGGACGGTCGCTACAAATCGGTCAGTCATCACCAGCTACCCAATGATAAAGAACTTCAAAAAGCGATCATGGCATCCTCTACTATGCCCGTAATCTGGCCACCCATCCCATTTATCCATACCATCGCCGGGGAAGAATATTTTGACAATGTCGATGGAGGGATACGCAACGTGACGCCCCTCAAAGATGTGGTAGATCACATCAATGCCCGCGAAGAGGAGGATGAGGAATACACCATTATCGTGATCAATTGCAGTACTTCCACCTTACCCCCCATCGATCCCGATCCCACCATTACGGAAATTGCAGTAAGGTCCATGCTCGATATTACGATGGCAGAAATTTTTAAAAACGACCTGGAGCAGTTTATTTGGATCAACGACATGTTAACCGCTCAGGGACTGGAAAAATTGAGGATCGGGAATAAAACTTATCGCCGATTCAGAATCAGGATCATTCAGCCTCCCTTTTCCCTGGGAGGTACCCTCGATGCCCGACCCGAGGTGATCCTTTCATGGCGCAAACTAGGGTATGAAACGGCAGAAAAAGCATTTCAAAAGCCATATTCTTAAGGTACAGGATCCACGCCCAGACTACTAACTGACGATTATGAACGCTTAATAATTTATGGCAGACTACTGAGCACACCCTCCTCGACAATATTCTCGGTATGGTTGTACACCGATTGACGAATTTTGTCAAAATAGATCATGTTGGGTTGGATTCCCAGTTTAACCAAAAACTGAGTAATCAAGGTGATGAGTTCAATTTTTTCAGATTCACATGCAATCCAGGTCTGCCGGGCGAAATCCAGGATTACTTTATCATCGCGAAGAGGAATTTCTTCGTCCTGATATTCTCCCCGATAAAACAACATAAGACAAGTCAGGGAAAACAAAATTCTTTCGGGCAATGCTTTGTGCGTTTTAATATAATCCTTCAGCGAGGGCAGTAATCGCGTCCGGAATTTGGAAAAGCTATTCAGCGCAATATCGAGCAACTGATGCGCCAGAACAGGGTTTCGAAATCTGTCCAAAACCTGGTTTATGAACTCATCAACCTCCTTGTCAGGTAAGGCGGATAGGGAGGGTTTGATTTCATCTTGCAGCAGCCGTGTGAGAAAATGGGTGAGCTCAGGATTTGCAAGACATTGATCCACCGTCCTATATCCTGCAAGATAACCCACTGGCACTAAAGCAGTATGTGCCCCGTTGAGGAGGCGTACCTTGAGTTCCCGATATTCCGAAATGTTATCCACAAACTTTACATTCAAGTCGGTTTCATCAAACCTCCATTCTGACTGGAGTACCGGATGCCCGGAAATCACCCAGCTGTGGTACAATTCACCAGCCACCATAAGGGGGTCTTTATAACCGGTTATTTCCATAATTTCAGACTCCCTGTTCGTGGGGTATCCTGATACGATGCGATCCACCAACGTATTATAAAAGTAATTATGATTCCGGATCCAGTTTTCGAATGCAGGTTCGAGATTCCACAATCTGATATAGTTGAAGACTGCCTCCCGTAGGGCGTCTCCATTATTCTCTATCAGTTCACAAGGCAAAATGATGCAACCCCGGTTTTCACTTCCCGAGAAAAATTGAAATCGCTCGTACAACCACCGGGTCAGTTTGGCTGGAAATTCTCTGGGTGGCGTGTGGTCGAAGCGATCCCGATCCGACAAAACTATACCAGCCTCGGTAGTATTGGATACGATATATCGCATACCCGATTCTTTCGCAGTGTCCAGAAATGCCTCCCATTGACGATAAGGATGAATGGTTCTGCTTACTGATTCTACGAGCGTTATTTCCGAAACATGTTCTCCATTCTGAATGCCATCGAGAACGACGTGAAACAATCCATTCTGCGCCTCCAACTCCTTGTAACTGCCACCTTCAGTTGGCTTAACGACCACAATGGAACCGTTGAATAAACCTTCCTTATTGAGCTTGTCAACCATCCAATCTACAAAACCACGCAAAAAATTGCCACCACCAAATTGTAAGATTCTTTCAGGAGCTACCACCTCTAATTTAGCCTTTTTACGGTTCAGTTTGTTCATGGATCAATGTCTTGAATTCAGTCTAGATTTGTAACAAAATATTTTGGACAACAAACCACCCACTTTTCAACTCACGGGGTCGATAATTGAAATAATTGCCAATTTTAGTTTAATTTAGCTAATTCACCAAATAATCATCTGTTTACATGAAAATAAGTATGGATTTGGCTAACCACCATAGATTGCTTAGTGATATATTTCCCGATATTTCGGCACAGGAAGCATGGGATCGTTACCGGTTGTCCAACGAAAAACTTGATTTTTACGAAGAAAATGGATATTTATCCAATATACAAATCCTGGACACAGAACAAATAGAACAACTTCGAGACGAACTGGATAGCATTAAGGATGCATCCCATCCAGGTCATGACTTATTTTATGAATTCAATTCCAATGAATCCAGTGATCCGGATAAAGTCTTATTTCATTCCCTGGGTCATTGGAGAATCACCAAAGGTTTCCACGATGTGCTTTGGAATCCTCGTTTTGTAGTGCCAGCTTCCCAATTGCTCGGTCACAAAACCGTTCGGTTCTGGCATGATCAGTTGTTCTCCAAGCCAGCTCAACATGGAGGCGTGGTTGCCTGGCATCAGGATTACAGCTATTGGACCCGAACCTATCCTATGCAGCATTTGACTTGCTGGACGGGCCTCGATGATGCTTCCGTGGAAAATGGGTGCTTGTATTATATTCCGGGAAGTCATCGATGGAACCTGCTTGAAAAAACTGAACTCGCAGGCAACATGGATGGGATCATCAACTACCTTACTCCGGAACAACAAAATCAATACGAACATAAAGTCGCCATCGAAATGCCGGCAGGATATGGAACCTTTCACCATCCATTAATGATGCATGGATCATATGAAAATCGCTCGGACAGATCACGACGGGCATTCGTTATCAATGTGTTTGCAGACGGAACGCGATCTGATTCCAACCAACCGTTACTGGAAGGTGTTCCCGTGGTACCAAAAGGGGAAGTGTTATCGGGGAAATTTTTTCCTTTGTTGTACACACCCCCAGCTTGATTCCTCAAGACCAATCATTTTGAGGTAAAGAGTGCCCATACCGGCATAGCGGTAATCCAAAACACCAACGTTGTTTTTCTTAATTTAGAGTAGCCAAATCACGAACGGTCTGAATTGTTTTGGTATGGGCTACATCCAGACCTTCCTGCTGGAACACCATCTGTCCATCCCGATCAAAAACACTGATTATATTTGAATGCGAAAAATCGATAGGCGAAATCCTTTTGTAATTCACGGCCAGCACTGAAGCGAATTCTCGAGTATTTTCGGGCGTAGAACGGATAAACAGCCACTTTGCATCCGTCATTTGATTTTCTCTGGCAAATTCCTTCATCCGGGAAGGTGTATCTGTCTCAGGATCGATACTCACCATAATGTACTGCACTTCATCACCGTATTCTTCCGGTATTTGCTCCTCGATTCGCCTCATATCCGCAATCAATCGAGGACAAGCTGCCTTACAGGAAGTGTAAATCATCACCATCACCAGGACTTTTCCCCGCAGTTCATGTAATTCAAAGGTATTGCTATCCTGATCGGTCCAGTAACCCTGGAGATGGTAGATGGACATTTCAGGGAGTTCGGTCACTACCTCGTTCACCGACCTGTCTTCCTGTCCTTTATCTTCGATTTGTGTTTGACAGGCCAACAAACCAACCCCTATTAACACCCCAATTCCGACTAATTTTTTCATTGTTCCAAATCATTTATATCCTTTGCACAACGGAAACCCAGGTTTCGTGAAGTATACCTGGCTTTGAGACTGGACCGGAATGCATATCTCATAAAAGCACCGTAATTCATCAGGTCGGTGGCGCCTACAGAACTCGCACCACAAAACAGATTATTATCTGCATTTCCCCCTTTTCGAAATTCATTGGTCAATAATATCGAGCTGAAGTCGTAGGTCCATTCCCAAACCAGGCCATGGAGATCGTGAATACCATACACATTTTTCATCCCGGTCCCGATGGGATTTAGGAATGATTTGGAAGACTCATACCATCGCAAAATATACTGATTGTACTCTTCCTGCGTCCGGGCATCATACTGATCCTCCCCAGCCATAGCCGCAAACTCCCATTCATCCACACTGGGCAATCTTTTTCCTGCCCATTCACAATATGCCTTGGCCGCAAACCAGGAAACATTGGTTACGGCCGCCTGGGGATGCGAATTCCCCAAATCAGCCGGTCCACTCCAATGGCTAAGGTATGCTTCATCCGCATACAACCTGATCGGTCTGTCTTTTTGCCAACGATCCTCTTCCCGAACAAAATCCAGAAATTGGGCATTGGTTACCGGGTAAATGTCCAGATAAAATGGTGTAACCTTGACCGGTTCATCCAAAGATCCATAAAGTGGCAGGTATTCTCCACCCTCCACCCTAACCATTGATGATTCCTGAGCATACGTGCCCAGCGCCAAAATGACCATAAGGGAGATCCATACCAATTTCTTCCAGCGGCTACCTTTCATGGCTCGATATTTTTTATCCTTCAACCTTTATAATTAAGCTCAAACGACGAGCTCAACTTTTGTCCCTTTCAGCCCGGACCATTTCCGGAGTCACTTCCACTGGATTATTATCCATTTCATGGGTGATATAAGTCAACACATTAGCAACCTCTTCATCAGACAGGTTTTGCCCTGGCATAATACTATTGTAGGTCACCCCATTGACTGTGATTTCGCCACTCAAACCATCTAATACAGTTTGGATAGCCCGCCCGATATCCGCATTTAAATAATCCGAATTCCGCACTGGTGGGAAAGCGTTTGGTAACCCGTCACCATTGAGCTGATGGCAAGCTGCGCAGGTCCTTTTATACACATCCGCACCAAATTTAATCCGCTCATCCAGATTGGACGCCAATTCCTGCTCTGATTCCCCACTACCAGGAAGGGTTTGTATGGAACCACCCTCAGGCAGGTAAATGCCCTCCATTTGAGTTCCGGTGAATATCCTGTCGTCGTCATCGCCGGTAACATTGATCATACCGAGAGCACCTTTATTAAACGCACGAAATATTGAGTGATCCACCATAATAAGAGTTCCGGGCACCTCAACTTTAAACTCGACAATGGCAGCTCCGCCTGCCGGTATCAAAGTGGTCTGAATATTTTCATTGACCATGGACCCGCCCTCCACATAAACCTTGTCAAAAATCTCCCCAATCACGTGGAAGGAAGATACCAGATTGGGGCCTCCGTTGCCCACGAACAGCCGCACCGTCTCCCCTACTTTTGCTGTAAGCGCATTTTCATTGTTCAAGGCTCCCACCGAACCATTGAAGACCACGTAATCAGGATTTTCATTGATGGCCTTGGTCATATCAAAGGCCTGCAAACCCCGTTCACCATAGGAACCTTCGGTATAAAAATCGCCCTGCATCACGTAATACTCCCGATCTACGGGTTCCAGACCACCCTCAGGCTCTACCAGAATTAATCCGTACATACCATTTCCAATGTGCATACCCACCGGTGCCACTGCACAATGATAAACATACAGCCCCGGATTCAGGGTTTTGAATGAAAAAACCACTTCCTTGCCAGGTGCCACAAAGGAGGACTCAGCACCTCCACCAGGTCCGGTGACGGCATGCAGGTCAATGTTGTGGGGTAATTTATTGTCAGGGTGATTCTGGAGATGAAATTCCACCTTGTCTCCTACCCTGGTGCGGATAAAACTCCCAGGAACTGTACCTCCAAAAGTCCAGTACAAATACCGGGTTCCATCCACCATTACCCCTTCCTGCTCTATTATCTCAAGCTCCACTTTTACCCGCATAGCCTCGCGATTGCCCACGGGTGGTGGTACGTGTGGGGGATCAGTAAGTTCTGCATCCATAGTACCCGTAACTCTGATCTGAGTGGTATCGGTGGGTTTTTTCTTCACTTCACATGATACCAAAATAAGTGCTGCCACTACCAAAAAAAGGATGGTCAGCAAATCCATGCTTCTGAAATTCATTGAAAAGTTCTTCATAAGTTCTCTTTAAAATATAAAAATTGCTTCAGGACTTCTTACATCGACAAAGATATAAAATAATATTCTATTTCGGACTTGTTTGTCTTCTTTTATTTTGGTCTATCGATTCGCTGCCACCTCCAGCGAATTACCACTATACCCGCACCCTGGATTTTCCATTTCATTTCATCCAATCGGGCCGCCTTCATCAGTACGGACAATCCGAGGGACACACGTCCAATTAATACGATATTTTTTAAAATTATGTTCAATGCAACTTACCACCATCCCAGGGATTATTCCGTAAAAACCCATTGACTTTCTTAAAAAATCACACCAAGACAGGTAACCCCTTTGGTCCATCCTTACCCTTTTCACCCCAGACGATTTCCATTTCCTATTATAGTGCTCTGTTTCATAAGTTCTTCATACTTATGACGCTTTCTTTTTCCCCATGTCTTTATCATCTACCGCCATATGTGGCTATAGCTATACTCGGTTTAGGTTCCTCAAGCCACCCAAAATAATCTCGTCTTAAATAACACGCACTCAATATCCGGCGCTCTAATGCATGACAACCATAATGAGGCAAATACCTAATCTCCTCGATCTTAATGATCAATCAGGTTGCCACCTTCAAATACGACAACATAAAATTCCAATACCATCTCCATGCAGGCAGACTTACGGGCAACAATCTCCGGAAGGTTCTAATATAATAAGAAATATTAATTTTTTCCAAAAATTGTCAGCCAATCGTAACAACAGGCTTAAAGATTACTTAGAAGGGATAGTCAGTACGATTTTCCCGCAATTTTGATTGGATGCCATCAGGTTGTGAGCCCGGTTAATCTCCGTCCAATCGAGTTGGGCATATACGACAGGTCTGAGAGATCCGGTGGAAAGTCGAGGACCAAATCGTTCAATGAATCCAGCGACTATGGAACGTTTATACGCCCTGGTTCGGGAGCGAAGCGTACTGCCCAGGATGGACAATCTTCGGGCTACAATGGGTAAAATGTTGATATCCTTTATTTTCACTCCTCCCAATAAACCAAGCATGACCAACTTCCCATCCATACCCAGGGACCATATATTATCTTCAAAATAAGGACCTCCAACAAAGTCCACTATCCCATCCACCCCACGATGATATGTCCATTCATATATTTTCTCACGAAAAGATTCTTCGCGATAATCAATCATTCGTTCGTAACCCTGATCGATACAATACGATAATTTATTTGCAGATGCAGTACCCCACTTCTGTACAGATAGCCCTTTCATCAAATGGATGGCTGCAGTCCCCACACCCGATGCGGCGGCATGAATCAAGATGTACTTCATCGCGGTCACATCCATGAGCTCAAACAATGCCTGATAAGCCGTCAGATATGCTTCTGGCATTGCAGCAGATTCTTCCCAGGAAAGTACAGGTGACTTCCTCCAGGCCATACCTTCATCGATACAACAATATTCTGCATAGGCACCCCCATCCACAAGTCCGCATACCTCGTCACCGATCTTCCAGGAACGCACCATACTCCCCAGATCCCTGACCACGCCACTGCACTCCAGTCCAAGGATCTCTGATGCACCGCGTGGAGGAGGATATTTCCCCTGCCGCTGGAGCAAATCTGCCCGATTGAGCCCAAAAGCCCGTACCTCAATCAAAATCTCCTCAGGTCCAGGCACCGGTGTCCTGGTCTCATCCAGATACAAATCTGGGTTAGTCACACTGGATTGATGATTGATGAATCGCATGGGTTTTATTGTGGGAATACGATAAATTTCTGGGCCTGTAACCTGAGACCCTGCTCATTGATTAGCTGCAAATAGTACATACCGGGTGCGTAATTCCTTATTTCCACCTCATGAAGACCCGCTGCAACTGCTCCTTTTCGCATTAACTGCCCCAGATGGTTCCGAATCTCATATCCAATTACCCCCTGATGTAAGGGCATTTCAGAAATCTTTAGGTTTAATAGCCCATTCAGGACCGGGTTGGGATACATCTCGTGATCTCCCCAATCCACCAGATCATCCCCTGCTGAGGTCAACGTTTGTGAATAGGTGATTTTCATATCATCCACGAATATCCCCTCCCGGGCATCTGACGATTCAGATACCATATTCCATTTGAAATACACCTCCTGGCCCTTATATGCATTGAGAGAGATGCGCTCTGTCAGCCATTCATTCTGCACCCCGGTATATACCGGAGAAACCGTGCCATCGTATTGGAAGTGCGGAGTGGTCAGGTTACCACATAGGGGCGTAAATCGCACGCCATCAGTGCTTATAGACAACTGGGCGTAATCTTTTCCAAAGGTAATATCCCATTTGGCCTTAAAGGTCAGATATACCTCTTCCTCTTCCGGAATATAATATCGCTGGGAACTCACAATAAAATTCTCCGTTGCTGTAGTGTACAATCCCTTGGGTGAGTCTGTAATACTGGACGGAGCCGAATAATAATCCGATGTGGAAATACCCCAACCATTTCCCGAATGGCTGGAACGCACCCAATTGTCGATATCCGTGGGCTGGGTCAACACATCTATTTCATCACGCACCTCAGAGTATACGTAGGTAAATGTATCCGACACTGCCACATTTCCATTGTCCAGGGTCATTACAAACTGGACGATATCACCATCTGAAAGTCCGTTCTTCAATGTAATATCCATCACATACTCTTCTGCATTGTCCACACCAAAAACATAAAAGGATTCCGGGAATTCCCGAATATTATCCGTTAAGGGGGTTATTTTACTCTGAACTATACCATCATCCAGGGTTACGGGATATAAAACGAATTTATGTTTTATCAGTGGTGTATAAAAAACAGGATTTGAGGTGGGAACCATCAGAATCGATCCATGAGGGGCCATTGCCAGGCGGAGATTCTGCGATAGTTCCCGGGCACACAACATTTCGATCTGGTTCTTCCGTGGCCAGAAACCAAATGCTGCAGGACCTACCTCCGGCGTCATGGAATAAATTCTATTCTTCGTGTTCGTTTCGCCGTACATCCAATCATCGGCATCACCATTTGTACTATATAAAACGGTTTCACGGGATGTGCCATACATGATTCGTTTTTCAAATGACAGTGCCCTGGCTAGCGATTTGAAATGCTTCTGATGGTTGTTGGACTCCGATGTATATCCCCAGGGATAAATAAGATAATCCCCGAACGCATGGTAGTTCAACGCAGCATCGATGGCATGGTTTTCACAAAACCATTTCACGGCCTGCGTCTCTGGCTCTGAAAAAGCTGAAGGCCCCCGGTATAGCTCTGAAGACGGGTCATCTGATGAACCCATGGAATTGTACCCCCATTGAAAGCCGTAATTCCGATTAAGATCTACGCCATATTCCTTCCCAAATGGCCTCCGGTTTTTTCTCCACATACCACCACCATCGGGTGACACCCTGGCGTTGTATGCATACCCGTCCGGATTGACGCAGGGAATAAAATACAAAACCGTGTTGTCCAGGATATGACGTATTCGGAGGTCTTGATTGTAATTTTCCAGCATATACCACATGAAATAGACCATTTGCTGCATGCTCAATGGTTCACGAGCATGATGCAATGCTGTATAAAGTACCCCTTTCTTGGTTGAATTGGTTCCCTTGCCGGTGATCGAACTCCAGAGTATCGGTCTTCCTTCAAAAGTATTATAATCCGAAATTGGTTGGGGTCGGGTTATATGATTGGGAAATAGTTCGTGCATTTTCACGAGCTCATCTTCTAATTCTTCCAAGGTTAAATATCCCCCCATCGAACCCAGCCGGAAGTTGGAGGGAGTTTCCGGGTAATCCTCACATCCTGAATTGAGAGACCTGGATTCCAACGATCTGTTTTGCTCCTGATAATAAGTCACCAGATCGTGCACCAGGATGCGATATGAGATGCTTTCCTGGTCCAGGATTTTTAGAATTCTTTCCGAAACCTCCACGATTACCTCATCATTCTGTTGGTGTATATGATCCACACCCAACCAGGCACTGGAAAGTGTATAATCGGAAATGGACAGCGCAATCCGCGAATAGGTATCAGATTGGGCGAAATTAGCTGAAATTCCGGCGAAAAAAAACAAAACAAGCGTGGTCAATCGGTGTAGGGACATATCGTAGTTACTCGTTTTTGGACTTGGTTCTCGTTGGATGGCCAACAAGTGGGCCAATATATTAAATTATTATCGAATATGAATCATTTACCTGCACCTTTAACTAAGACCAAAAGGGTATAAAATAGAATTTTGAGGTCCAGCGCAAAAGATCGGTTCTCTATATATAATATATCGTATTTCAGTCTTTGCAGCATCTCATCCACATTGGATGCATATCCGTATTTCACCTGCCCCCAGGAGGTAATCCCCGGTTTTACGCGAAGTAAATGCCGGTAATGAGGGGCCTGCGCCATGATTTTCTCAATATAATACGCACGTTCAGGCCGGGGGCCTACCAGAGACATTTCCCCCTTGATCACATTCCAAAACTGTGGCAATTCATCGATTCTCCATTTTCGCATTATACTCCCCCATGGCGTACACCGATCATCACCTTCGAAGGAGAGTTGAGGTCCATTGGATTCAGCCCCTACCTTCATCGATCGAAATTTAAATATCCTGAAGGGTTTTCCCCCCAACCCAATCCTTTCCTGCGTATAGAGGATAGGACCAGGTGAAGATAGCCGTACCCGGATGGCAATGTATAGAAACAGCCACCAGAACAAGATAAAGACCAACACCGACACCACGATATCGAAGATCCGTTTGAGAACACGTTGCCATCTGGGCATGATTTCCCGTTCCACTTCGATAAGTACTGCCCCATATACATAATTCAACTTGACCTTGCCCAACAAAATGTCGTAAAGGTCCGGAGTAATTCGAATGGTTAACTTGCCTGAATAATCAAACAGGACATCGAGTAATTTGCGAAGATTGTCATATTCATTGTCTTCAAGGGCAACCAGCACTTCTTCAACCTGATAATCCTGTATGATGCGATCGATATCGGTGAGACCACCCAGATGCTTGAGATTGTGGTGTGGCGGTGGGCTTACTGTACCGTGGACGTGCACATATCCAATTACGTGGTATCCGGCATATTCCTTTTTGACTTCAATCTCCCGAAACAAGTCCCACGCACGACCATTACTTCCGATAAGAATGGTATTGAAATGGACACGACCTTTTTGAATGCGATCATGAAGAATGGTCAGATGCAACATTCTCACCAATCCAATCACCAGAAATTGAATCCCAAAGTAGGTAAAAATGTCCTTTGCCCCCAATGAGGGTCGGTGCAGGATATTGAGGAGATACAATATACAAATCCCCAATACCGTATGCCAAAAAGTTCGTGATAGGGTTTTAAACCGGGTTTTTCGATATGGATCCTGATATTCATCGAGAAACATGAATAAAACGACCCAAAACACAGGAACAAAAATCAACCGTAACCATCCACTACCACGAATGTCAAATGCGAGAGCTGAATCTGCTGGCTGGGAAAACCAAAATGTTCCCCACACGGTGGCACAGACCACAAAATCAATGATCGCATACAACAATATAGCTGTCCACCTGGGTTGTTTCATGAAGGATCCTGATCTACGCTTTTAAGAAATCCAGTCAATTTCCCCTGGGTAGATACTGCCCGCTCGATCTGCTCGGCAAGTTCCAAAGCCCGGATTCCATCGCGAAGCGTTACTACCTCGGGCGTACCTTTTGTAATAGATTGGTAAAATGATTCAAATTCCTGTTTGATGGCATTGGTCTGAGGACCTTCAATATTGCTTATGGTAATAAATTTCTCCCGATCACCCAGATCTAGTTTGAGTGCTTCCTCCCCCATTTTTTCATCATCGATCCGTATCACCTGGGATCTTTTCTCGAGAAAATCCAGGGAAATGTATGCGTTGGATTGAAACAATCGCATTTTTCGCATATTTTTCACAGAGATCCGGCTGGCTGTCACATTGGCCACCGCACCGTTTTCGAATTCGATACGGGCATTGCATATATCCTCAGTTGGACTGATGATACTGAGTCCATTGGCCCGAACATCACGAATCGGACTATCGATAAAATGCAATAAAATATCCAGGTCGTGGATCATTAAATCCTGAATTACGGAAACATCGTTGCTCCTGGGGTTGTAATTGGCCAGACGATGAACTTCGACAAATGCAGGGTTGATAATTTCTCCCTGGAGCGCCAAAAGAGCCGGATTAAATCTTTCGACATGCCCTACCTGTACTTTAACCCCATGTCGAGCTGCCGATTCATTTAATCTGAGTGCTTTCTCGGATGTATCGGTCACCGGTTTTTCGATAAACACGTGCTTTCCCTGTTCGATAGCCCGGTGTGCCAATTCGTAGTGTGTAGTGGTAGGTGTCACAATACTGACTGCATCCACTTCCTGCAATAAGGCATCTAAAGAGGAGAACAAAGGCAGGTGATTCTCTGCTGCCACTTTGCGAGCCATTTCCTCATCCAGATCCACAATTCCAGCGATGTGATAGCCGGAAATTTCCCGGATGCACCGCAGGTGAATTTTCCCTAAATGTCCTACACCTACAATTCCAATTTTTACCATGATCCAACGAATAAAAGCACACCCACAAAAATGAGAAGTAAAATGACAACAAACATCGACACGATAATCCTGATTAGCCATGTTCGCGTATTTGTTGCTTTCTTCTTCAATACCGGATCCAGTTTTTGGATGAATTTTTCAAATTTCTGAGCATCCAGGATATCATTGAATTGAAGTCCGGAAGTGGATGAAGGTAGAGAGTTCACAAAACGCATAAAGAGAATTCGATTGACAATGTTCAGAAACAATAGAACGCTCACCAAAATAACGATCGTATAGAAGTAATTAAATGCCATTACTTTTGATTCTTATGCGCTAATTCCACCGCTTCACGGATATGTGCAATGGCCTTGTCAAGTCCATCCGGATTCTTCCCTCCGGCTGTGGCAAAGAAAGGTTGTCCTCCCCCGCCACCCGAAATCAGTCCGGCCGCCGATCGGATCAGGTTCCCGGCGTGAAGATTCAATCGACCAGTCAATTCTTTATCGATGTAAACCATAAGCTGGGCTTTATCCGAGGAAGCATTTCCCAGAACCACCACTGCAGGCTTCAGTTGATCTCCGAGTTCATAGGTAAGATTTTTCAATTGATCGGCATCCAAATCCATTACTTTGCCTGATACCAGGTGGAAATCGTCCAGTGATACTGCCTGTTCAAGGAGTTGCGCTTTTATCGCCTGGCTTTGTATTTGTTGAAATGCTACCAATTCCTGCTTCAACTTATCATTCTCCCGCTTCAAATTTTCAATCTGCCCCTTGAGATTTCCTGACGAGCGAAACATCTGACGGATTTCCTCCAATTCGCCAAGTTGATCTTCCATAAAATGGAGCGCTCCCTGTCCCGTACGCGCTTCAATACGACGGATCCCTGCCGCTACCGATGACTCACTGACGATTTTGAACAGACGAATCTCGCTGGTTTGCTGTACATGGATACCTCCGCAGAGTTCTCTGGAAAATTCGGGATCGAAGGTGATCATACGGACCCGATCCCCATATTTCTCCCCGAAAAGCATCATAGCCCCGGCCTTGCGAGCTTCTTCCAATGGAATCGATCGATCTTCTTGCAGGAGAATATTACTGGCAATTTTCTCATTGACAATTCTTTCTATTTCATCCAACTGGGCATCGCTCACCTTCTCGTAGTGGCTAAAATCAAATCGAAGGTGGGTGTCGCTGACGAGGGAACCCTTTTGCTGAACATGCTGACCCAGTACACGCCTCAATGCGGCATGGAGTAAATGGGTGGCCGAATGATTGGGTGCAATCCGTCGGCGGCGTTCACTATCCACCAGGGCCCGGAGAGGACTTTCCGGGTCACCGGGTAATTTATCCGTAAGGTGGATAATTAAGTCGTTTTCCCGAATCGTGTCGAGTACGTGGAGTATCTCACCGGATGAAAATTCCATTACCCCGGTATCACCCACCTGTCCACCACCTTCGGGGTAAAACGGCGTTCGGTCCAATACGATCTGATGAATTTCTTCGTCTTTGCGTACAATGGTTCTGTAACGGAGCACCCGGGCGTCATCCACCACCAAATGGTCATAACCCACAAATTCAGGATCCTTATCAATATGTCGGACAATAAACCAATCCCCTACCTGTTGTTGAGCATCCTGGCGGGACCTTTGTTTCTGCTTTTCGAGTTCACTTTCGAATCCGTCAATATCCACCTCCAGCCCCTGCTCACGGGCCATGAGTTCGGTAAGATCGATGGGGAATCCGTAGGTGTCATACAGGACAAAGGCATCTTCCCCCCGAATTCTCCCATTGTCTGCCTTGAGATTCTGGAAACGCTGAATTCCCTCAGCCAGTGTTCTTAAAAAACTTTTCTCTTCCTCCTCGATTACCTTTGCCACAAATTCCTCCTGAGCTTTTAATTCAGGAAACACTTCCGAGAACTGGTTAGCCAGCACAGGGACCAAAAGATTGAGCAATGGTTCTTTTCGATCGAGAAAGGTGTAATAATATCGGACAGCACGTCGCAAAATCCTGCGGATCACATATCCCGCCCCCGAATTTCCGGGAATTTGTCCATCCGAAATCGTGAAGGCCACCGCACGCAAATGATCGGCCACCACTCTAAAGGCCATGTCTGTTTTTGCCTCGGGACCGTATTGGTTGGAGTATTTTTGTTGGGTAATCCGGCCTATGGCCTTTAGTATATCCGTAAATACATCGGTTTCATAGTTGGACTTTTTCCCCTGAACAGCCATACACAGTCTTTCAAATCCCATCCCTGTGTCCACATGATTTTTGGGAAGTGGGGATAGAGAGCCATCTGCGAGTCGGTTGAACTGGATGAATACCAGATTCCACAGTTCTACCACGAGAGGATGATCCTTATTAACAAGTACTCTTCCCGGTATTTTTTCCACATCAGCTTCATCTCGCAGATCAATATGAATTTCTGAACAGGGTCCGCAAGGCCCGGTATCCCCCATTTCCCAAAAATTATCCTTTTTGGAACCATCGATAATACGATCAGAGGGCAGATGCTTCTTCCATAAATCGGCTGCTTCATAATCCCTGTTAAGGCCGTCCCCCTCATCCCCTCCAAATACAGTGGCATACAACCTATCTTTAGGAAGCCCATATACATCTGTCAGCAATTCCATCGACCAATCGATAATTTCCTGTTTGAAATAGTCTCCAAATGACCAATTACCCAACATCTCGAACATCGTATGGTGATACCCGTCCAGACCCACCTCTTCAAGATCGTTGTGTTTGCCAGAAACCCGCAGGCATTTTTGTGTATCTGCGATCCGTGGATGTTCGATCGCCCGGGTGCCGAGAAAAAAATCTTTGAATTGATTCATACCCGCATTGGTAAATAACAGCGTCGGATCGCTCTTATTTACGATGGGTGCCGATGGGACTATTTTATGGGATTTTGCCTCAAAAAAGCTAAAAAAATGTTGCCTAATTCGACCAGATTGCATACAATGTTAAATTTTTTTTTAATTTGTGGCAAGTTGTTAAATTTGAATTTTCCAACTCCCACACCGATAATGAATCAACTTTTTAACCGTTGATCAAAAGTACTATTATATTTGTAATTGGACCCTTTTTTGAAATTTGTAAACCTTACAATGAATAAAGAGAAATTTGTATTCAACCCCGAAACATTACAGTTCGACAAAGTTAAGAAATCGATTTCCAAAACCATTTTAAACATCGGTGCATTTTTGGTTTTTTCCTCGGTCTCAGGCTACGTAGGCTTCAATTATCTGGGGACCTTTATCCCGGAACTAAACCTCAAGGAACAGCGGCTCAATGAGGAATTGGAGCAGATGAAAGTCAAATTTAACCTGGTGAATGAAAGACTCGAAACCTTCAATTCGGTGTTGGGGAATATCCACGAACGCAATTCAAATATTCATGAGATACTTTTCGGAACCAAACCCATTGACGACAACGTATGGAATGGGGGTATCGGTGGACACCGGCAATATGATGAGCTGATCGACTTCGATACCAAAGATCTGCTCGTACGCACCCTCAACAATGCTGACGCGGTTTCCAGAAAACTCAGCCTTCAATCTATCGCTCTGGACAAACTGGAGGAGATGACCCTCGAACGGGAGAATATACTCAATTCAACCCCTTCGATAAAACCAGTGCAGGAAAACAAACTAAACAGAGGTTTGAACTATATGTCCGGATTTGGTATGAGGATACATCCCATTTACAAAATCCCCAAATTTCACAAGGGTATCGATTTTACAGCCCCTGAAGGTACCAAAATTCAAGCTACCGGGGACGGGGTGGTAGAACAGGTCGAAAACAAAAAAACCGGATATGGTCTGAATATCACCATCAATCATGGCCATGGGTACAAGACGCTGTATGCGCATCTTCATGAAGCGAAGGTCAAAGAAGGTCAGAAAGTTAAAAAAGGGGAAGTCATTGGACTCATCGGTGATACCGGAACCTCGACTGCGCCACACCTCCATTATGAAGTACATTACAAAGGAAAAGCAGTCAATCCCATTCAATACGTGATGGATGGCCTGTCTCCCGAAGAATACAGCCAGCTGGTGAAAATGGCTTCGGAATCCAACAAATCGCTGGATTAATATTCCCTGTACCGGTGATTATACCGCCAAAACCTGCCATGCAATGAAAATAGAGCTCGACAAACTGACCAAACTCTATTATTCCATTGGAGAGGTCGCGGAAATGTTCGAGGTTTCTACCTCACTGCTGCGGTACTGGGAAACAGAATTCCCCCAAATAAGTCCGGGTAAAAACCGCAAAGGAGACCGGAGATATACCAAAGCAGATATCCAGCGGATTAATACCATTTATACATTGCTCAAGGAGGAAGGCTTCACCATAGAAGGAGCGAAAGCTGCTTATAAAAAGTACCAGGAAAGAGAAAAATCGGTGGAAAATATCATCTTCCGCCTTCAAAAGGTGAGCAAAGGACTTGCCAGTATGAAAGACCAATTCTGACCTGCCACTTCACCCTTTATATTTCATCATCGAAATCTGTCTGGTACAAAACCTATATTCTCTTTCGTCATTCGAGGCTACGAAAACCAGTTTATGGTGTGCATACCTGGAAATGAGGTCAAGGTACCATTCCACTCCCTGCTGGTCCAGATTTGAACAGGGTTCATCCAAAAAAAGCACCGGAGCTTCCGCACAAATCGTGAGTACGAGCCGAACGCGTTGGTTCATGCCGCTACTTAGTTCGTCCGCATGTTTGTGATGATGCTTTTCAAAACCTATTTCCGCGATAAGATCATCAGCAGTCAACCCATTTTGCATCGGCTTCACCGCAAGATACTGCCGCATAATCTCTCTCACCGTAAACCGATGATCGAACAAAAAACCAGGTGAACAGAATGATAAATATTCATACTGGCGGTAAGCAGGCAATGCTTTACCATCCACCGTCCATTGGACACGCCCCATCGTGGGAGAGTCCATGCCACTAAGCACACGCAATAAAGTGGATTTGCCACTTCCATTGTGTCCTATGACGGCAATTGGTTGAGGAGCCTGGAAAGTTTCACTGAGATGACAAAATATCTGTTGAAGATTATAATCCTTACCTAGCTCTGTGGCCTCGATACTCACCTGAGGCATCAGTCATCAACGATTTTTATACCCGCGAATCAACCCCCGTTGACTATTTTCAATAAAGTCCAGAATGGCTGCCTTATATTCTGAATCCGGTGCCTCATCTTTGATTCTGTCCACGGCCTGCCTCACGTTGTGCCCCTTGACATAAAGCGTCCGGTATATATCTTCGATTTGGTGTACCGCCTCGGAGGTAAACCCCCGTCTTCGAAGACCGATGGTATTCACCCCGGAAAATGCCAGTGGCTCTCGAGCTGCCTTGATATAGGGAGGGACATCTTTACGAACCAACGAACCTCCCCCGATAAAACTATGCTTACCGATTTTGACAAATTGATGAACGGCCGTCAGGCCGCCCAACTGGACAAAAGCCTCCAGGTGAATATGGCCTGCCAAATTCACACAATTTGCCAGAACACAATTGTTCTCCAGGACGCAATCATGAGCCACGTGAACGTAGGCCATCAACAAACATCCATCCCCTATCGCAGTTGAACCTCCGGCTTCAGTTCCTTTGTTTAAAGTACAAAATTCCCGAACGGTCACATTATCACCTATAATGAGCTTGGTGTCTTCACCACTGTATTTCAGATCTTGTGGAATGGCTCCCAATACAGCTCCGGGGAAAATTTTGCAATTCCTGCCAATTTTAACGCCGTCCATAATAGTTACGTGGGATCCAATCCAGGTGCCTTCTCCAATCTCTACATCACCCGCTATGGTTGTGAATGGATCTACTTTGACATCACTCGCCAGTTTGGCAGCGGGATGAATAAAGGCATTATCGTTAACAATCATGATTTTTTTCTCTTTTCAATTTTAGCGGTAAAATCACCTTCTGAGACCAATTCGTTCCCTACGTAAGCTTTCCCATGCATGTGGCAGAATCCCCGACGGATAGGATGTAGTAGTTCCATCACGAGAATCAAGGTATCACCAGGTCCAACCATCCTGCGAAATTTTGTATTATCAATCTTTAAAAAATAGGTATCCCATTTTGTATCGTGTTTCATCTGAGACAGCGCCAAAATTCCACCGGTCTGGGCCAGAGCCTCTACCTGGAGGACTCCGGGAAAAACCGGATTACCAGGGAAATGTCCCTGAAAACAGGATTCAGCAATCGTTACATTCTTGATTCCAACCACCTTTTTATCTGTTAGCTCCATGATTTTATCCACCAGAAGAAATGGATAGCGGTGCGGTAGCATATCCATTATGGCGTTGACATCCTTCACTGGGATTTGATTGGGATCGTAAAAAGGAATTTTCTCTGATTTACTCTTATCCATAAAAAGCGTTGATTAGATACCTGGCAAAATTGTAATTTCCTGTATGACCCGGGCGGGTAGCAGATACACGGCCCTGGATTCGGAGATTTAACAATGAAAGATCACCCAACATATCCAATATTTTGTGACGGGCAGGTTCGTTTGGGAAAAACAATGGCCCATTAATCACCTGATTCTTTACAGAAACGTCTGAGTTACCGGATATGTATTTATGAATTTCTGATTTTATTTGTTCTGTGGGAATATCATCATCCTGAATAACCACCGCATTCTTCAAACTTCCACCCTGAATCATCCCGGATTTGATCAACCCTGAAATTTCAGAAAACAGGCTGAAAGTACGGGCAGGGGCGATCTGACTTCCAAAATCATTGCCAAAGGTCCACTGTGCTTGCATATCGCCCAGTACGGCATTATCGTATTTCAATACTACTTCGAGTTCGTATTGATTGGAAGGGTGGGCTGTATAAATAGCTCCACTCTGAGCACATTCAAATTCCATTACTTCGTCAATAACGAGTACATCCCAGCTATCCCCTTGATATTCTTCTGTCCCTGCTGCGTCGATCAACCTTTGAAATTCTTCACCACTGCCATCCAACACCGGAACTTCCGGTCCATCAATTCTTAGCTCCGCATCGGTGATGCCATTGGCATGCAAAGAAGCCAGTAAATGCTCTACCGTCCACACCGATTTTTCCCCGTTGCCCAATACTGTACACCGCTGTGTAGATACCACATTGGCAATATGGCAGGGAATAAACCCCAATTTTGCGTTCACATCATCCTCATACGAAAAATATATACCTTTGGCGTCATAGGATGGAATTACGTCGATCACTGCATTAACACCTGTATGGATTCCCGTTCCTTTGAAAGAAAATTGCTCTCTAACTGTTTTTCGCATGAGGCAGGATTAAAAATAATTACGCAAAGATAGAAGTTTCCTACTGAAAACGAACAATTCTTATCTTGTTCTGTCAGTCCTGGTTAACTTTTGTTTAGTTCAGCCAGTTGCTTTTTCAAGCTAAGTACTTCCTTACGCAATTCAGGTAATTGTCGGAACACGGCATAAGCTCGCATATATGCATTCATTTCAAATGCCGGTGTGCCAAAGTAGGTGCCATCCGATTTTAAATTTGTAATCACTCCGGATTGTCCCGCCAATTGAATATTATCCCCGATGACAAGATGCCCTGAAATCCCGACCTGCCCACCAATCTGGGAATTATCGCCAATTTGGGAACTCCCCGATATTCCAGCCTGGGCTGCGATCACACAATTCTTCCCTATCACTACATTATGACCTACCTGAATCAGGTTATCGAGTTTGACCCCTTCCTTCACCAGGGTTTTTCCCATAGATGCTCTGTCTATCACCGTGTTGGCACCGATCTCTACATGATCACCTATTTCAACAGAACCAATCTGAGGAATTTTGTTGTACTTACCATGTTCATCGGGTGCAAAACCAAATCCATCGCTACCGATTACCGCATTGCTGTGAATGACGACGTGGTTTCCAATCTGACAATCATGATAGATCCGGGTACCGGGATAGATTCGGACATGATCACCAATTTGAACCCCGGAGCCAATGTACACCTGAGACCCAATCTGCGCATGATTCCCTATGATCACATTCTCTTCGATCACGGTATAGGGTCCCACATAACCCGCTTCACCGATCCGGACACTCGGATGGATGGAGGACAAGCCGGAAATACCCTTCTTTTGAACTTTGGTTTTATCAAAGAATTCGAACAAGGTGGACAAAGCCAAATAGACATTCTCAACACGCAAAACGGTAGCGGGAATTGGTTGGATTAATTTATATTGTTTATCCAATAGAACCGCTGAAGCCCTCGTTTGGTAAAGGTATTTTTCATATTTTGGATTGGAGAAGAAAGTGATGGCACCTTCCCCGGCGGTTTCAATTTTGTCGGGATGTGTAATAATTACCTCTGGATTCCCTTCGATGTCTGCTTTTATTAGATCAGCTATTTGACTTATCTTTACATTCATCTTTTTGATCAAACATAAGAAAATACCATGATAAAAATCGGTACCCGGGGAAGTAAATTAGCAATTTGGCAAGCTGAGTACTTTGCTTCCCTCCTCCACGACCAGGGCGTGGAAACCGAATTAAAGATCATAACCACTCAAGGGGACCGTGTACAGGATTTGGGGTTTGACAAACTCGAGGGAAAAGGTTTTTTTACCAAAGAAATTGAAGAATCCCTCTTGAATGGCGAAATTGATGTAGCTGTACACTCCCTCAAGGATTTACCAACCCAAAGTCCTAAAGGTCTTGTCATCGCAGGGCTGTCACAGAGAGCCAACCCATCTGATACCCTGGTCATTCGCGAATCGAGTTTTGTCGACGATGAATTGCTCAAACTACCTGAAAATGCTGTGGTTGGAACATCATCCCAACGTCGAAAAGCATTGCTTCGTTATTACAGAGATGATTTAATATTGGTGGATATCCGAGGAAATGTCCCTACCCGAATTCAAAAATTACGGGAAGGAAATATGGACGCCATCATTCTTGCCCAGGCAGGAATTGATCGCATCGGAGTGGATTTATCTGGATTGAAAACACTTACCCTCAATCCAAGGGAATTTATACCGGCTCCCGGTCAGGGTATCATCGCCTACCAAACCACAGAAGATAATATACATTTAAGAAAAAAATTGGCTGCATTGACGGACCATCGACTTATCGAAACCAGCAATGTGGAGCGCAAGGTTTTGCAGCTTATGGGTGGCGGTTGCCATATGCCTCTGGGTGTGTATTGCACCAAAGATCAAAATGGATACTTACATGTCTGGGCATGTTTTGCGGAACATGAAAACGATCCCTTGTATTTTGTTCAACATTCATCTGCGACCTCCCATGAATTGGCAGAATCCATGGTAAAAAAATTAAAATATGATTCTACTATTTGACACCTCGGCTGTGGGGAAACCCAAAAGCTATAAAAAACCTTATACCGATACCTTCAATTGGCCTAGAATGATTCACATCTCGTGGCTGATGTATGATGACCACGGCGATCTGATAGCGGACGAGGATCACCTTATAAAGAATTTTGCATTGGAAATTTCCGATGAAATG
Organism: uncultured Saprospiraceae bacterium; assembly: GCA_964426625.1. Classification (GTDB taxonomy): domain Bacteria; phylum Bacteroidota; class Bacteroidia; order Chitinophagales; family Saprospiraceae; genus Membranihabitans. The sequence continues at coordinate 17,770 of CAYRRD010000016.1, read as the reverse complement.
CTTAAATTCCACCGGTTGGATTTGGAAAAAATTACCAGCGAAGGTGAAGATATAGAGGAAGTATTGTATAAATTTAAAGAAGATGTGGACCGGGCTGATATGATTTTTTCCTACAATCTCAATTATAATGAAAGTATTGTGGGGGCTGAGTTTGTCCGGCATGGGATCAGTCATCGCCTCCACGATTCCGAAAAATACTGCCTGATGCAGGAATCAACCTATTTTTGTAAATTGGATGGAGGTGATGGTCGCTATAAATGGCCAACCCTCTCCGAATTGCATACTATTTGTTTCGGCGGGGCTTATCCCAACCCCAATAATGCCAGGAGCGATGCCATGGCTGCCATCAAATGCCTGAATGAACTTCTCAGAAGAGGAGAACTGGATGATATATTTTGAGTCTGCGAATATTCATATCGAGAAACATCAATCCGGAAAGTCCGGTCCGGGTCGTCGCCGAGAATTACAAGGCTTCGCTCATCGCTAAATCCATGCTGCGGATTCAACCCATAGATATTGCGTCCATTCCCCAGGCAGACTGGTTTTTCTTTTACAGTAAAAATGGCGTGGAAGTTTTTGCAAAACTATGGCAGGACCGGTGGCAATCTGCCATTCACAATCCTATAAAGTGGGCGGCGATGGGACCAGGAACAGCAGATAGCATGAAGGGATGGGGAATGCATTGCGATTTTGTAGGGCATGGTGAAGCCGAGGAAGTCGCAAACCAATTTTTAGACCATAGCAAACCCACAGATTCGGTCGTATTTTATAGGGCCTATCATTCGCGTGATCGACTCTATGAGTTAATCGCACCGCATCGGGATTCTGTCAGCCTGCCCATCTACGATAATCAAATGTTGAAAAAAACCTTTGCCCCGGTTCATGTCGGAATCTTTACCAGCAGCCGCAACGCCATCGCCTTCCTCGATCACAATCCTGTACCCGAAAATCTATCCATAGCCATTGGAACACCTACAGCCGACACGCTCCGATCTCTTTCCATTCCTTCTGCAAAAATCCGGCTGAGTAATGAACCCTCCGAAGAAAGCATAGCAAAAACATTGAACGAAGTACTTTCAGACTTTTCGGCAGCATACGGGGAATAAAATTCATAAACCTGGATATCCTGGCAGTCTGATTGTACCTGGTATGTTCCCCCCTGCTCCATTATTATATATCCAAAGTTTTATGGATATTTGACCATCGCAAAGCAGGAATTTCAATGCTAAAATCACTGTTTGTCAAAAATTTTGTCCTGATCGACGAAATCACGATCGATTTTTCTCCTCATTTGACCACGATTACCGGGGAAACTGGAGCCGGAAAATCAATTTTATTGGGAGCACTCAACCTGATTCTCGGACACCGGGCGGATTCATCCACCGTAGCAGATGAATCCAAAACCACTGTCATAGAAGGAACATTTGACCTCACAGCCTATCAGCTTCAGGCTATATTCGAGGCTGAAGATCTGGAATACAGAGACGAAACCGTACTGCGAAGAGAGATCCGCGCCAATGGAAAATCACGGGCTTTTGTCAACGACAACCTGGTCAACCTTCATACCCTCAAAACCCTTGCCGACTACGTTATCGACATTCACGAGCAGTTTGACAGCCATTTTTTGCGAAACCGTCATTTCCGCTTCCAGGTCCTCGATAGTCTCGCAGGTCAAAGCCAGGATGTATACGCCTTCCAGACCACCTTCCATACATGGAAACAACGCAGGGCGGAGTTGAAAAAATTGGAGGAAAAACGCAGAGAACTCATCCAAAAGAAAGATTTTATCGAGTTCCAGTTGAACGAAATAGTACAATTGAAATACCAGCCTGGGGAATTTGCTGAACTTGATGAGCAGCTCAATCTGGTAAAGAATGCTACTGACATCTCGGAAATCATCCAAATGGCCAATCATATGTTTGATGGACCGGGAAACAATATTCTCGATCAGTTCCGATCCCTGATGGCCCGCCTCGCACATCTTCAGATTGAAATGAAACCACTCCAGAGCCTGAAAGAACGTCTGGAGACCAATTTTATCGAACTCGAAGACCTATATTCCGATTTTTCTCAGCTCGAAGATCTGGTGGAACTGGATCCTGGTAAAGCCGAACGGATCGAAGCACGGATGGCTGATATATTTAAGTTGGTCAAAAAGCACAACCTCACCGGTGCAGAGGATCTTATTCAATTGAGACATGACCTGGAAAATGAACTAGGGGAAATCGAAGAAACTGATCATCTGAATGTTGAAATTTCCAGAGAAATCGAGAGGCTGGAAAAAGAATTGAATCATCATGCGAACCAGCTTTCAACGCGGAGAAAGGAACAAATTACGAATATCCGTAAGGCAGTATTGGATCACCTGGCTTTACTCAATCTGGACAAGGCAGAGTTTCAGATCAGCATAATGCCTTCGGAAAACATCCATGAATATGGCCGGGATGAAATCCAATTTCTTTTCTCAGCCAATCCGGGCGTCGCACTGGCTCCGGTGGAAAAAGTCGCTTCAGGAGGGGAAATTTCCCGGCTGGCACTCGCTGTCAAAGCACTGATAGCCAGGACGATCCCACTACCCACCATCGTATTTGATGAAATCGATGCAGGGGTATCGGGTTCTGCGGCTGACAAAATGGGATCCTTATTGCACAACCTCGGTCGCCAACATCAGGTCATATGTATTACCCATTCACCGCAAGTGGCTGCGAGGGCAGACAAGCATCTATTCGTGTACAAAGAAATCCTCGCTGGACATAGTATTACCCAAATCCGGGAACTCAAAACCGAGGAAAGGGTCACGCAGTTGGCTATTATGATGAGCACCGATCCTCCCAGTGCGTCGGCAATGGAAAATGCAAAGTACCTGCTCGAAAAATCTTGAAGTCATGAAATATTTATACTTTCGTTGTGATCTAAATCAATGAATATGGGACATAATCTACTCGAAGGAAAGAAAGGAATTATATTTGGAGCGCTCGATGATCAATCCATGGCATGGAAAATTGCTGAAAAAGCGGTGGACGAAGGTGCGGCCATCACCCTGACCAATGCCCCGGTAGCCCTCAGAATGGGACAAATCCAGGAATTGGGTAAAAAATTGAATGCAGAAATTATTCCAGCCGATGCAACCAATCTTGAAGATCTGGAAAATCTGATTAAAAAATCGATGGATGTGCTGGATGGTCCCATTGATTTTATCCTGCACTCCATCGGCATGTCAGTCAACGTACGAAAAAATAAACCGTACAATGATCTGAATTACAGCTGGATGGAAAAAACATTGGACGTTTCAGCAATTTCCTTCCATAAGGTGATGCAAACTGCGATGAAACTTGACGCTATGAATGAATGGGGCAGTATCGTTGCTTTATCCTATATCGCCGCACAACGTACTTTCCCGGACTATAGTGAAATGGCGGATTCGAAAGCGCTGCTCGAATCGTTTGCCCGAAGTTTTGGATATCACTGGGCAGTGAAAAAGAAGGTAAGAGTAAATACCGTTTCCCAATCACCCACCATGACCACGGCAGGCCAGGGAGTAAAAGGTTTCCATGAATTTTTCGAATATGCCGAAAAAATGTCTCCACTGGGCAATGCCTCCGCGGATGATTGCGCTAATTATTGTATAACCTTGTTTTCTGATTATACGAGGATGGTCACCATGCAAAACCTGTATCACGATGGTGGATTCTCATCGATGGGTATGAATCCGGCGATATTGGAAAAATAATGGGATTCTTTACCCGATCGCATTACGGGAGAATTAAACGTTTATATTCCGGAGAATAGCTGCCTGGCGGCCATTACAATGGATCACAATTCTGCAAAGTGCCTGGAAAGTTAGTCATCATCATAGGAGTATTAACCTTGACATCGGTGACGGTGTGGGGCCAACGACAAATTCAGGGTCAGGCACCGCAACCCACCACCAGATCCGGACAAGGCACCGCCGAGGTGATCAATGACACCATACAATATATGGACTATCTGCAGGGGGAAATGCAGGATCGGATAACTGACACCACCCTACGGGGGAATTTCCATTCGACAGGGTATATTGAAGAACACTGGCCCTATTTGCTCAATCTGGGGTACAGCGGATCTCCTCTTTATAATCCCTCTTATTATGTACCTCGGGGTGCCGGATGGGATGTGGGCTTTCAGGCATTCGAACCCTATCGCAAGGATTTCAGGGACATGGTTTTCATTCAGAATGGCCAACCCATCACCAAAGTAACATACTATCAAACACCCCAGGTCAATCAAAGTATTTTTAGTGGTTATTTTGCTCGAAAATTCGACGACTTGAGCTTTGCCCTGGATCACAATCGATACAATTTTACGGGAGACTATCTCAATCAACGCAGTTTCAATACGATATTTCATACCGGACTCACCCTGGACAAAGCCCGATGGTACAGTTATTTTCTATTTTCTTCAGAAGTATTCCAGCAAAATAACAACGGAGGAATCACCACGGATTCCTTGTATTTTGGTCCACAAAGGGATATATATGAAAATCGCGCTGGCTATCCCATCCGATTCCGTAATGGAATTAGTCGGGATGACCAAAAACATGCCCTTGCAGGTTGGATGCTCAAGGCCTTGCGGTTCCAGCAATACGAAGTCAATGCGGGTATCCAACTGGATCTCGTACAACGACAAATCAGTATGAATTCCACCTCAAGTCCTATGGAATTTTTCCCCGATTTTGCCGTGGAGGGCGTCGATGGAATCAACTCCTATCTCAAACATGTTCATGCTTTACCCGCTGCCATAATTGAATTTTCGGACAGCACCAAATCAGCATTCACGCTTCGGTCTCTGACCGGGTTGAGGATCAATCAGATCCAATTTATTGATCAGAAACCAAACTGGCAAGAATTTGTACAACAGGGTGATCTGTCATTCCATACCCATTTTTTGGCTTTACAAGCTCACCTTGATCTCCGGATTTACAACAACAATGTCTACTTTGATATCAACGGGGATTTGGCCACCGACTGGAAAGGATTTGAAGTTTCCGGACATGCTGCTATCAAACGCAATCCGGCACCCTGGCTGTTCCGCTATCAAAATTTTGCAGGCACCACATTATGGAATCATGATCCTCCATCCATGTTCACCCAATTGCTGGGAGGTTCAATTGGTTACGAATCGGATCGACTGACAGCTCGCATAGCCCTGACCCAGCAATTCCAGTCCAACCTCAGCTTCCTAAACCATCTGGGACTTCCCGATACCCTGGACAATCAAACCTCTGTTCTTATTCTCCCTCAGCTCCATGCTCATCTGGGGATATTCCATATAGAAAATGAAGTATCACTATTTGCATCCGACCATCAATTGCCCGATTACCCTACGTTGTCGGGGAAGCATACACTGTACATCGAAGATAAGTGGTTTAAAAACAGAATGCACCTCAACCTTGGATTTACAGTTTACTGGAAAAATGAACACGAAGCATCCTATTATCTCCCTTTCGTACAGTCATTTATACCGGCTGATCACATGCTACCGGCAGAATATCGTATTCATCCCTTTTTCGCATTTCGGGTGAGGACCTTCAAGTTTTTTGTGCGAATGGAAAACAGCAATCTGTTGTGGCAAAAAAACAAAATACTCTTTGATAATTACCACTATCCCTTAATGGATCCCACCACAAGAATGGGTATCGAATGGATATTCCGTAACTAATGCTGGAGCCTACCGAAATCAAGAAGCAGGGCAAGTTCGCGGGTATAAAATTTTTTATCGGTACAGAACATTCTGAGGGTCAGTAACCGAAACATACGAAATAGACTATTTGACCTTCTTCCGTACCGAGGGGCTGGAGTCGAAAGCAGGAGTCAAAAGCGCACCAGGTCGTTTGTCTTTGGGAACTATGTCAGTCGGCAATTCCTGTAATATTTCAAAAAGATAGGATGTTGGTGGTTTATCACAAACTACCTTTGGTCACACGATTCTACAATGGCTCTGGGGCTATATTATCGGGAGTCCGTGTGAAATCGGTCACAATTCGTAGTTCGGTTGCAGCTTGCTTCCAGTAACATCCTCGTAGAAATAACAAATAATGTCTATGACTTCCTCGATGTCATCGGTAAGATGGAATAGATCGAGATCTTCTTTGTTGATATTGCCCTCCTCTCCATACATCACCTCTCTCATCCAATCCACCAGACCACCCCAGTATTCCGATCCAAAAAGTATGATAGGAACGCGAGAACTGGACCGGGTCTGGACCAGGGTCAACACCTCAAATAATTCATCCATAGTACCGAATCCACCCGGCAAAGCCACGAATGCCTGGGCATATTTTACGAACATCACCTTCCGGACGAAAAAATATCGATGGGGCAGGATCATTCGCGGGCTGATATATTTATTATAGGTTTTCTCAAAGGGCAATTCGATGGTTAGGCCTACCGACATCCCATCCTCCAGGTAAGCCCCCTTATTTCCGGCTTCCATGATACCCGGTCCCCCCCCGGTAATCACACCAAAACCCTCCTGCACCAGCCGTCTTGAAATTTCAACAGCAGCTTCATAATATTTGTGATCGGGTTTCGTACGGGCTGATCCAAAAACGGACACACAGGGCCCTACTGAATTGAGTATTTCGAAACCATCGACAATTTCTGCGATAACTTTGAAGAGGGTCCAGGAGTTCTCTCCTTTTAAAGTCCACCATTTTTTTCGACTTTTTTGAGGATGCTTTGTCGAGGAATCCTTTTCTTCCATGGTACTATTTTACGTGTTTGAATCCCTGGTTATTTTCCAGCAAACGACCAGGGGTGATAAAACTTTTTCGGGGGCTATCAATGGCAGTAGTAACAGTAAATACTATAATCAACCTTTGTTTTTATACGCATTCTCCAAAAATTCAGTTGCTTCCTCCAGGCTAGAGAATCGATTGATAAAATCATTGATCCCTGGTTTGGTATATACGGTGGGATGGACATATTTTTCTACCATGTGTTCGTCAATTTCCCCGGTACTTAGGATGATCAACCTTTCGACCACATTACGCAGTTCACGGATGTTCCCCGTCCAGTTGTGCTTCTGAAGCATTTCCACCGCAGTTTTGGTGAAGGTTTTAATGGGGTAACCATTTTGTTCGCATATCTTTTTGGTAAAATATTCAACCAGGATGGGTATATCCTCTCTGCGATCGTTGAGCGATGGAACCTTAATATTGATGATTTGCAAGCGGTGGAACAAATCCTCGCGAAATTTGCCTTCCCGGATTTCTTTCTGTAAGTCTTTGTTGGTTGCGGCCAGAACCCGGACATCAACCGGAATCATTTTATCTCCGCCTACTCGCATGATTTTGTGCTCCTCCAATGCTCTCAACACCTTAGCCTGAGCCGAAAGACTCATATCTCCTACTTCATCCAGAAATAGAGTACCCTTATTAGCTTGTTCAAACTTGCCGATGCGTTGTTTGACTGCGGTGGTAAATGCGCCCTTTTCATGACCAAACAATTCGCTTTCGATCAACTCGGACGGTATCGCAGCACAGTTCACTGCGATCAATGGCTTGTCAGCCCTTTCGCTTTTCGCATGAATCCAACCAGCCACGAGTTCCTTCCCTGTACCATTGTCACCGGTAATTAAAACCCTGGCATTGGTGGGCGCTACCCGATCGATCATCTGCCGTACCTGTTTGAGTGCTTCCGATTTTCCGATCATCTCGTGGATATTCGCACTGTTTACCTTACGTTCCAGATCTCTGGTTCTGTTGACAAGACTTCCGATATCCAATGCATGTCTTACTGTAATCAGAAGACGATTGAGATCTGGTGGTTTTTGAATAAAATCGAAGGCTCCTTTTTTCACAGCCTCCACAGCGTTATCTATATTGGCATGTCCACTGATCATGATGACGGGCAAATCGGGTTGGATTTCCTGCAAACGTTCAAGCGCATCCATACCATCCATATTGGGCATCTTGATGTCCATCAATACCACGTCATAACTATTTTTCTTGACCTTGGCCAATCCTTCCATCCCATCCCGGGCTTCATCAACCTTAAATTTCTCGAAGGTCAGGATATCTTTGAGGGTTCTGCGGATTGCATCCTCATCGTCAACAATTAGAATTTTTGCCATCGGCTACAGGTTTTAGGGAATTTATATATTATATATATTTTTAATATGTCAAATATATAGATTTTCCACCTGAAATACCAAGCAAAAAATACTTTATTTTATCAGCGCTTTAACAGATACTATATATACTACTGATATTCAGAACTTTCGGAAATAGCTAGGTAGGCCATAAGGCCGATGCTGGTTTCAAAACATCGTTCGTCCACGTCAAAAGTAGGGGTGTGTAATTGTCTTGGATTTTTACTTCCCGGTGTCGAAACTCCGATTCGATAGAAGCAGGCATCCATTTCGTGGGAATAGTAGGCAAAATCCTCCGAAGTCATTTGAATGGGAAGCTCGACCACACGGTCCCGTCCCAGGTATTCAACAGCTCTTGTTTGTAAACGTCGGGTAAGTATCGGTTCATTGTAGAGATAAGGGTAGCCAACCCGGATTTCGATAGAAGCCGATGCACCCAGGGCTTTGGCGGTGTGTTCGACCGTTTCTCGGATCAGTTGGTGTGCTCTGAACCGCCAGGATTCATCCATGGCTCGAAAGGTACCCTGGATATGTACCGTTTCGGGAATGATGTTGGTGGATCCGCCATCGCTGTATATTTTACCCAGTGTAAGCACTGAAGGGCTGGTAGGATCCGCTCTTCGACTAACGATTTGTTGCAAAGCTACGATGATATGTGCAGCTGCCAGGGTGGTATCGATGTTTTGCTGAGGCAAAGCACCGTGCCCCCCTTTTCCGGTCACCGTGAGAAACAATTCATCGCTAGAAGCCATATATTGACCGGGACAAAATCCCACCATGCCCGCCTCAAGCGGGGGATGTACATGCTGTCCGACGATAACAGAGGGTTCGGGGTTTCTCAGTACACCGTCTTTAATCATCAATGAAGCTCCGCCGGGCAACTTTTCTTCTCCGGGTTGAAAAATAAGTTTGATCTGTCCTCCAAACGATTCCGGTATCCTTGACAGCACATAAGCTGTCCCCAGCAAGGAGCTCGAATGTACATCGTGACCACAGGCGTGCATGACTCCCTCATGTAAAGAGGCGTACTCCACTTCGTTTTCCTCCTGAATAGGTAAAGCGTCCATATCAGCACGAAGTGCGATAGTTCTACCTCCCGGTTTTTTACCTTTGATCAGGCCAACGACACCGTACCCACCCACACCTTCTTCCAGGGGAATGCCCCAGGATCGGAGTTTATCAGCAATAAAAGCAGAAGTCTGTTTTTCTTCAAATGACAATTCCGGGTGGCGATGCAAATGCCGGCGAAAGGACACTACATCCTCCACTATTTCTTCACTTAGTTGAGCTATACGCTTAAGATGGGTCATGATGTAAAGGTATGGACTTCTCCTTGTTTTTCCTTATTTTGGGAGGAAATTAGGTACGAATTCAACCCGTCTAATACATAAAACGGTTGTTGACGGGGAATCCGCCACAAAGCGACAATCTGGTCAAAACTCAAACTGCGAACGTCCAGCATCATGGCAGTATCGGGATGGCATTGGAGGTAAGCTGGTGCATACCGAAGATAAAACGAAGCCCGGCCATACCCATCGTCTGGAATCACCTCGATATCGGGAATTTGAAAACCAGCCCTCAACATGTTTTCGATGTCTTTTTTCCCGGATAACACAGTCACGTGTTCAGGAAACCTCGGTTTCTTGTGTGACAGATGCAATGGTAAAAACTGCTTTCTGAGGCTTTTGACCCATTGTATAAAACCGATCACCCGGACCAATATCCAGGCCACAAAAGGCTTGTAGAGCACATGCTGGTATTTTTGGATAAAAAGTCGCATAGAATGGAAAAATGTATTCGTGTACGTTTTTTCCGATTTCTGTGTACTTTCCCCTTTGAAATGGATCATATGTAAGCTCCCAACATACCGGATCCGATATCCTGCTTGCAAAATACGGTAAGACAAATCGATGTCTTCAGCATACATGAAAAAACGAGGGTCGAAACCTCCAATCTCATCCAGGATCGATTTTCGAATCAACATAAATGCGCCGGGTAATACTTCTATGTCCCCGCATTGGTCATAATTGATATGGGGTGCATAATAACCATTGAAAAGGGGTATCCCGGGGAAAATATCGCTAAGTCCCGAAAATTTGGTAAAACCGGACCACAAACTGGGTATGGCCCGTTTGGATTCAGGTAGTACATTGCCTTTTCCATCCAGGAGACAGACCCCCACAGCACCGATCTTGTCATCCTCGTTAAAAACTTCCAGTGCTTCTTCCAACAGGGATTCACCTATGAGGGTATCCGGATTTACAAAAAGTACAAACCTTCCCGCAGCTAGATTAATTCCCTGGTTACACGCCCTGCCAAAACCTACGTTCTCGGTATTAGCAATGAGTCGGATTTGGGGAAAATGAGTTTGAATCATAGTGACAGATCCGTCTTCAGACGCATTATCCACCACGATTATCTCCCCCTCCAGTCCTTTTATAGCTGCTTCAAGAGACTGAAGGCAGAGATGCAGAAAATACCGCACATTGTAATTGACAACAATGATTGAAATGTCCATCAATGATCTCCGTTGAATAGATGTTCAACCGGTGTTCGTCGGAGAATGGCGCGTCCGAGGGTAAAATCGTCTGCATATTCGAGTTCACCGCCAAAAGCTACCCCACGGGCAATTGAACTGAGGGTGACTCTGCCTCCGATTTGTTGCGATATATAATATAGCGTAGTATCTCCCTCGATAGTCGAGCTGATCGCCATGATCAGTTCAGTAATTTCTTCTGAAGCGATTCTGTCAAGAAGAGACTGGATGCGAATGTCATCCGGGCCTACCCCATCGATGGGTGAAATCAATCCACCCAGCACGTGGTACCTTCCATGGAACTGTCCGGTTTCTTCAATTGCAATCAGGTCTTTCACGCTTTCCACCACGCACACCACGTTGTTTTCCCTTTTGGGATCAGCACAAATGGTACACAACTCCTGATCGGCGTAATGACCACAGATCCGGCAATTTGTCAGTTCGGTTCCGATCCGGGCTAAGGAACTCGCAAATTCTGGACCGATCTTGTCTTTGTGATCCACGATATACATCGCCAGCCGCATCGCCGTTTTCTTCCCGATGCCTGGAAGCTGACTCAAAGATTGGATCAGTGATTCAAAGCTATTGGGTAAATGATTCATGGTTCAAAAATAACATTTTCTTTCTCCGGAACATGATATTATCATTTATAATTTGTTTATTTATCTTTGTAACTTTATACGATAAAATAAAACGAACAAATGGCTGAAGTAATTCGAATGCCCCGGATGAGTGACACGATGGAGGAGGGCGTAATCGTTGGTTGGCTCAAAAATGAAGGTGACGATATTGAACCGGGTGATATCCTGGCTGAAGTTGAAACGGATAAGGCCACCATGGAGCTGGAAAGTTACTGGGAGGGAAAACTTTTACATATAGCAATCAAAGAAGGACCTGTTCCGGTGGATGCAGTAGTCGCCGTAGTAGGGGAAGAAGGGGAAGATTATAAAGCCTTGCTTGAGTCTGAAGGTCAGGTTAGCAGTGATAAAAAGGAAGATAGCGGAGAAGATTCAACCGCAGAGAAAGAAAAACCGGAGCAAAGTGCGGAAAAAGAGGAAAAAAAGGAATCAGAAAAGCCGGCCGCTCCCACCCCTTCTGATGATGACAGAACGAAAGCTTCACCATTAGCGCGAAAAATGGCTTCGGATAAAGGCATCGATCTCAGCCTTATAAGTGGTTCAGGAGATGGGGGTCGCATTATCAAAAGAGACGTGGAAAAAGCCATCGAAAGTGGTGTCAAAACACCAGCACCTTCCTCTGCAATTTCAATCCAAAGCGGAGAGGATCAAACCATCCGGTTGTCCCAAATGCGTAAAATCATAGGGAAAAGGCTGAGTGAAAGCAAATACACATCACCACACTTCTACCTGACCGTCGAAGTCGATATGGACAATGCCATTGCAGCGCGAAAATCTCTGAACGCAGGTGATGAAGATGTCCGGATTTCTTTCAATGACATTGTGATCAAAGCGGTAGCTATGGCACTTCGTAAACACCCCTACGTGAATGCTTCCATCGATGATGAAAAAATCACCCTCCATGGGGATATTAATATCGGGGTTGCTGTAGCGGTGGATGAAGGACTTATGGTTCCTGTGATCCATCATGCCGATTACAAGTCTTTGTCCCAGATCAAAGCTGAAATTGGTGACCTGGCTCGGCGGGCACGGGACAGAAAATTAAAGCCGGAGGAAATGCAAGGCAATACCTTTACCATTTCCAATCTCGGTATGTTTGGCATTGATGAATTTACAGCGATTATCAATCCCCCTGATGCGTGCATTCTGGCAGTGGGTACGATCAATACCAAACCGGTGGTTAAAAATGGTCAGATCGTCGTAGGCAACACCATGAAAATCACCATGAGCTGCGATCACCGCGTGGTCGACGGAGCTGTAGGTGCTCAGTTTATGCAGACCCTGCAGGACTATCTTGAAAATCCGATGAAAATGCTGAGATAGAACCTAGTTGACCTAGGACGACATTCACACAGCACCGCTAGCCCTAGGCGCACCACTGCCCATCGCTAGCCCTACAGGGTAGCGCTGCAGATCCGAGAGCCCTATAGTGGCCCTGGCCCCTCAGCACCACTAGCCCTTGGCGCACCAATGCCCATCGCATTTATACAGGAACGTGCCCCACAGGGGTTCAATCATAGATCCTCAGCACCTCGATCAACTCGGGAATAGAATTGATGTTCAATTTTTCAAATATCCTGTTCTTATAGGTACTTACGGTGGATGTATGCAGGTGAAGCTGGTTGGAAATATCTTTGATGGATAGCCCTTCACAAAGCTTATTAGCTACCTGCAACTCTCTGTTTGATAAGGCTTCTATGGTGGCATCCTTCGTCTGCTTCTTAAATGATTCGAAAACCATCGCATCCTTCAATTCCTCACTGAGATACTTCCCCTTGGTTAACATGGTCTGCAATGCTTGTTCAATCTCCGCCCGGGTAGAGTGCTTGTTGAGAAAACCGTCAGCCCCCATTTTCATGATTCTGGGTGCATACAACATTTCATCATGCGAGGAAAATACGAGGATCTTCAGATCAGGTTGTTTCCATTTGATGTACTCAATTGATTCAGGAAAGGTCCCATTGGGCATTTTTACGTCAATAATGGCCAAATCCAACTTTTCCCTGGCCACCAATTTGTATAAAGCTTCATAATCTTCCACTTCATAAAACCGTGCCCGAGGCTTTAAAGCCCTTATTTCCTGTATGAGGCCCATACGTACAATGGTGTGGTCATCAGCCACAAGGATGCGTAGCTCTTCATGCATGCGCCAATTCAGATTTTTCCTAAGGGTAGATAAATATAGACCTCTGTACCTTCATTTTTTGAAGAAACGAATTCAATCTTTGCTCCCAACAAAGATATAAAACTCTGAACGATTTTAAGACCAAGGCCCAACCCCAATTCACCCTGACTTCCTTGATAGACCGGTCCATCAAAAGAAAAAATATTATTCAGTTGGTTCTCATTCATGCCAGAACCTTGATCCGATACCGTAATTCTGACACCTTGATTCGTTTTCCCACCAGATATTTCAATAGTCTGACTAGGTGAGGAATACTTGACCGCATTATCGATCAGTCTAACCAGGATTGAGGTCAGCAGGAATCGATCTGAAATCACCACAATGTCTTTCCCATCTGTAAACTTCAATTCCAGATCTTTTTCCAGTAATCGTGATTGAAATTCCGTCTTCAGGTGAAGGTACAAATCTTCCAGGGCTATACTTTCGAATTCTGGCACAAAATCGTCGTCGATGGATTTTAGCCATATCGATGCCTCGGAAATCAATTTAAGGTTTCGTTCAGCATCTTCCTTCAACTGAGGCAATAATGCCATAAAATCGGTACAATTAATCGAACCGGCCTCATATGCATCAATAAGCATTACTATATTGCTGAATGTTCCTTTAAAATTATGGCTTACCAGGGAGATCCATCCACGTTGTAATCCAAGGAGGGTTTGAAGCTGTTCCAATTTCTTGGTGAGATCGTCCATGCTGATTGTTTCCGTTTCGATATCCATGATCAACAACCGGGCCACGATGCGATTGAAACCGTATAATCAACTGCTGGAAAACGTCAAATCAATCCCTGGAAATAGAACCCAGCCATTTGTTGAGCATATCGCTAAAGGTTTTTTTAAGAACAGGCTTGGCCAAAAAATCAGTCATGCCTGCCTCCAGGCATCGTTCTTTTTCTCCGGGAAGGGTTCCGGCTGTCAGTGCGATGATAGGAATTTCTATATGTTCCTCCAAATTTCTGATAATTTTTGTAGCCTCCAATCCATTGATATCGGGCATTTGGATATCCATAAATATAATGTCGGGCTGGGCCTCCTTGTATTGGCAAATCGCCTCCCTACCATCCCGGGCTTCCAGGATCTCAGCATCGGGATAAAGCTCCTGCACATACACACGGGCCAGTGCCATATTGATTTTATTATCCTCCGCAATAAGAATTTTGAAATTGCCTTTTGACACGGCCTGGTCCACGATGCTATCCTCCTTATCGGTCGATCTTCGGTCTGTTTGCAATCCCGACAACACCTGGTACATCTGATTGGCCCTTACGGGCTTCAACAACCGGTGCTTTACTCCAAGCTGGTCGCATGCCCGGTTTAACCTTTCGTCATCCGACGAACTGTAAAGAATGATATAGGAAGGTTCAATATTCTGATTTGATTGGAGTTGCTTGATCTTTTTGATTGTTTCCAAACCATCCATGATCGGCATATGAAAATCCATTATGATCACATCGAAATGGGCATCCTCTGTAAGATACAACAAAGCTTTGAGGCCACTTTCCGCCTCGCGAACCTCAATACCTTCATACTCCAGCATGGTTCTCAATATGGTTCGGTTGTTCGCGTTATCATCGACGATAAGGACATGCTTCACTCCTTCCATATTCCATGTGGGTTGTTCATGCGCTATATCGACCCCCAGGTCGAAATAAAAGTCACTACCTATATCCTGCGTACTTTCCACCTGGAGCTTACTACCGGCCAGAGCCAACAATTTATTGGAAATAGTCAGACCAAGCCCCGTACCCCCATACTTTCGGGTAATGCTTCCATCCTCTTGTGTAAATGCCTTAAAAATTTCATCCAGCTTATCGGGATGAATTCCTATCCCCGTATCCTTCACCCCGAACCGTATCTTCATCTTACCCTGACCCAGATCGTCCATTATCCGCACATACAGCCGTACTTCCCCCATGGGTGTAAACTTCAACGCATTTCCCAGCAAATTGACCAGAATCTGCTTAATCCGCATCGCATCCACCCAAATATATTTAGGCACCCTTCTATCTATATCCAACAGCAGTTCTATTTTCTTCTTCTCCATCCCATACGATACAATATTGATCGACTCAGAAATCACTTCCTCCACATTCACCTGATCGATCTCCAGTTTCATATTGTTGCTTTCCATCTTGGAGAAATCCAGGATATCATTGATGATCCCGTACAGGGTCAACGCTGACTGGTTAATAATCTCCAGATATTGCCGTTGGGTGTTGTCCAGATGCGTTTTGAGTGCCAGTTCGGTAAAGCCAATGATGCCATTGAGTGGCGTGCGGATTTCATGGCTCATGTTGGCAATAAATTCAGACTTGGTCTTATGTGCCAACTCTGCATCCTCCTTTGCTTTTTTGAGTTCCCGGTCAATCCTTTTTCGTTCGGTAATATTTACCATATTGGTCAGCACCTGTTCATTTCCTTTCAGATCCACATCAAGCACACTTTGAAAGTACCAGATGGAGGTTTCACCCTCCTTGTTTACCATTGTGATCTCTCCGGAAGCCTGACGATATTGATACACCTCCTCCAGATAGGGTTTTACAAATCCATGATTTTCAGGCAAAATCAAATCGTAAAGGCTGGAATGCCTCAATTCCTCCTCCGAATATCCAGTGGCCTTAACACCGGCTTTGTTGACATCAATGACATTGCCTTCCAGATCGTGTATACAAAGTACTCCGTGTATATTGTTGAACAAATTTTGATACTTGTGCTCCGATTCAAGCATTTTATTGCGAACTCCTATGGAATCTGTTACGTCCCGACCGATAAAATAAACCATACGGGTTTCTTCATGTGGGATAATAGACCATTCGATCCATAGGGTTTGCTCCCGGATTAAAAATCGGTTGATCAAATGGGGTACCGGGTTTTTAGATTCCAGGGTTTGCATGGCTTCAACTGTACGCTGATGATCATCCGGATGAATAAAATCCAGAAATTTCGAAGACAGTACAACCTCCTCATTCATTCCCAGGATCCGTGAAAACGCAGGGTTGACTTTGAGAAAATTGCCTTCATAGCTTGCAATTCCTATGAGATCCAGCGAAAGATCAAATAGGTCGTAATATTTTTGGAGCGTTTTTTCCGGGGAATTTAGTCTTGGATTGCTTTGGTCCTGGATGGGAAATTCTTGATTCATGATTTAGGGTTTAGTTAGTGCACGGTAAAACTATAAATGAGATCAATGGAATACGTGGTTTTCTCTTTAGAAACCAGACTTTGAGCCTTTTCTGGGGGGATAGTGTACCTGATGTCCAGTTCCTGATCCAAAACCGGGCTGCCATTGGACACAATTTTCTGCGGGGTAGAACTCAGAGTAACCATAGGTAATCCATCCACACCCACCTGAAGGATATCGGCCCCAATATCACTTTGAATTCCCGATTTCTGAAAATAATTGGTCTGTGATTTGACATATAACTCAAAATCTTCGTTGTTGGAAACTTTGAGTTGTTGGGGTACCACTTTGGACTGCCCCTGGCTGTAATGTTGCAGGGTATTGAAATCAAAACCCACAACGGGGCCGCCAGCGCCGATCGAAATCTCAGAGAGCGCAGGAACCTGAATGGCCACATCAGTGTAGTACGAAAACGGGGTAGCACTTCCGCCTGGATCCGATGCTTCCCGGTCGATACGAAATGTATACGTCCCAGCTTCAAAAAAGTAATTCTTCAAATCCTCTGCAGTTACGCTGACATCCTGGGTGAAATCGGTCCGATTACCAGTGGTTACCGGAAAAGGGGAACTGGTCATAGTCTGCCAGTTGGAACTGAGCATTTCGGTGGGGAGGTTGGAATGGTTGCCGCCCATTCGCAGTACGGATACGGGTCGTGTTCCCTGGACATTCCTGGACGAGGTAAACTGGATATTGGGGGAAGCCGACTTCGCTCTGAGATCCACATTCACGGTATGCCCCAACTCCGATCCACCCAGGTTGCCGAAGGTGTATTCTGAAGAAGATCGGTACGGGCTGAGCGAGGTAATTTGAAAATTCCGGGACGAGGAAGCTGACATCACCGCAATGGCCGGAGGGATAGAAATCACAATATTGAATGTGGCAGGAATAAAGATAATATTAGACTCTAATATTCCACCTGGAACGCCATAATTGTGGGCTATTGGTACTGAATAATTTCCTGATAGGAATGCATAATTGGAAAAAATTCCAGAATTAATTCTGAAGTTAAATACCACATCACCGGGCGTGAAATTTGTAAACACACCGAGTCCAATTAATGCGGTATTGAACCAATTTTTTTCATTGGTACTGAGCGTTTGG
>CAYRRD010000015.1:0-58327 GCA_964426625.1 uncultured Saprospiraceae bacterium | reverse complement strand
ACTTTGGTTCCCAACCCGGATGTAATTACCACACCAGGAGTACCATTGAGGATCAATTGACCCAGGTTACAAGTTTGCGTTCCTCCTGCTTCCAAAGGTGCAGTTACGGAAAATTCCAGCGTTCTTCCGAGATAACCACAAACGTCAAGCTCGTAGGTGTCTGCTGGATCTGCAAGCTCGATAGTTTTCATTACCCCACCCCATTGGTTAAATATCTGTACTGTAATGGGATACATTACTCCATTGGGATTGGATAAAAAGTCGTCAGCACCAACTATAGCTACCCCGTCCTCGTTGATCGCCGGAGAGAACTGGGCACAGTTTGGCTGCTGCGCATAGGTTTGCATCGGTAGTGCGAACACAAACAAGGCCAGCAAGGGAATAAACCCCTTGAGCCAGTTTGAGCCCAGACACCACGATGGCTGAATTGTTGTAAAATTCGTCTTTTTCATGAGTTCTAGTTTTGGTTGATTAAACAATCGGTTCTTAAAAATAAAGGTTATAAAAAGTTAATAATAAAAAATTCCATATAAACACAAACAAGAATAGCCATTTCCAAGGAAATGGTAAGTTGAAATTTCTCTGATTCACTTCAGTACCCGCGATAATTTTGGAAAATGTAAAGCTATTCTCATCTACTATTTTAAGTTTACAAATTGAACAAATTCCATGTTCGTTTAAAGTTTAGCCGCAAAAAAATATCTCTCTCCTCTTAACATTGACAGTAAATGTAGGCATAGTGATCCAAACGAAAAAATTTTTATGACAAATTTTCATATATTTTTTATTTCGAAATTTGCCTGTCTCTTTTTTAGTCTGATAAATATATGCAAATTCACATATTACTGTTTATCGGCATTTTGGCTGCAACACCCTGTCGATTCCGATTCAAAAAGCAATTAACAATACGAAAACAACTTTTTGCAGCGGATCCTGCAGCTTAAAATCGACCCCACAAATGTATAAGAAGTTTGGGATATACACGAATTTATACCCCAATCCTCCTTGTTAAATACGTTTTTTAACATTTTGATTTGATGATCGTTTTTATTTCAAAGTGTTTACATATTAATGGAAATACCCATATCCAAAATTCTTTATATCCAGGGACCTCGAGAAAAGTGAAAAATTCCGTACTTTTGCGCTTCATTATCAACTGATTAATTGTTATGTTTCAAAAATATGATGTCGTAGTAGTAGGAGGAGGCCATGCAGGTTGTGAAGCAGCCGTAGCTGCTGCCAACATGGGTTCACGGGTGATGCTCATCACCATGAACATGAATACGATCGCCCAAATGTCGTGTAATCCGGCTATGGGTGGAATTGCAAAAGGCCAGATCGTACGTGAAATCGATGCTCTGAACGGCTATTCAGGTATAGTTACTGACCATACCATGATCCAGTTTAGGATGCTCAATCGTTCCAAGGGTCCCGCCATGTGGAGCCCTCGTGCCCAGAGTGATCGCATGGCCTTTGCTAGTAAATGGCGTCACATGCTGGAACAAAATCCGAACATTGACTTCTGGCAGGAAATGGTGACAGGACTGCTGGTAAAGGATCAGCGTGTCGAAGGCGTGGTGACTTCACTGGGTCTTGAAATACCGGCGACTACGGTCGTCCTGACTAATGGTACTTTCCTCAATGGGCTAATACACATCGGTGCGAAAAAGATGGGTGGCGGCAGGGCCGGTGAACGTGCGGCCAAAGGAATAACGGGTCAGTTGAATGATCTGGGTTTTGAAAGTGGCAGGATGAAGACAGGAACACCGCCCAGAGTAGATGGCCGAAGCCTGCACTGGGAACGTATGGAAATCCAACACGGCGATGAAAATCCCGGGAAATTCTCTTTTACGGATACCCCGGCACTCACAGATCAAATTCCCTGCCACGTCACCTACACCTCCCCGGACGTCCACGATGAATTGAAAAAAGGTTTCAAAGATTCGCCGATGTTCAACGGTCGGATCCGCGGCATAGGTCCCCGATACTGTCCATCCATAGAGGATAAGATCAATCGTTTCTCGGACAAAGACCGCCACCAATTGTTCGTTGAACCCGAAGGCCGCCATACCTGTGAAATCTATGTCAATGGCTTTTCCTCTTCCCTGCCTGAAGATGTCCAATATAAAGCCCTCAAAAAAATCCGGGGCTTCGAAGATGTCAAAATGTTCCGACCAGGATACGCTATTGAATATGACTTCTTTCCTCCCCAACAACTCCATCTTAGCCTCGAAACCAAATTGGTCGAAAACCTGTTCTTTGCAGGTCAAATCAATGGAACCACAGGTTATGAAGAGGCAGCTGGTCAGGGATTGGTAGCCGGCATAAATGCCCATCTCAAGGCGAATGAAAAAGATCCCTTCATCCTCACCCGATACGAGAGTTATATCGGAGTACTGATTGATGATCTCATTAATAAAGGCACCGATGAGCCATATCGCATGTTTACCAGCAGAGCCGAATTCCGGATTCTGCTCCGCCAGGACAATGCCGATATCCGTTTGACACCCAAAGTCCACGAACTGGGGATGCTCAACCTGGAACAACGGATGGAAAAAACGCAAAAGAAAATCGAAGCCATTCAAAAATTGGAAAGATTTGCCAGAGCGTATAGTGTAGACCCGGATCTGGTCAATCCTTATTTGAATGCCATCGACAGTTCACCCCTCAGTCAAAAAGTAAAACTGGAAACCCTGATCCTTCGACCCAACATCCATTTCGAGGATCTCAGAAATTATCTGGAGCCCCTGGATGAAATGATGCGCACAATAGATGAAGAAGCCATTAGCAGTGCGGAGATCGAGATGAAATACAGTGGTTATATCAAAAAAGAAGAAGAACAGGCTGAAAAACACAAACGGCTGGAAGAAGTCACTCTGGGACAGGGCATAGATTATTCCAAAATCAATTCCCTATCTTATGAAGGCAGGGAAAAACTCATCGCAGCCCGTCCTATGAATATAGGTCAGGCCAGTAGAATTTCAGGGGTGTCGCCAGCTGATATTTCTGTATTGTTGGTCCATATGGGAAGATAATTAATCTGTAAAAAAGATTAATTTGCAAATATTAAGCCCTTGACTGATCTAAAATCAGACGCCATTTCGTAAATTAATGCTATTATTAAGCTGATTTTCTTTAGGGTCACACCATTATATATTATGGCTCATCGTATTCAAACCAAACCTATGAAACAATTTTCCTTCATTTTGTTTGTTGCTTTCCAGCTTTTATCACTAAATGCTCAAGAACATATCTACCGGCATCCCGACGTTTCCCAGGACCAGATCGTATTCAGTTATGCCAATGACCTCTGGCTGGTACCTAAAAAAGGAGGACAGGCCATACGATTGAGCTCACCTCCAGGTCCGGAAATGTACCCCAGATTCTCTCCCGATGGGCAGACCATCGCCTTTTCTGGCAACTATGACGGCAACATTGATATTTACACCCTACCTATACAAGGTGGACTCCCCCATCGGCTGACTCATCATGGCATGGCGGATCGTATGGTGGCATGGCATCCTTCAGGTGACAGTATCCTGCTGGCATCCTCCATGCACAGCGGCAAACAACGATACAACCAATTTTTTATGGTGTCCAAAGAAGGAAGTCTTCCCAGGATTTTACCCATGGAACATGCCGAGTATGGGACTTTATCACCTGATGGATCTAAGATTGCATTCACATACAAAAGCAGACTTTCACGGACATGGAAGAGGTATCAGGGAGGTATGGCAGCCGATATTTTTATTTTCAATCTCCAGACCTATGAATCTGAAAATATCACCAACAGTGATTTCAATGACGAACTTCCTATGTGGCATGAAAACACCATATATTATCTTTCCGACCAGGGTTCCAACCGGAGATTCAACATCTGGGCCTATGATATAGTCAGTAAGGAACATCAGCAAATCACCGATTTCTCAGAATTTGATGTACATTTTCCCGAAATCGGCCCGGAGGAAATCGTTTTTGAAGCCGGTGGGTCCCTGTACCTTCTTCATCTGGATACACAGGAATATGAAAAAGTGCATATCACGATCACCGATGATTATGCACTGGCGCGTCCTCACCTGTCCAAAGTCAAAGATCTGCTTCAGAATGTGGGAGCCTCTCCAGATGGAAACCGAATTCTGGCCGAAGCCAGAGGTGAAATATTCAGCTTGCCAGCAGAAAAAGGCATCGTGGAAAATCTTACCCAGCGTCCAGGTTCGGCAGAAAGAAACCCTTCCTGGAGCCCGGATGGAAAAAAATGGGCCTACTGGAGCGATCAGACAGGGGAATATCAATTGTATATTACAGAATTTGGCACAGGCAAAACTGAGGTCCTGACCCACTTTGACAATGGCTTTGGATATCAGCTATCCTGGTCCCCGGACAGCAAAAAATTGGCGTTTATCCGCCAGGATATGAAAATTTACTGGATTGATATCGGCGAAAAAAAGATGCATTATGTGGACCAGGGCAAATATATGTTTGAGGGTTCACTGCGGGGATTTCAGATTCATTGGTCCCCGGACAGTCGCTACATGACTTATCACAGGGATTTATACCGCCGACAGGAAGCTATATTTATATATGATACTCAAAAGATGCAACAACATCAGGTCACATCGGGATATTACAGCTGTTCTCAGCCCTCATTCAGTTCCGATGGAAAATTCCTCGTCTTGCGAACCGATCGTCGATTTTCCCCCACCTACAGTTCATTCGACAATTCCTGGGTGTATGTAAACAGTTCACAACTGGCTATTCTTCCCCTTCACGATGATGTGTCATCACCTTTTCTCGCTGTGAATGATACAGTTGAACTGGAAAAAGAAAAGGACAAAAAAAATGAATCTGATGAAAAATCAGAAAAAGAAAAGGAGGAGAATACAGACTCCACCAAACGAGACGAGAAAACCGTGGATATCCAATGGGAAAACCTCGAGAGAAAACTGTTGATCCTGCCTCTGAAACCCGGCAATCTGAGTCGTCCTGGTATGGTGGACAACAAAGTTTTTTACCTCAGGCATCCCTCTGCCGGCCAGGAAGGGGGATCTACCCTACTTCAGTATTTTGACCTGAAAGAACAGGAAGAGATAGAGGTAATTTCCGGCGTACAGTTCTATGAGTTTTCCGCCAATAAAAAGAAAATTCTCACTGGGACGGCAGGTAGGATGGGGTATATCCAGCCAGCCAAAGGTCAAAAACTGGAAAAAACCATTCCACTTGACGAGATGCAAATGTGGGTTAACCCGAGGGAAGAATGGAAACAAATTTTTGATGAGGTATGGCGTATTGAAAGAGACTTTTTCTACGATCCGGGCATGCATGGTGTGGATTGGGATGAACTTAAAGTAAGATATGGCAGTCTGGTGAATGGCGTCCATTCGAGGGAAGACCTCAATTATCTGATTGGGGAACTGATTGGAGAACTCAATGCTTCCCATACCTATCGGGGAGGAGGAGCCACAGAAGACGGAAAAAACACCCCGGTAGGCTACCTGGGTGTGGATTGGGTTTATGAAAATGGAGGCTTCAGAATTAAACAAATCGTCCGTCCTGCCCAATGGGAAACCGAAGTTCGATCCCCACTGGATGAACCTGGCCTGAATGTAAAGGAAGGGGATTATGTAATCAGTGTGAACGGTGTTCCATTGTCAGACTTTTCAAATCCATTTGCCGCCTTTGCCGGGCTGGCAGGTAAAACAGTGGCATTGCGGGTTAGTGACAATCCACAAGGGAACCAGGCACGAACCATTTATGTGAAGACTATGGAATCGGAAGTGAGGTTGCGAAATCTGGCATGGATTGAGAAAAACAGAAAATACGTAGAGGAAGCCTCCGAGGGCAGGCTTGGATATATATATGTACCCAGCACCGGGCTGGACGGGCAGGAGGAACTTGTCAGAATGTTTTATGGCCAGATCGAAAAGGAAGGATTGATCGTTGATGAGAGATTCAATAACGGAGGACAAATTCCGGATCGGTTCATTGAAATTCTCAACCGCCCTATCCTGGCATATTGGGACGTGCGTGATGGGGAAACCTGGACCTGGCCTCCCACGGCGCATTTCGGACCCAAAGCCATGTTGATCAACGGGTGGTCCGGATCCGGGGGGGATGCATTCCCGGATTATTTCAGAAAATCGGGATTGGGCCCCCTCATAGGAACCAAAACATGGGGTGGACTGATCGGTCTTACCGGTGGACCTACCCTGGTGGATGGTGGTTCGGTTACCGCACCCACGTTCCGCATGTTCAATCCGGATGGGACCTGGTTCCCCGAGGGACATGGTGTGGAACCGGATATTCATATACCGGAAGACCCATCGGCTCTGGCAAGAGGAATCGATCCCCAGTTGGACGCGGCTATCGAATACCTGATGAAAGAACTTAGAGACAATCCGGGAAACAGGAATGGAATTCCCCAGCCTCCTCCTCCGGAGAAAAGAAATTGATCGTTCGGGTTTTGTTTCCTACCTTGTGAATCGATTTACAAACCTTCAAAACGATGTATAATCCAAGAAAACTGGTCGGAGAAAAAGCTGCTGAATATGTGAAGAACGGGATGAGGGTAGGACTGGGAACAGGTTCTACGGCTTCCTTCGCCATTCAGGCCATAGGTAAATTAGTCCAACAAGGAATGGATGTTACCTGCTTTCCCACCTCAATCGCCTCGGAAACACTGGCAGAGTCATTGTCCATCCCTTTATTGGAAGAACACGAGGTCGATCGCCTGGATCTTACCATCGATGGAGCCGATGAAGTAGATCCCCATAAAAACCTTATAAAAGGTGGAGGCGGAGCATTGCTCAGGGAAAAAATCGTAGGACAGATTTCAAATCAGTACATTATAATCGTCGATGATTCCAAACTCGTGAACCGACTGGGGGCATTTTCAGTGCCAATAGAGGTAGTACCCTTTGCCTGGACCGTAACCGCGAATCACATCCATCAACTCGGTGGAGAAACCACCTTACGGGAAGCCGACGATGGGTTTTTTATTACGGACAATGGCAATTATATACTCGATTGTGATTTTGGATTAATCGATGATCCTGCTTCATTGGAAAAGGAAATCAATATGATCCCGGGTGTAGTATGTAACGGTTTGTTCATAGGGATGGCTGACCTAGTAATCTGCGCCAATACCAAAGGCGAAATCGAAGTTTTTTGATAACTTTGCAATACATTATTTTTTCCACAGGGCTTTGATGTATCTTTCATCATCCGTGCATCCACCCTGCAAATTCATACTCAATGAGCTTAGAAGAACGCGTACAAAAAGACCTTGTCCGGGCCATGAAGGCCAAAGATGCAGACAAAATGCGAGCCTTGCGTGCCATCAAATCTGAAATTCTGCTCGCCAGGACGGATGGTAGCGGGGATGTGATAGACGAAGCCCGTGAATTGAAGATCATCCAGAAAATGGTCAAATCCCGACAGGAATCTCTGGAAATATACCTCCGTGAAGGTCGAAGTGACCTGGCAGCAAAAGAAGAAGCCGAGATCGAGCATATCCAGGCTTATCTTCCTGAGCAAATGTCCACAGAAGAAATTGCCACACATGTCGATGACATAATCAAAAGACTCAATGCTACCACGATGAAAGATATGGGAAAAGTGATGGGACTTGCCCAGAAAGAACTCGGCGCTCAAGCCGATGGAAAAACGATTGCAGAGTTGGTAAAAAGCAGACTTTCTTCTTAAAAGACAATTCAAAGTTGTGTTATCCTGATCCCATCTTTTAGAATTAGTATATTCCGCTAAGCGTTCATTGATCTCAACATATACCTTGGTATAAGCCAGAAGTCCATAGTCAAATTCGGGATCCACCTTCGGGAGCGTGATCCATACTGGCAAAAAAAATCCTGAAGTTCGTTCATATCCCATCTGAGTGGATACCATGGATAACAAATCGTATGTCATTCTAACTCCCCCAGAAAACCATAGAGAGAAATGTAAAAAACAGCAATCATTGCCCCATCGAAATACGGTATAATGGAGAACATAGGAACAGCACCGGGTGCCGTATCCTTAACCCGAATTCAATGATGACCTTACCCACCGGTTCCGCCAGGTTCATACAACCGAATCCCCATCCCTCCCAGCGCAAATCCACAATTTCCATAATCGGTCCCAATTTTTTCCCAATTTATCTCTATTTTTTCGTTAACGTTAACCACAATGAAACTTAGTTGCTTAAGCATCATGTAATCATGCATATATTGAAGCCTATATCACATTTATACGGTTTTCCTTTTGATTTTTATATTTTTTTTTGATCTTAGACCCATCTACACGGAACTATGCATTCGACCGCGAATAAGATTCCATAGGAACTTTACTAGACTATTTCGAAGTTTATTTTCTAATACAACAATTTTAACGAATTGAAGATTTATACCATTAATCTGATTTTTATTGCATGGCTGAGCTGGTTTTATCTCGCTCAGAACTCCCACGCGGGGTTGATCCACGATCATCTTCTATTTCAAACTATGCAAGACACGATCCAGATCTCGGGAACGGTGGTAGATGAGGACAATGTCCCCTTACCCGGGGTGACCGTAACCATTATCGACAGGGAGGGTGGTGTCATCACGGATATCAATGGTAGCTACTCTATTGGAGCTCCGTCCGATGGCACGATACGTTTCTCCTATGTGGGAATGGAAACACAGCTGATCCCCATCAACAATCAGACAACCATAGATGTGGTTTTGATGAGTAAGCTACAAGAACTGGAAGGACTTACGGTCGTCGCTTTTGGTAAACAGAAAAAGGAAAGCGTAATCGCCTCAGTGACCACAGTCAATCCCAGCGAACTTCGTGTACCCTCCAGCAACCTTACTACGGCAATGGCAGGACGTATGTCAGGCATTATTTCCTATCAACGGTCCGGTGAGCCCGGGCAGGACAATGCAGAATTCTTTATTCGTGGGGTCACGACCTTTGGATACAACCGAAGCCCGCTTATCCTGATCGATGGAATTGAACTTTCACCGGATGACCTGGCCGACCTCCACCCGGATGACATCGCCAGTTTTTCCATCATGAAGGATGCTACAGCCACTTCTTTATATGGAGCTCGTGGGGCCAATGGGGTCATTCTGGTGACCACAAAACAAGGTACAGAAGGAACCATGAAAATCAATGTACGTCTGGAATCCTCCCTGTCCCAACCTACCCAAAGATTGAAATTCGCAGATCCCCTTACCTATATGAAACTTCACAATGAAGCCGTGAGGACCCGGGACCCATTGGGGATTCTGCCGTACTCACAGCTCAAGATCGATCAAACAGCCAATCCCAATCGCAATAAGTATGTTTATCCCGCCAACGACTGGTTTGATGAAACTATAAAGAACTCCACCATCAACAATCGATTGAATTTCAATATAAGTGGTGGAGGATCGGTGGCTCGTTACTATATTTCTGCATCCGCTTCCAAAGATAATGGCATTCTCAAAGTTGATAACAGGAACAGCTACAATTCCAATATCGATCTACAGCAATACCTGGTTAGGTCCAATATCGACATTACGCTGACAGAATCGACAGAAGCTACGATCCGAATCCATGGAACTTTCGACGACTATACCGGCCCCATCAACGGTGGAACCCAGGTGTACAGGAATGTGGCACGATCCAATCCTGTACTCTTCCCTGCCTACTATGAACCAGATGAAGCCAACCAGTTCAGGCAGCACATACTATATGGAAACGCAGGTAGCGGGCGGTTCATGAACCCATACGCTGACCTTACTCGTGGGTATAAAGAAAGCAGTAAATCCCTGATGTTGGCCCAGTTTCAGATCCAACAAGACCTCAATGCGATTACCGAGGGATTGAATTTCAGAATCATGGCCAATACCTACCGGGAATCCTTTTTCGATGTCACCCGTACTTCGGTACCTTTCTTCTATTCGGTACAAACCTATGATAGCAGGGCAGATGAATATGTTCTTAATCCTTTGAACTCCAATGAAGGTAGGGAATATCTGGACTTTGAGCCGAGCAGTAAGGATCTGCTTTCCAATTTCTATGCGGAAGCGGCCCTCAACTACAACCGGGTTTTCAAGGACACACATGGTTTCAGTGGATTGCTGGTAGGAATTGCCCGTCAATCTCTGGCCGCCCCCGGGGACAACACCGACCTGCAGGGATCTCTCCCCCGTAGGAACCTGGGATTGTCCGGAAGGTTCACTTATTCCTACTCTGATCGTTATTTCCTGGAATTCAATTTCGGCTACAACGGAACCGAAAGATTTTCTGCGAACGAACGATTCGGATTTTTCCCATCCTATGGAGCGGGATGGCTGGTCTCCAATGAAGCTTTCTGGGAACCCATTAAACCAGTCATCAGCAGCTTGAAATTAAAGGCCACATACGGCCTGGTGGGTAATGATGCCATTGGGGCTCCAGAAGACAGATTCTTTTACTTGTCAAATGTTAACCTCAACAATACCGACAAACAATACAGCTGGGGTACCGATGGATTGGTCAATGTGACCGGGGTATCTATTAGCAGATATGCCAACGATCTCATCACATGGGAAACCGCCAAAAAGCTGAACCTGGGTTTTGAATTGGGATTGTTCAACACCGCAACGCTGATCACAGACGTATTTTTTGAAAAGAGAGACAATATCCTCATGGATAGGATAAACCTGGCCACCCTGGGACTTCAGGCAACCACCAAAGCCAACGTGGGGGCAGCTTCCAGTGGAGGTATAGACGCCTCCCTGGATGTCGAACATTTTTTCAACAACAACTTCTGGGTCATTGGCCGTGCCAATTTTACCTATGCACGCGGGGTTTTTGACCGATATGAGGAAGCCAATTATTCTGAAACCCCCTGGCTATCCAGAATAGGCCATCCGATCACCCAGGAATGGGGCTTTATTGCCGAACGACTTTTTATTGACGACGAAGAAGTATACCAATCTCCTGCGCAGCTCTTTGGAAGCGTGGTACGAGGTGGTGACATAAAGTACCGCGACATCAACGGTGATGACAGGATTACCGGCCTGGACCGGGTGCCGATTGGATATCCCACGACACCCGAAGTCATCTATGGATTCGGATTCTCAGCGGGTTACAAAAACTTTGACCTATCCGCATTTTTTCAGGGTTCGGCACGCTCAAGTTTCTGGATCGATCAGCGTTTTGTAGCGCCCTTTATCAATGAAAAATACGATGGCGAAGGGGATACCTTTATCGGGAACAATGCATTGCTACAAAAGATAGCTGACGATCATTGGTCCGAAACCAACCGGAATGCTTATGCCTTCTGGCCTCGGCTTTCAGACAATCTGGAAAGCAACAATACAGAACGATCGACCTGGTTTATGCAGGATGGGGCATTTCTACGTCTGAAATCGTTCGAAGCAGGGTTTACTTTCCCGGATGCCTGGATCGACCGATTCAAAATGAAGCAATTCCGAATCTACCTCAGCGGCACCAATCTGCTGCACTGGAGCAGATTCAAGCTCTGGGATCCGGAAATGGGAGGTAACGGTCTTGATTATCCCGTACAACGAGTTTACAATTTTGGTTTACACGTGTCCTTTTAAGTTCTTGAAATTATGAAATACATATACCATACGCTTTTATCGGTACTTATCTGCTTTGTCATGGGATGGCTTGTATCCAGCTGCAATTACCTGGATATCGTACCCGATAATGTAGCCACACTGGACAATGCGTTCACGGATCGGGTTAATACAGAGAAATTTTTAGCCACCTGCTATTCGTATTTACCCAACTATGGAGATCCGTGGGTGAATCCAGGGTTGCTCGGCAGTGACGAAGTCTGGTTCAATGAAGAATTGGGCAATCCACAAGCTACGCTGATTGCCCGCAATTTGCAGTCCATAGTCACCCCTTATCTCAATTACTGGGACGGACTGGAAAGGGGAAAGCCGCTTTTTCAGGGGATTCGGGATTGTAATATATTTCTGGAAAACATTGACAAACCGCACGATATACAGGCCACAGAACGTAGAAGATGGATCGCAGAGGTGAAGTTTCTCAAAGCCTACTATCATTTCTGGTTATTTAAAAGTTACGGCCCCATTCCCATCATCGATGAAAATTTACCCATTTATACTTCATCTGACGGCATCAAAACCTATAGAGAACCCGTGGATGATGTTGTGGAATACATCGTTGCCCTGATCGATGAAGCCATGGTGGATTTACCGCTCAGAGTACAATCCCTCACCACCGAAATGGGACGAATTACCAAGCCTATTGCTGCTTCCATCAAAGCCCGGCTTCTGGCTACTGCTGCAAGTCCCCTCTTCAATGGGAACCCGGATTTTGCCGCACTTGTTGATAATCGAGGTATGAATCTGTTCAACCCGGATTACTCTTTGGAGAAATGGGAAAGAGCAGCTGATGCCTTGAAGGAAGCCATCGAGATCTGCGAAGAAGCTGGCCACAAATTGGTCGAAGAATATCAAACCACCTCCGATCTCAATGAGACCATTCGAAAAGAACTGATGTTGCGATCCATCATTTCTGCCAGAGAATCTCCGGAAGTCATATGGGGATCCACCCATTTCCGCTTTTCACAAACATATCAGAGAATGGCCCAGCCCTTGTTGGTCACAGTCACCTCGGCTAACCCGGTATCCCAATATTATGCAGCTACCTTACGCATGGCTGAACTTTTTTATTCCGAAAACGGAGTGCCTATTGAGGAGGATGTCAGTTTTCCCTATGACAAACGTTACGAACTGCGTAGGGCATCCAGTGATGAAGCCGATTTTGTGGAACCTGGCCAACAAACAGCGCAATTGCATTTTGATCGGGAACCGCGGTTTTATGCAGGGATAGCCTTTGATCGCGGCGCCTATGTCCTGGACCCCACCTATAGATATGTACAGACCCGTGCTGGGGAACTGGCTACCAAAAGGAATCAAGGTGAATTCTCTGCCACAGGATATTTTGTCAAAAAACTTGTAGATGCCAAGAACAACTTTAGCGGTCAGGATTATGTGATCAATTATTCTTACCCTTTTCCGATTATCCGCCTGGCTGATTTGTATTTACTCTACGCCGAAGCGCTCAATGAAATTAAAACGACACCCGATGAGGAGGTTTATCATTATGTCGATCTCATAAGATTCAGGGCGGGTCTGGATGGCGTGGTTGAATCCTGGAAAAACCATTCCCGAAACCCAAGTAAACCTTCCACACAAAGTGGCATGAGAGAAATCATTCGCCAAGAGCGAATGATCGAATTGGCTTTTGAAGGCCAAAGGTTTTGGGATATCCGAAGATGGAAGACCGCAGAAGACATTTTGTCCCAACCCATTCAAGGTTGGAATATCAACGGACCTGGATTGGAATTTTATCAGGTGGTTAATATATGGCAAGCCGACTTCGAGACCAAAGACTATTTCTGGCCCATCAAAGAAACTGAAATCATCAATAACCCCAATCTGGTTCAAAACCCTGGTTGGTAAATTCAAATTTATTTCCAAATGCATTCTATCAATAAGAATTTTGCTGTGATTGTCCTGGTGCTGCTGGCATGGGGATGTACTGAATTGGAGAATAAGCCACTAACCCAGGATGGTACGCCCCCCGGGCAGGTGACCAATATTGAAGTAGAAACTGTTCCCGGAGGAGCCTATATAACGTACGATTTACCAGGTGATGAGGACTTACTGTACGTAAAGGGTATTTATGAAATCCGCAAAGGCGAAGTTGCGGAAACCAGGGCATCGCTATACAACGACACCCTTAAAATCCTGGGATATGGTGATACCGGAGAAAAAAAGGTGACCATCGTTTCCGTGGATCGAAGTGAGAATGAAAGCGCACCGGTGGAAATTAGTTTTCGACCAGAGACTCCATCCGTACATGCTACATTTGCCACGATGAATATGATCCCAGATTTCGGGGGAGTACAGTACTCCTGGATCAATGAAAACAACGCCTCTCTGGCTTTTATTCTCCTTGCCCGTGATTCCAGTGGTCTGTTATTCCCCTACGAGACGGTCTATAGTGCAGTGGATACGGGCAAATATACCCTTCGTGGGTTTAGTCCTATCCAAAGAGAATTTGGGGTTGTCATCCGGGATCGATGGGACAACTATTCGGACACCATGCTCAATACAATGACTCCCTTATTTGAAGAAAAACTGGACAAAAAACAATTCCAGATGATCATTCTGGAGGGTGATTCTGAAATGGATGCCTGGGAGGGGCAATACGAATACGCTTATGATGACAATCCTGAAACATTTAACCATACCTGGGCTGGAAGTGGTTGGCCTCAGATGTGGACACTTGACCTGGGAGTCACGGCCAAAATAAGTCGGGTAAATGTTCTCCAAAGGCAAGGATTCTTTTTCTCTCACGGAAATCCGAGAAATCTGGAAATATGGGGAAGAGAAACTCTGCCTGATGACGGCTCTCTGGATGGCTGGACCAAATTATGTGACTGTGAGGCTACCCGGCCCACGCTGCAAGGCGGAACCCCCGATGAGGACCAGGTCCATTTTGAGAACGGTGACAATTATGGTTTTGACCTCAATGACCCTCCTGTACGATACATTCGGTTCATCACCAACCGTACCTGGGGAAATACAGGCTTTATCCATTTTGCCGAAGTCACCTTCTGGGGTCAAATTCTTTAACAGATCAAAGTCAATAAGAATGACGAAACGCTTTTTACAACTCATTGCTACCACGTTGGTTATCTGTCTGGGGGCAACGAGCTGCTCAGATATCAATCAGTTTCATGAAAAATATGTGGAGTCAGGGGAATACATCTATACATCCAGGCCCGAAGTAATTACCTATCCCGGTCGTCATCGCATCGCGGTAAAAATATATTATCCCGGCCCAAATTCTGCAACTCAGACACGCGTGGAGTGGAACAACGGAATGGACTCCAGAGTGATTGATGTCAATCCGGCCGGCGCATTGGACTCGATATCCTTTGAGATTGACAATCTGGAGGAAAAGTCCTATTTCCTTGACCTGTTCAATTTAGACAAAGCAGGTAACAAATCGGTCAAGGTGCAGACTACAGGTACCGCTTATGGAAATCGCTATGAATCCACCCTCAACAACCGCCTTCTGCTGAATGTTTCCGTCCAGAATGTCGATACCTTGGTAACCACATGGAGTCGTGGCACCAAGGATGCGGTATATTTTGAAATGAAATACCAGAATCGAGATGGCCAGTTAATTTCCAGTATCATCGATGCTGATCAGGAAGTATTCCTGACCGACGATTGGTTACCCGGTTCTTCCATGATCTATCGAACCCACTTTCTGCCTTCTCCCCTGGCCATCGACACCTTTTACACTCAGTACGACACGCTCAATCTGCCCATTCCGGTAATACTTAGTCTTATTACAGACAAATCGAACTGGTCGATTGTGGAAACAGATTCTGAGGAACCCGCGGAAGGCAATGCAGAAAATCCACACAATGGCCTTGCTGAGGCAGCTATAGATGGCAATCTCAATACCTTTTGGCATACACAATGGCAATCCGCCCAACCCGATTACCCTCACTACTTCATCCTTGACCTGGGTGAAACACTTCGGATCGGTGCCGTCGAAACATTCCGACGCAGGGGAAATGGTTCGGCTCAGAACGTGGTTCAGATCTTGATCAGTGAAGACAACGAAAACTGGGTTGACAAGGGAACTTTCGAAATCGATAACCAGACGGACGATGGGCAACTCAAGGAATTTGAACCAGGCATGGCACGCTACATCCGGTACAATGCTTTGGCAGGTTCAAGTGTATTTGCGATGTTAGCTGAGCTGGAAGTGTACGAAGCACGGTAGACACGAGCAATGTCCAGATTCCGGATTGCGCACTGTAGGATCACCTCATAGGGGAATCAGGACACATGTCCTGTCTATATATATTCCGATGGGATGCACGAAAGGTTTTAAGAATAGAGGATTGGGTATATATGGACACCCATATCCCTGGGGATGAAAAGGTGAAGGAGAACGAGTGTACCGTTCACTTTAGACGGATTCTTTTTCGCCGTACCTACATCATCTAAAGCCTTATGTAGCTTGAGCTCGGTACAACTTCTTCGATATGACAAAAATCAACCTCATCTCTAATATCACGAACTTAATGGACGGCACACTCGTCTAATGGATGCTGAAATCGACCTCATCCATAGGGCATGGATGGAATATATAAAACTGTTCTTCTACGCGTCAGCAATTTCGTGAAGGATGCGTTTTATAACAGGAGGAAAATCTGTGGCGATTTGAAAAACTCACAATGGGATCAAGGAAAACGAGGTCGGCTTATTTTCCACTTGCAAACTCGATAATTACAGGATCTAATGGTTCCACCCTGGACGGGTAATGCGCCACCCATTGGCCTTTCTCATCGATTAGAAATTTGTTAAAGTTCCACCCTATTTCCGCATCACTCACGCTATTCTGGGCTTTTTGCGTCAACCACAAAAACAAGGGATGTGCATCTTCTCCCTTCACAGATACCTTCTCCATCATTGGAAATTCAACACCGTAATTTTTTTGGCAAAATTCAACTATATCGCTATTGGATCCGGGCTCCTGTCCCCCGAAATTGTTAGCCGGGAAACCCAGAATAACGAAATTCTTGTCTTTATATTTATCGTATAACTCCTGCAACTGGGCATACTGTGGCGTATATCCACACTCGCTTGCGGTATTGACGATCAATACCCGCTTACCCTTAAGTTGATTCAAATCAAAAGAGGTCCCATCAATCGCAATCACCTCAAAATCATAAAATTTCTTCATTGCTTCGTCCTTGTCCACGAAGTTCGTCGTGGGTGAATGAAATATGGACTGGAGATCACAATTCCAACCCAAGATCAATATGATAAAAAATAATTTTGCCATGTCTCCAAATACTAATGCGACTGACTCGAAAAATGTTTTTTAATCAGGCTCAGGTCCGGTAATACTTTCCGCTCCAGAACCCACTGGCACCGAACTCCCAAGGTACTCAAAATTTTATTGAAATTCACTCAAAATTCCAAAATTCAGATCCTGATACTTGCTTACGCCATGGACAAATAATGGACGTATAACGGAAATTCCCTTTGTATTCGATACCTTTGTAAACTGGTTAAGCGAAGTCCTTCTACCACCAGAATGTCACGTATGGACTTTATTTTTCTTTCTCCCTGATTCGCAGGTCAAAAAAGACTGTGGGATTGATGAAAAATTCTGGTGCACAGGATCTCGAGGGTGCCGAGAGATTTTTTAACCTAAATTTCCATATCAATGTCTTTTATAAATTTCAAGCTATTCTTTCTTATTTCAGCCTTATGGGTAGGAATATCAGGATGTACGAATGAAAATACAGGAAATATCCAGTCACTCACGGTGATGACATATAATATCCATCATGCCAACCCACCCACCGCCGGGGACTCCATCGATATTGATGCAATCGTCCGGGTTATCCAAGCGGAAGATCCTGATCTTGTGGCCTTACAGGAAGTCGATGTATTTACCCGTCGATCCGGGACAGACCTTCACCAGGCACGCGAAATTGCCGCCAAACTGAATATGTATTATTATTTCGCAAAAGCTCTCGACTACCAGAATGGATTGTATGGGAATGCTGTTCTGTCGAAATTTACAATTCTGGATTCTCTGAGAATTGGTTTACCTCCCATGGAAGGCGTACAAGCTGAATATAGAAACTGGGCAGGAATTAAAGTGGAAGTCAATGGAAACGAACTATGGTTTGGGAGTACCCACCTCGATTTTGGTCAAGGTGAAAATAATATGTATCAGTCCACTACTCTTCTCCAACAATTGGATTCCTTCGTTGAACCTGTGATTATAGGAGGAGATTTCAACCGACGTGAGGATAGTGAAACCATCGCATTATTTGATACCCAATTCCAAAGAACGTGCAGCGACTGTCCACCGACTATTCCTGTGGTTAACCCCAACCGAACCATCGACCACATAATGTTCAGACCTAAAGATGCATTTACGGTGATCGAGCATCGGGTAGTGGACGAACAATATGCTTCGGACCATCTTCCTGTGGTTGCGAAATTGCTAATTAAATAGCAAGGTTTTCTTGGGTAATCCATAGGAATTACCCAATTTTAGAGGAATATGGAACAAACTTCTAATTCCGGAACAGAGACATCTCAAACGAAGAATAAGGAAACGTCGCCCCCCACACCTGGTGGGAAGTTTCATTTACCTCCAGGCAGAACTTGGCTGTGGTTTCTCATGATCCTTCTTATCAATTACTTTTTCATGCGGGCTCTTTTCCCTACCAATGAGCCTGTAAAAATCCCTTATACTCTGTTCAAAAGTGAAATAGCCAGAGACAATGTAAAGGCTATTTACACCAAAGGGGAAGTCATAACCGGACAATTTATCGATACGGTGCGATACACTCCCTTTTCATGGGATCCAAATCAAATAGAACTGCCTCCGCAAGATGTGACTACATTTACTACCATCGTGCCTGCCTTTGTGGATTCGGGTCTTGAAACCCTGCTCATAGAACACGACGTCATCATCCGAGCCGAACCCATTGTTGACGAACCGGGACCCCTGATAACTTTTCTAATGCGATTTGGTCCGGCACTCCTGCTTATCGGGTTATATGTCTGGTTCTATCGTCGCGCCATGAAGCGAGGAGGCATGGGAGGCAATCTCATGGGTCTTGGCGCCAGTAAAGCCAAACGGTTTGACACCGAAAAGGATGGGAAAGTGACTTTTGATGATGTAGCTGGTATCGACGAAGCAGAAAATGAACTGGTGGAGATTGTGGATTTTCTGAAAAATCCGGAAAAATATACTCGTTTGGGAGGGACTGCCCCCAAAGGAGTACTGTTGATCGGAGCCCCAGGCACCGGTAAAACGCTTCTGGCACGAGCCGTGGCGGGAGAATCCGGTGTTCCATTTTTCTCCATGAGCGCATCGGAATTTGTAGAAATGATCGTCGGGGTCGGTGCATCACGTGTCAGAGATCTTTTCAAACAAGCTCGAGAACATGCACCCTCTATAATTTTTATTGATGAAATCGACTCTATCGGCAGGGCACGGGGGCAATATGCGATCGGCGGCGCGAGTGAGCAGGAGCAAACCCTCAACCAAATTTTGACCGAAATGGATGGCTTCTCAAGTCGTGAAGGCGTGATTGTTCTGGCTGCGACCAACCAACCTGATGTTCTTGACAAAGCTTTGCTGAGAGCTGGAAGATTTGACAGACGTGTAATTATCCATCTACCCGACAAAAAAGGAAGGGAGGCTATCCTTGAAGTCCATGTCCGCCATGTTCCACTGGCAGACGATGTTGATCTGACGGAAATTTCAGCAATTACCCCAGGCTTTTCAGGAGCTGAAATTCGCAATCTGGTCAACGAAGCAGCCCTACTTGCTGCCAGGCGGGACCTGGATAAAGTGACCCAAAAAGAATTCCTGGATGCTCTGGAAAAAATAGCCCTTGGTCCGGAACGTCCACTCCTGATGAGCTATGAAGACAGGGAACGCATTGCCTACCATGAGGGTGGACATGCCATTCTAGGTCTGGTGGTGCCCGGCGCTGATCCAGTCCAACGTGTCACCATAGTACCCAGGGGCCAGGCACTGGGCGTAACTTACCAACGTCCTGACAGTGATCGTTACAATTATACCGAGGAATATATCCGGGGCAGAATTGTTGGAATACTGGGCGGACGATCCGCAGAAGAAATCGTTTATGGCAACAAAACCACCGGAGCGGAAAACGATATTCAGCAAGCGACCAATCTGGCCTACAATATGGTGACTCGGTGGGGGATGAGTAGTCTTGGCATGGTTCAATTTGCGGAGGAAAAAAACCCGTACCTGGGGGATGGAGTCCAATCCAAATCGATCAGTGAATTTACCGCGAAGTCGATCGATGATGAAGTCCTTAAAATCATCAACGAGTGCCATGAGGAAGCAATCCGTCTATTGAAAAAACACCGCAAAGCCCTGGATGCTTTGGCTATATCCTTATTGGAAAGAGAAACCCTGGATGAAGATGAAATCCTGGAAGTCACGGGATTGGCACCGACCCCAGCTGTGAAACAGGTCAAATTGAGTGATACGGATCAGACGGAATAGGCATTTTCACAAGGCAATTATTTCTCTGAACCTGAGGGCTGTGCAATAGTCCATCATTCCGGTATCTCTTTTCTTATAATTGGAACAGATTTTCGCCATTGCATCATGATTTTACTGAATTGAATGATTAAATTGGGTGCTGGAAACCAATGAAAATGAACAGAAGAGAAATAATAAAACAGTTGGCTTTGCTGACAGGGGGCATTGTACTCGTTCCCTCCTGTGATTTTTCCAGAAAGGAGGTGGTACATGCTTACAACAAGTTTGAGCTGTCCGAGGAATCGAAGGCCATATTGGAAAAAATATGCAATACCATCATTCCCTCCGATGATCAGCATCCGGGAGCAGAAGAATTGGCCATTAGTGATTTCGTACTCGTAATGATCGATGATTGCTACAGTCCGGATAATCAGAAAAGATTCGTAAATGGACTCCAACGTTTTGACACTTATGCCTTTGAACAGACCAGGCAGAATTTTTTGAGTATGTCTCCTTCTCATGCCACAGAATTGCTTCAAAATATTCTGGATCATCCACCATCTGATGATCAGGACGCCCACGCGGAAATATCCAATTTTGAGGACGTACGTTACCTGGTTCAAACCACTAAAAATCTGACCATTCAGGGATTTTTAGTTTCCGAATATATCATGACACAGGTGATGCCTTACCAGTTGGTTCCAGGCCCTTTTCAGGGAAAAGTGCTTTTATCTGAAAACGAAAAAATCAACATCAATGGTTAATATTAACCTGCCGGGAAAAGAAGAACACACCTACGATGCTATCGTAATTGGCTCGGGCATGAGCGGGGGGTGGTCTGCCAAGGAGCTCGCAGAAAATGGATTAAACACTTTGTTGCTGGAACGAGGAAAAGAGGTCAAACACATTGT
Source organism: uncultured Saprospiraceae bacterium (assembly GCA_964426625.1). Lineage (GTDB taxonomy): Bacteria > Bacteroidota > Bacteroidia > Chitinophagales > Saprospiraceae > Membranihabitans. The sequence continues at coordinate 37,325 of CAYRRD010000015.1, read as the reverse complement.
AGATTATCCCACGACCAACCTCTTACCCTTCGAACTGGAGCACCGCGGTCAGGTACAGTACGACACCCTGGCCCAAAACCCAATTGTGGGCCGATGCTATGCATTTCGGGAAGATACTGAGCATTTCTTCGTCAAGGACGAGGAACATCCTTATGTGCAGGAATCCCCATTCGATTGGATACGGGGTTATCAAACCGGGGGAAGATCGCTGCTATGGGCCAGACAGGTACAACGTTGGAGTGACTATGATTTTGAAGGTCCGGCAAGGGACGGATTTGCGGTCGATTGGCCCATACGATACAAGGATGTTGCCCCGTGGTATAGCCATGTTGAAAAATTCGTGGGTGTCTCCGGGAACAAAGACGGTCTGGATGCTCTTCCGGATGGGGAATTTCTACCCGCTATGGAATTGACTGCCATGGAGGAATATTTTCAACAAACCATGGCCCGTGAATATCCTGACCGACCTGTAATCATCGGTCGTTGTGCACATATCACAGGAAATTTTGAATACTATGCCCAACAGGGACGGGGAGGTTGTCAAAACCGAAATCTATGTCAGCGGGGATGTCCCTTTGGCGGATATTTCAGCAGCACCTCAGCGACCATCCCCTGGGCCCTCAAAACCGGAAACTTATCCATACGACACCATTCCGTGGTTCATTCCATTATTTTTGATAATGAAAAAAACCGCGCTACCGGGGTGCGGGTTATCGACGCCAATACAAAGGAAAGTACAGAATATTTTGCCCGGGTCATCTTCGTCAATGCCGGGTCGATGAATACCAATCTCATCCTGCTCAACTCCACTTCTGACCGATTTCCGAATGGTTTGGGTAATGACAACGGTTTGCTGGGCAGATATGTCGCCTTTCACAATTACCGTGCAGGTATTTCAGGCGAGTACGAAGGTCTCAACGAATATCGAACCGCGGGACGACGACCCAATGGGGGGTATATTCCCCGTTTTCGCAATTTAAAAAGGCAAGAGACCGATTTTCTACGTGGATATGCTGCCGGATTGAGCGGTCATAGGTCCATCATCACCGACCGAAGTGGCGTAGGTTCTGAACTCAAGGAAAATCTGCTCAAGCCCAAGTACGGTCTTTGGAGGGTAGGCTCACACATGATGGGAGAAACGATCCCCAAAGCCTCAAACTATGTCCAGCTGGATCCAGACCTGAAGGACCCCTGGGGCATCCCTCAGTTGAAAATCCATGTTAAATACGACGACAACGATGATAAAATGGTGGCGGATTATCTCGAACAGATGCAGGAAATGTTTGAAAGGGCGGGTGTCATCAATATCCGCACCAGGGATGATCACCGGGCTCCGGGTCTGGATATCCATGAAATGGGTGGGGTGAGAATGGGCAAAGACCCCAAAACGTCATTGCTCAACAAGTGGAACCAATTGCATGCCTGCCCCAATGTGTTTGTCACCGATGGCGCATGCATGACGTCCACGAGTACGCAAAATCCTTCCCTGACCTATATGATGTTTTCTGCGCGTGCCGCCAATTATGCGGTGGATGAGTTAAAAAGAATGAATCTGTAAAAACTACAGAGCCCGGGATTATTCCAGTAAATCCCGGGCAAAATCGATGAAAAATTTATGTGCAAGGGTAAATGAATAAACTTCATTTCCCATTCGGATAGCTATGTTGCGTTTGACCAGGGTATTCATAAACCGTTGAAGACTTTCGACTGAGGACAGTTGCTTATTGGCTCGGATAATCTCAGCCCGGGAGGTATTTTTAAAATACTCCTGAATCTCTTCCAGAGAAAATTCAGAATGTCGTAAATCCTCCAGGAAATTGCGTCCATCCTTATCCAGTTCAGAGCACAATACCGCGAAAAATATGGTAATATCCCTGGATGTATTTTCATTGGTGTGGGGAGAAACCAGGTAAAAAAACTCCAACCCATCAAGAAGCTCATACCCGAATGAGCGTGAAAAAAAATGTCTCGTAAAATTCGTGATGCTTTCGCAAGGGCTCGAATAAGTCATCCTCTGCGGTAATAAATTGCCCTTCCAGAAGAGATTCCACGATATTCCTATGTTTGTCAGGATACATGTTCTGATCTGGTCGGTGGTTATTCCCTCACTAAGCCACACCACACCATTGTTTCTTTTCCCTTTCTGGTACACAAAATTGAAAAGCTCCCGTCGGTCCTGAAATTTCCGATATACCACTCCAGAGGTGGACCATTAGATCTGAAGTTCATCAAATTTTTTAATCACCTGACCTTGCGGGGTATTCTTCATGTAATGCTCATCCTTAAAATCGCTGTCAATTTTGTAGTAATCCAGACTGCCTTCTGCATTTCTCCTGACAAGGATACAATAGTATCTTTTTTTGAATATTTCGAAAACGATATAACTCACCGGGGTTGTAGGGAAGTAGTGGTTGATTGTGGTCCTGTCCCCTGTGCGATTTCCACTGAATGACATCTGACGTCCATCGATGATATACAAAAAATTTAAAGCGTATATCAAGGTGCTTTTTCCTATATTATTGGGTCCTACAATCTGCAGGTTGTGACAATCATTGAGGTCGATATCCGCTTTAGCATAAATTTCTGAATTGAGAATGACAAGCCTTTTTAGCATTTCGCGTATTTGTGATGTTTCATGTCGGATAAAATTAGCGAAAAGGTCATAATCCGCTAAGGTCAAACTATTTGCATCTTGAATTATTCTGATGACCTGCAAGAATTTTGAAACAAAAAACAGCGCGGTATTATTCAAAATTTCAAAAGAACGTTTAACTTTGTAATTCAAAGTACTTTTAAATGGAAAATAACCAGAATTATAGTCAGGATATAGCTCACATTCGTTCGATCATGGAGCAATCGACAAGATTCATGTCCCTCTCGGGATGGGCAGGAATCATGGCCGGAATATATGCTCTTTTGGGCATTTGGTTCGCAAACAAGTGGCTGGGATATGAACCAGGTGGCTTCGGTTTTGACCGCTGGGTAGGTATTGACTTCAAGCCTGCTTCGCTAATTGGACTCGGACTAGCCGTTTTGATTTTATCCATGGGAACAGCCATTTATCTATCCAGTCAGAAAGCCCTTAAGGAAGGTAAAAAACCATGGAACTCTGCATCGCGGAGATTGCTGATGAATACGGCCGTGCCCCTGGTGGCCGGAGGAATTACTATGTTGGCTTTTATAAGCCAGCAAATGTATAGCACCCTGATCCCCCTCAGTCTTATTTTCTATGGACTTTCCCTATACCACGGGGGCAGGGATTCGTACAAGGAAATACGGATCCTGGGAATATTCGAAATCATGCTGGGGCTCATGAGTCTTTTTCTCATTGAATATAGTATGTTTCTCTGGGCGTTGGGATTTGGTTTTTTACATATCGTCTATGGCATTTATCTCCATTATAAATACGAACGGTGACCCTATCAATTCACGATTTACACAAAGCCTTTGAGAACCGCATCCGACTGGGTATCATGTCGGCATTGGCTGTCAACGAGTATCTTGATTTCAATGCATTGAAAGAATTACTCGATGTCACCGATGGAAATCTGGCCACGCATCTCAAATCGCTGGAAAAAGAAAACTTTATCAAAGTCAGGAAATCCTTCGTAGGTCGTAAACCCAACACCAAATATTCGATGACTCCTGAGGGTCAAAAAGCATTCACCGACCACATCAATGCCCTGGAACGCATCATACAATCTCAAAAATAAAGGCATTATGGAAAATAAAATCCGAATTTTCATAGACCAACCCGGTGAACTTGAAAAGTTATACCGCGAGAACAGGTCGGGCTTTAAACAGGCATTTTCCACGCTGTACCCTGACCTAAAAGACCAAATTCTAGCCAGATACTGGTACGAAAGATTGTACTATCCAGAGGGCCAAATTTTTAAGGGAAAAGGATTGGGGTATATCCTGATTGCAGGATTGATCTGTGGGTTACTCACTCAGATACCTGGCTGGTTTTCCTTGACCCCGGAAGAATATTTTGCCCGTCATACAGGTTTTATCGTATTCATCGCACTGGCAGGATATTACCTATACAAATCGCCACCTAACCGACTTTTGATGGTCACCCTTTTCCTGCTTACTATAGTTCTGGTCCTCTACGTCAATTTGATTCCGGGTAATTTAAACGACGATGTTTTTGCCCTGATATGCATGCACGTACCCGTACTTCTATGGGGAATTACCGGAATAGCCTATATGGGACAGCCGATCCAAAACTCAGAACGCAGACTTTCCTATTTAAAATTCATGGGTGATCTGATCGTCATATCGACCGTACTGGGTTTGAGCGGTCTTATTCTTTCCGGCCTCACGGTCGGCCTGTTTGAAGTCATTGGGTTGAACATCGAAAACTTTTATTACGAAAACATCGCTTTGTTTTTTCTTCCCTGGATACCGATTCTTGGCGTTTATCTTATTGATACCAATCCGGAACTGGTGGGAAAGATATCACCCGTTATTGCAAAGATATTCAGCCCATTGGTTCTTATGATGCTCATCGCATATCTGGCAGCCATCCTGATTTCAGATCAAAGTCTTTACCATGACCGTGAGTATTTACTGATGTACAATATATTGCTTATTGGCGTCATGGCTATAATTCTCTTTTCAATAGCAGAGCGGTCGGATAATGAAATCAGCAAACCAGAAAAAATCATTCTTTTCCTGCTATCCATGCTGACCATCGTCATCAACACTTTTGCATTATCCGCTATTGTTTTTCGAATTTCCAATCTGGGCATTACTCCCAACAGACTGGCAGTATTGGGTGCGAATGTGCTTATGTTATCCAACTTACTGATGGTGTCCATCCAATTTATAAGGATATGGTCAGGTCAAACCGGAATGTTGTCCGTTCATAACGCAATTTCAAGGTATTTACCTGTCTACCTCGGGTGGGCGTTGGTGGTGGCGTTGATCTTTCCGCTTTTATTTTAAATATCAATTAATGGGGAATGGACAGTCAGGACATTGTAAAATGGCGTATATCCCGAGCCCACCACTGAGAGTGTCCGTGCCGGCGCGAGGGGACTTGGCCGCTTACCTGGATCCGGAAGTCCCCTGTTTGGACTTCCGGCCATGGATCTTTGAAAATCGATCCACCTGCTCCGAAGCGCGTGGATATTCCATCTTCACTTTATTTGCCCATGACCTGACCATGGACCACACATGCATCGGGGAGCAGCTACCGATTGCAAACACCACTTCCCGGCTCTATCCGATATATTTTGTGGCCTATTGTCCATAGAGCTATTACAATTCACATATAGTCTACGCGTCATGAAATGGTGAACCTAAAAAGATCCCTTATAAATCCTTTTAGGTGGGGAAAAAATTTCTTAAGTTGACTCATATTCCCGGTGTTCAATTTTCAAATCAACATATCTCGATCATGTTTAGAATTATTGCTTTGCTTATTGGTCTTGTCAGCGTCAGTAATCATCGCATATCAGCACAACCCCAAGGTGACCAGATTACAGTGATGGCGTACAACATACTGGATGGTTTTGACGGAGGAAAAGACCAGATTCGAAAAAAAGAAATGGTTGATTTTATAAGGGAACATGCCCCGGATGTGGTAGGTTTTCAGGAACTGGTTGGTTTTACTGCAGATTCTTTGGCTGCATTTGCCCAAACATTTGGACACCCGTATTCGATACTTCTTAAGGAACAGGGATATCCGGTCGGACTTACTTCCACCGAACCCATCAAACTCAAAGCCAAAATACACGGTAATTTATGGCATGGGATGCTCCACGCCTCCACCCATGGCATGGACTTCCTCGTTGTGCATCTCAGCCCACACGATGCAGAAATAAGACTTAGAGAGGCCAACGCGATTACCAAATATATGGAGGACAATCTGATCGATCAATCAAGATACATCGTATTGGGTGATTTCAATGCCCTATCCCCATTCGACGCACATTTCCATGAAGCGCAGCCCCATTTACTGGAAGCAACGCAAAGGGGGGATGATTCAAGGGGTTCTCACAGAAATCTTATAGATGGCAGATTTGACTACAGTGTGATGTCCAGATTTCTGCAATTTCCGCTTTTCGATGTCACCCAGTGGTTTAGTCCAGCCGATGCCCGGTATAGCATCCCCACGGCCATTCTTTCCAGGGGCAGGATCCAACCGGCAGAGATCACCACCTTGCGTCGCCGTATTGATTATATCCTGGTGAGTCGTGAGCTCGGAAAAGAGGTTGTTTCAGCCCGGGTGATCAATCAGGGCGTAGTTGATCGATTGTCCGATCATTATCCGGTGATTGCCACGTTCTCTTTATCCCCCCCATAGGGACGATTTCGTAACGGCAGATTTTTAAACTTAAGTCAATTTTCGCCATGGCATAATAGAATGATTAACGTTACCGTAAATATAGTTTCCGCCTCCCACACCAGTATGTAAAAATCTATTTTGCACGACAGCAGGAAATATCGTCCCCATTTTTTACATAAATAACTTTCGTTAACGATAACATTACGTCAAATTGACGGAATGCATTCTAAAACCTATCCTATTTCCATATTTTGAATTGAATTCAATTTGGGACAATAAGATATTTTCACATTATTATTTGCCTCCTTACATATTATTCATATATTTATCCCGCTTTTTAACGTACGATAGGAATACTTTCTCGCAATATTTTGATGTGTATTAAGAATTTTTGGCAATTCGTAAGTTTTCCGGAAACGTTTAAGGGTTAGCAGGATTGTGAACAGAAAATCAGGCTACCATTTTCAAGTATTCATATTATTCACTTTACAAATCAAATCAATGATGAATTCGATTAACCTAAAACTCATTTTGTGGACGCTGCTGGCCGGGGTTTATCTTCCCAGCCAGGGCTACAGCTTTCCCGATTTAGGGGAAAAATCTGACATCGGCTTACGGGCGATTCCAGAAATCGATGTGACTGGAACCGTGATTGATGTCAATGATGAGCCTTTAATCGGTGTCAATGTGGTCATCAAGGGAACTACCCGGGGTGCATCCACCGACATGGATGGTAGGTATTCGTTTGAAAATGTGGACGAAGACGCCACGCTCGTATTTTCCTACGTAGGATACAGGACACTCGAAGTTGAAGTCAACGGAAGGACAGAAATTAATGTCATTATGGAGGATGATCTCCAGCAATTGGACGAGGTCGTGGTGGTAGGATACGGAACCCAAACCAAAGCCAACCTGGTGGGTGCCGTTACCGCGGTAAGTGGCTCGGAAATAGAAGCCATTCCGGCACCGGATGTCACCAATGCCATTTCCGGACGTTTACCAGGTTCCATTATCATCCAGCAATCGGGTGAACCGGGGCAGGATGCTGCCAAAATATTGATCAGGGGTCGATCCACATTGGGAGACAATACAGGTCCACTCGTGGTCATTGATGGTATCCCGGGTCGTTCGCTGAGTGAAATCGACCCTGTGGATGTAGCCAGTATTTCGGTGTTGAAAGACGCTTCCGCAGCGATATACGGTGCTTCCGCGGCCAACGGAGTCGTCCTGGTCACTACGAAAAGAGGACAATCGGGATTACCGAGGCTGAGTTATCAATTCTACCAAGGCTTTATGACTCCCACGGTTTTACCCAAAGTTACCAACGCCGGAGACTATGCCACCATGCTGAGTGAATATCAGGATTATGAAGGTCGCAACAGAACCTATTCAGATGAAGATATTGCCCTTTTCTACAGCGGAGAGGATCCCTGGGAACATCCCAACAGCGACTGGGTAGGTGATTTGATAGCAAAATGGAACAACACAAGTAGGCACAATGTGACTTTCGACGGTGGATATAAAGGCATGTTGTATTACGTATCTGCCGGATACAGAAATCAGGAAGCGATTTACAAACAGGAATCAACCAATTACCGACAGTACAACATCAGGGCGAAAGTGGAGGTGCCCATCACCGATTGGTTCAAAACATCCGTGGATTATGCAGGTTTTCTGAACCGAAGATTGTATCCTACCAAAGGCGCCGGGGATATTTATGGTCAATCCACTCGTCTGGTACCCACTCAGTGGTCATTCTGGCCCAACGGACAACCAGGCCCGGACATTGAATATGGGGATAACCCGGTAGTAACTTCCACGCTCGAAACCGGTTATGACGACGCCAAAGCCTACGTCAATCAGTTCACATTCAGGGCCGATATCACCCCCAAATTTATAGACGGACTTACCCTTAGTGCGTTCTACACCTATGATATTCAAAATTCCTACCGGAAAAGATTCCAGAAGCCGTGGATTCTTTACTTCCCCAAATGGGAGACTGCAACCCGGAATTCCCAGGGTTATATCACCGATATGGAATTGACACCCACACCCAGAGGGGTAAGCTCACCTGAATTGCGGGATTATTTCGATCGTTTTACCCGTAAAATGGGCAATGCCAGTGTCTCCTATTTCAAAAGTCTGGGAAACCACAACCTGTCTCTGTTTGGCGCCTTTGAAGTGCTTGACGAGGACTGGAACAACTTTCAGGCTTTCCGAAGGTACTATATCTCGGATATCGTACAGACCATCAATGCCGGTTCCGATACCGACAAGGACAATTCAGGATCACTGGGAATATATGCCAGGCAATCCTGGATCGGTCGAGCAACATACAATTACAAAGAGAAATACCTGGCTGAGTTTTTGATCCGACGAGATGGTTCCCTCAAATTCCCACCCGAAAGCCGATGGGGTAATTTTCCGGCCATATTGCTGGCCTGGCGAGCTTCTGAAGAAGAATTCTGGAAATCCAACCTATCATTTATCAATTATTTCAAGCTGCGTGCGAGCTATGGTGTGATCGGTATGGACCCGGGTGATCCATTCCAGTATGTCAACAAATATGTCCTTGCCAGCGGTATGACATTGGGGACTGCCAAAGCAGTGGAAACCGTGGTTCAGCAAAGTGGCGTGGCGAATCCAAATATTACCTGGGAAAAGCAAACTACATCCAACCTGGGATTTGATGCGCAATTCAAGGACAACCTGTTTTCCCTGACAGCAGAATTCTTTTACAACAAACGATCGGATATCCTGGCTCCACGAAACGCTTCCGTTCCTGGTTTTACCGGTCTCCAGTTGCCTGATGAAAATATCGCAGAAGTAGATAATAGAGGATTTGAGGTGATCGGAGGATACCATAAGGTGGTGAATGACAATTTCCGGTTTGACATTAGCGCCAATTTCAGCTACAACCGCAACGAAGTGGTATTCATGGATGAGCCCGAACAAGCCGTACCATGGCAGCAACATACGGGTCACCCCTATGGGGCTGCGCTATTATACAAAGCCATCGGTATTTTCAGGGATCAGGCTCATGTCGAATCCTATCCATCCTGGCCCAATGCCAAACCAGGGGATGTCATTTTTGAGGATGTAAGCGGAGATGGGGTGATAAATAGCGACGACCGGATACTTTTCGACAAGACGGATGCACCTCAGGTATTTTATGGGTTGTCTCTGGACGCTACTTACAAAAACTGGACCCTGGCCCTTTTGATCCAGGGACAGGATGAATACTACCGCATGAACGTCCAGGATGGACGCCGTGGTGAGGCCGGAAACTATTTTCAGTGGCACTTTGATGGACGATGGACGCCTGACAACCCCAATGCCAGCGTGGCCAGGGCATACAACCGGGATGACTTATACTGGTCTTTTGACAGGAACAACAGTACCTATTGGTGGGACAATATGGCTTATGCCCGGTTAAAAAACCTGGTATTGAGTTATACCATACCACGGAGTGTATTTGGGGATATTGGAATCACACGAGCGAATATTTTCGTCTCGGGAAACAACCTTTTCCTGATATACGCAGCACAGAAAAACTTTGATCCTGAAATTGGTGCACCTATGGTGTATCCGGCGGTTAAAACCTATGCTGTAGGTGCCCGAGTAACCTTCTAATTGTCAGTCCAGAAAATAAAAAATTATTATTATGAAAAATATTATCAACATCATACTGCTTAGCATCCTGCTCGGAGGCTTCTTTTCGTGTGAGAATGTACTCGACCAACAGGCAGTGGATTCATTTAACGAAGAAACCGTCTTCCAGGACATCAATCTGGTCAAGGCTTACCTGGGGCGTTGCTACGATTTCATAGGCGGAGACAACAACCAGGTACTGGGTTTACGGGAGGATCTCCTTTCATCTGCTACCGATGAAACCCTGTGTATCCACCGGCCAGGAGGTTATACTTTCGCAAAGGGAACACTCAGCCCGGATGACATGGGGCATTTCGGTGACTGGAGGTTCTCCTGGATCCGTTGGGACCCTATATATCAAAACATCAAAAACGTGAATGTACTTCTGGCCAATATCGACAATGTTCCTTTAGGAACTCCCAATGACCAGGCTCTGCTCGACCAAATGAAAGCCGAAGCTCATTTTATCCGGGCCTTTAATTACACCAACCTTTTCCGGTCCTATGGGGGATTGATTCTAGTCGACAGACCTTTTGAGCTGGGGGAAGATTTCCTCAGTATTACACGTTCCGGAGTAGATGAAACCCTGGCCTTTATTCTCGCAGATATCGACAAAGCTATTGCTGGCCTACCTGAAGTGGGAAATATCGAACAAGGCAGAGCGACCAAAGGTGCAGCAGGAGCATTGAAATCCCGATTGCTCTCCTGGGCTTCAGGAGAACTTATGAACGGTGGATATATGCCCAATAATGAATTGGTTTCCTTCCAGAGCGGCAGCAGAGAAAGCCGGCTACAGCAGGCAAAAGCCGCCGCCAAGGCGGTAATGGATGGAACTTATGGTCACTATGGCCTGGTAGGAGGAACAGAGGATCCTCCTGCGAATATGACCCAGGCAGATATCGATGCCTATGCAGCCAATTTTTACAACATTTTTACCCAAAAGGGAGAATGGAATGAGGAAGTCATCTGGGGGGTCCAGTATTTGAATTCTCAGGGTAATATCGCTTCCCAAAACAAATGGTTTGGACCCAATGGGTACCACAACTGGGGGAACAACAACCCTGTGGAACCTGTGGTGAGAAAATTTGAAATGGCTGATGGAACACCTTTTGTATGGGATAAATACAATCCCGGAGATCAAAATGTTCGTGAATTTTCAGCTGCAGAATTGGAAGAGGATCCTCTGCGCAATCCGTACAATGGACGTGAACCCCGGTTTTATGCCAGCATTCTCTATGATGGTGCCAAATGGCAGGCCCGACCCAGTGATGGAGCAGGTCTCGATCCTGAAGGAAGAATCCAGACAGGTTACTGGCTGGCTGCAGATGGAAGCCAAACAGCCGGTTTGGACACCAGACAGGGTCTGATCGAAGCCTGGAATGGCACCAAAGTGGGTTATTATATTAAAAAGTATATGGATGAAAGTACGGTTGGTCAGTACTTCAATAACGAAAATGCCTGGATCGAATTCCGATTTGCTGAAGTGGTTCTGGATTTTGCAGAAGCCGCTATCGAGCTGGGAGATATCCAGGAAGGACTCGATGCCCTCAATATGGTACGTAACCGTGCAGGATTGCCCGATCGCGTGACCACCGATCAAGCCCAGGCCAGAGAATGGCTTCGACATGAGCGACAAATTGAGTTTTTTGGGGAGGGAGATCGCTGGTATATGATTCGGAAATGGATGATCGCAGATGAAGTGATCGAGGATGTACATTTCATGGAAATTACTCACTTTGCTGACGGAGGCACACGCTGGGAATACGATGTGAACACCATAGTCGATGACAGATCATGGATTGACCGCCAATACTGGCTCCCTATTTCCAGAACTGAAATAAACAAAGCTCCTCAGCTTACACAGAATCCGGGGTATTAGGATTAGTGGTTATTATATGTGAGTGGAGGTGTGCGGAAATATTAGAACGCAGATGATGCTGATTTACGGATGATCGCAGGTGGATATACAATGATAAATCAGCGAAAATCTGTGCGATCTGCGTTATCTGCGTTCTATTTTATCTGGACTGCCACGACTTGTTTTTACAAGGGTATAGGAGCTGCGAATAACCCTGATCTTATAGAGGACTGCTGATGTATTTCCAAATCTGTAGGTCCTGCAATATTTGCGTTCTATTTTATCCAGTTAATTACAGATTGTTTTAACACAGAAATGAGAAACGCGAATAACTGAGCATTGACGCATGATGTAGATGGGTTAACATATTACAACGGCGAAAATCTGTGCGATCTGCGTTCTATTTTATCTGTACTGCCACAGCCTGTTTTTACAAGGGTATTGTGGCTGCGAATAACCCTGATCTTATAGAGGATCGCCGATGGATTTCCATAGCTATAGGTCCTGCATTATTTGCGTTCTATCTAATCCAGCCAGCTACAGACTGTTTTTACCCAGGAATAAGGGATGCGAATGACAGAGGTTTCAAATCATAATCGCAGATGAATTTACAATAAATTATCAGCGAAAATCTGTGCCATCCAAGTTACCGCTGTTTTAATTTATCCAGACCGTCGTATTTTATTTCAACCAATATTCAAAAAACTGATATATTATTTCATTCGAGTCGGCATTGGGGCTGTGTTCGGGTCGATTGTGCATACCTACCCTATCTTCGTAACCAAGCAAATGATTGACCTGTCGGCTATGATTGAGTATGGTCCACCTGGAAGGTGGATCCTCAGACCCACCGGACACCAGGAAAGGCCGGGGAGCCATAAGGGCATGCAATTCCTGTAAATTAAATCCCTCCGCCACCAGTTCAGGATACAGGCCAAATGCCGGATTGTCCTCCGTAATAAGACCGCGTTCACGCCATGGCTTAGGATGGTAGCCCAGGTACCATGGCTCCCAATAATTGACGCTCGGACGATCCTCCTGAAAAGCAATACCTGGATCTGACCAGGCTGCACAGGCGAACTTATCGAAAAGGCAAGAAGCAAACATCGACCATTTCCCTCCAAAAGAATGACCCGTAATGCCAATCCGGGATTGATCAACCTCCTCATAGTGAGACAATGCATACCAGGCATTGGCTGCAGCATAGGCAAGCATTGACAAAGGCTGTACTGTTGCATTTTGGATATCGGGATAATAGAGGGCATAGGTCTTAGCTTCACTGGCCTCGCTGGTACCCAAAGACAAGGTCACAAATCCCCGTTTGGTGAGTTGGTAGGCAAAATCCCGGTATTCAAGATCGGTCAGCCCCGTAGCGGTCTCTGGTTCATAATACACTGTAATCACCGCAGGTTTGGGTGCAGGATTATCCGGTACCAGCAGATACCCGTATGTACGCTGCCCAGGAATCCAGTCAAACTCGACCGTATATTGTACAAAATCTTCCCTCCGCAAACTATCTGTGAATACAAATCTCTGATTGGTCATCAATTCGGGCCATTGCCCCATTTTTTTCATCCAGGAAGACAGGATCTCTTCTCTTCTAGCTTCCCATTGTCGTGGTGATCGAACCGTATCTCCCTGATAAAAGACCATGGGTGACCTATAATCACCTGTCTCGTGCATTGAAACGTCAGGTGGCGAAAAATACCGACTGATCTCCTTCCAAAGCACAGCATCTCCAGGCTGGGGTAAATAAGGAGGTTGGTAGTCCCCTGTACAGGACACAAATAATACTACCATTGCATAAAATCCAAAACGCACCATAGGCCTACATTTTACTGGTAATGTATTAAATTTTCATCGATCTTCGTTTACGTAAACGCTAATTTTATTATCTTGAGTAGAAACACAACCACTTCAGATGAAGCGTTTTTCACTTATCTATTTTATTCTTGTTTTTGGCATTCCCTCCTCCTGGACCTACTGTCAAACAATCTATACCCTGTCTGATGATGGTGCCTGGTGCTGGTTTAGTGACCCACGGGCTATTTTTGCGGGTGAAGATGGAAACCGACATATAGTAACCGGTTGGGTAAACAGCAAAGGAGATGTCCAGGTGGTCTCTCTCAACCTCCATACCAAAGAAACCATTGTCAAAACTCTTTACCCTCAACTCCAAATTGACGATCACAACAATCCCGCCTTAGTAGAATTGCCGGATCACCGCATTCTCACCCAATATACGTGGCATGGAGGCAGTAAAGGCGTAATTCAAAACACCACCCAATCATCACAAGAATTCACATTCGGGGATAATTTCATCTTCAAACCTAAAACTGATGCGCTGCTTCAGCAATTCCAAAGGGAAACATACACCTATGCCAACCCTATGATACTGGCAGGAGAAAACGACAAACTTTATAGCTTTGGTCGGTGGATCGGATACAAACCCAATATGATTACTTCAACCAATGGAGGCGAAACCTGGTCCGATCCCCGGGTGGTGATCACATCTCCTGAGCTCGACACCAACAATAGACCCTATGTAAAGTATTTTTCCGATGGAAAGTCCCGAATTCATCTTGTTTTTACAGATGGTCATCCGGCAGTAGAGCCTGTCAATTCAGTGTATTATTGTTACTATGAAAACGATGCTTTCTGGAGAGCGGATGGGACCAAAATAAGGGAGGTCAAGGACTTGCCTTTTCACCCGGATGATGCCACCGTTGTATACCGAGCTAATGAAAAAACCGGACGCGCCTGGATCTTTGACATAGTCGCGGACGAAAAAGGCTATCCCATTATTGCTTATTCCAGATATCCTCGGGTCAAGCAACACGATTATTACTACGCCAGGTACGACGGTACCAAATGGCATGATCATCGCATTTTGTATTCCGGCCCATGGTTTCCCGAAGACATTCATGGTGAAAGACAACGCGAACTCAACTATTCAGGAGGTATTTCCATCGATCCCGACAATCCATCCATTGTCTACTTTTCTCATGTAATCGATGGGGTATTTGAAATTTCAAGGGGAGAAACACCTGATTACGGTCTGCATTGGGGAATCACACCACTGACACGAAATTCGGAACGAGATAATGTTCGCCCCTTCGTACCCCGGTACAGAAAGCAGGGCGATCCCCACGCAGTCCTGTGGATGCAAAATGATTATTACATCCATTATACGGATTACCTTTCGCGCATTATGATGCATCTCCTGGATTGATCAAAATCTGTATCTTCGGACAGGAATAGCGTGAGGTAGAACAGACACCAACAATCACCTAAACTTTGATGAAAATCTTCCGCCTGTACATAAAGTACAGCAAGCCCCATTCCAAAAGAAGCACACCCAGCTGGGTTATAAAACGCTGCATATCTTCTCCGGACATTTGCAAAAACCCATTGAGCAGGTACTTAGAAGTATAACTAAAATCCACGAGTCCAGAAACCAAATAAATAAAAAGAGAATTGAGTCCGATAACTTTGAAAGGGAAAGCCCATTTCTGATATCCCCACACATCAATCAGAAGGTAAAACAAAGCCATAAATAAAAAACTTATTCCCCCTGTCACCAGGATAAAGGAACTCGACCACAAATGCTTGTTGATCGGAAAATGGAAATTCCAGACCAATCCGATAAGTATGGCTATTCCTCCAGCCGCCGTCAGCCAAATTACCTTGCGGTTCTCTGCCCAGGTATCACGCAGAATAGTCCCGGCCATGGTCCCCATCAAAACCAACCCCGTTGCCGGAATATGCTGAAAATATCCATTTTCATCATAAATTCCATCGATCAACCTGCCAGGTACAATATAACTATTAATCCAGGTTGCCAAATTACCTTCCTGAGACAAATCGCCTGCACCATATCCCGGAACCGGAATGAATAGCATAGCCGCCCAGTAGAATATCAGGAGCCCAGCAAGCCAGTACATCCTTCCCTTCCAGTCCGAATTCAAATAGATCAGGGTAGCCAAAAATCCAGTCACCCCGATTCTTCCCAGAACACTGACGTATCTGATCTGATCCCAATCGAAATGAAGTGGTTTGTTTTTGTATACTATACCCAAAAGACTGAGAATGATCATTCGTTTGAAAGCCTTCCAGTATATTTCATTTTTGCTCAATCCCTTTCGCCGGGAAGAGGCAATCGAATAGGTCATGGATACCCCTGCCATAAAGAGGAACAATGGGAATATAACATCCTCAAAAGTAAGGCCATGCCAGGGAACATGTTTGAACTGATCCGTGAGCCAGGTCATAGATTCCCAGTTCATTGCAAAAATGAAAGAAGCGATCAAATGGGTTCCGCCAATGATGAGAAACATATCGAAGCCCCTTAGGGCGTCCAGGGACTGTAGTCGTTTGGGAAGCGGGGGTTGTGGTGAAGCAGATGTTTCCATGTAGTTTTGTATATGAAAATTAAGGATTACTCCAATTATCCCCATTCATCTCCAGCAAATGAAATACAATCGACTCGTATGGATCTTTCCGGCCAGCTTCGTACAAAAGACCAACCTGATCAGGTAGAGCAACCATACTAGAATAAGCTGAAGGCCCGGGATACAGGGTCTGGATGTACGGCCAGCTCTTCCCATTATCCACACTCACTCGAATACTCATGTTGTGCCGTCGGTTGGTTGCAGCCGGATTAAGATAAAGCAACAAGCTGGATCCTGGATTTTTTGTACTCCTATGACTGATCATACTGGCCTGGCACACGGGTTCCACAAGCTCTTCCACCCGCTGGGGTTCAGTCCAGCTCAATCCACCATCGTAACTCACTGCATGCCTCCGCCGATGATCTCCAAAATACGATCGCATATTCATCAACAGCGTTCCATTTCCACCATTCCCGGAAATCAATTCCACTACCTGACATTCGTTTACTTTCGGTCGAATCACGCCCCCCAATTCCCATGTGCGACCATGATCTTTGCTATAAATGGTGTGTGAACCATACTCAAAAGGACCACCTCTTTCCTTACCATTTTCATCATCATAACTATGATCACAGGGAATAATCAACCATCCTTTTCTCGGTCCATGTTGGATCTGAATCCCATTTCCAGGACCTGTGGCGTACCATCCCCAGTCGGGATCCTTGGTAGTCGATGTTATTTCACGTGGTTCGCTCCAGGTAACACCATGATCCTTACTACTCATCACCCATACTGTCCGTGTTGATTCTGCAGTTTTCCGGATAATATCACTTTCGTGATCGTGCCCCAGATTGTGAGTAAGCAATAAAAAGACCGCTCCGGTCATCCGGTCTACTACCGGACAAGGATTACCACAGGTGTTGACTCCATCATCCCATAACACCTTCTGAGAACTCCATGTTTTACCTCCGTCCTCGGAACGTTTCATCAAAATGTCAATGTCTCCGGCATCACCGCGACCTGACTTTCTACCTTCGCAGAAAGCCAGTAAACTGCCGTCCACAGCCTCTACAATGGCCGGAATTCGATAGGTGTCGTAGCCATTTTCCCCTGAACGAAATAACACTATAGAATCCAGAGTCGTAAAAATCTGGCTATGGGTAGTGTACGGTAAACACCAGATAAGGCCACACATCAGATAAAGTCGTAAAATCGAGGGACTAGAAGAATGATAAATCACGCATATTCCGTTTTGAAGATGAGAAAAATACTTCCACAATATATAGCTTGACATCCAATGATACAAGCAAATAAAATTACACGGACTGGTATTTATTGAAAATTTTCTTTTACGCCTGCCTCACTTCAACCCATTGAACTCTTACCGGTCAATTTCGGCATCGATCAGCGTTCTGCTTTTCATGCAAGATGGTTCATTTTACCATTTCTTTTCACAAAAAAAAGCACAACAACGGTCATTGAAATTCGGGTAGTTACCCTTTATTTTTGAGAAATAATCTTTAACAGGTCCTACTGCTCTCATCGTCCACGGGGATCAAAGAAAACACGCGGATCAAAGAAGATGAAATAATGCGAACCAAAATTCAAAGCTTGATTGCCCGGTTGAAGACCTGACCTCGCTGCATTTACGATCTAGGACCGACTCAGATTTAAATATTTGCTTTTAAAAAAAAAAAAACAGCATGTTATGGCCAAATCCTAGAGGACATCTCTAGGTTATAACGATTGAATTACGCATAAAAGTCCTGCGCTACCAAATCGCAGGCAATGTCCGACGACGATTCGTACTGTGTCTGTATGGAAGCCGACCTTGTGCGATTCGTGAGCGCGGAAGTCGAAATAAAAACTGCCGAATGGCAGATTTTTATTTGACGTAGCCACCAATCCTATTGGTGGCGGTAGCGATCTGGAAGCGCATCCATTCAGGCGATTCGTGAGCCCACCTTGTGCGATTCGTGAGCCGACCGTAGGGAGGATTTGGTAGCGCCATTGCTTTAATTTGACTTTATGAGGAAACCCTATCTGAATTTCAGATCCGAAGTCTACTCTGCATCCCAATAGAGCGTTTCAATTTTATTTCTCTTTGCTTAGAAATGTTTTCACAAATTCATCATCGTGCATATCTGGATATTGAATTGCTATCCGATCGAGTTCCTCAGCCTGTCCGGGTGAGAGGGTTTCTTTCGGATTGAGGCACCAGATACCCTTCAAGAGGCCTTGTCTACGGAGCACCTCATGGATTCCCGGTATGCAGCCATGAAAATTATTAGCAACATCAAAGACTACCCCATTGGCATCGGTTACTTCAATGTTGCGGGTAAGCATTTCAGCCGGAATCCCCTTTCCACTTTTATGAATAGCTTTAATCTCTTTCAGCAACTCTACCGCCTTGCTGGTCCACACAGCCCAATGCCCCAACAAACCACCTACGATCCGTTTCCGTCGTATTTCACCTGAGAACCGGAAGGCGTATTCAGTCAACAAATCCGCTATAATATTGTCATCATTACCTGTATATAGCGCGATTTCCTGCCATCGCTCCGAATGGATGACTGCACGGACCACATCAATGGTCTGGTACCTGTCAAACGGTGCCATTTTGATGGCCGCCACAGAAGGGATGTCAGCAAAGTCTCTCCAGAATTCATAGGGTAGGATTTGTCCACCGACCGCAGGTTGCAGATAAAAACCAAATACGGGTAAAATTTCCCCGACCTTTTGGGTTCGTTCCAAAAGTTGGGCGAAAGAATAATTCTGTAAACCACCCATACTCAACAACCCAAAATCATAACCCATTTTCGAAGCGAGTTCAGCCTCTCTCAAGGCCTGATCCGTGGGCCCCACAATTCCTGCCACCATGGCAAATGGTCGGTTGAGTTGTGCTGCATCAACCTCTTCCTTCGCGAGGCGAAGTACTGGCTCGTACAACCGGACGTCCTCATTTCTTATCTCGAATTGGGTCGAATGGACTCCGACAGCTACGCCGCCTGCTCCGCTCGCCATATAATACCTGGTCAACAATCTTTGATGCACTTCGTCCAGTTTCCGGTCCTGTGTCAATGCCAGGGGGTGAGCAGGGATTACCGTACCCTCCCGGATCAGATTTTTTATACTTTCTTTCGACATATCACATGTAATTACTTAAAACTTACCGTCTCTTACTTGAAAATGTGTCGGTTTACCATGAGTCTGGCCTCCAGCCTCGACCCAAGCTGCCGTCCATTCTATCAACTGAGCCAGTGAGACAGAAGGGTATCCGAATAGTTGTTGGGAACGAGAGGCATTATTGAGCAAAGCGGTATCTGCTTCTGCACCGGCAAACTGGGGAGTCTTACCCAGTAAACGGCCAAATTCCTCGGCGACCCAACGAATAGATATGGTTTCCGGGCCAGTAACATTGAGTATGGTAGGCGGAAAATTGCAATGCATTAATGATCGGAGGGCAATCTCGTTGGCATCGCCTTGCCAGATCACATTCATATGCCCCAATCGCAAGTCAACTGGTTGATCATGGAATACAGCTGTAGCGATTTCAAGCAAATTCCCGTAACGCATTTCTACCGCATAGTTTAAACGGTAAATCAACATCGGGATTCTATATTTATGGGAAAAATGCTCAAAAATCCTTTCGCGTCCCAAGCAGGACTGGGCATATTCCCCGAGTGGATTGGGTGGGGTACGTTCGGTAGCCCCTCCCGAAAAAACCGGCACGAATGGGTAAATATTTCCAGATGAAAAAACGACGATTTTCGAATCTTTAAATTTCTCAGCGACCCTGCCTGGGAGGTAGGAATTCATCGCCCATGTCAAATGTTCATTTCCACCTGTACCAAATTTCTTTCCTACCATGTAAATCACATTCGGCAACTCAGGCAATGATTTCAGCTCCTCCTCGACCATAAGATCAGCCGTTATAGTCTCAATCCCATGATTTTCAAGGCCTTCTTTCAAAGCATCATCGGAAAAACGGGAAACCCCGATAATCCTTCTCGTCTTGTTGGAGGCCGAGGTAGCCCGCTTTGCCAACTTAGCCAGACTGGGGCCCATTTTCCCCCCTACACCGAGCAATAAAATATCCCCTTCAATATTTTCCATATCCCTAATCAGCCGTTCTGAGGGCTGGGATAATCTGTCTTCCAGTTCATCTAATGATTTCATAAAAACAATTTTATAAAGTTACCAATGGCCAATCCAAACAGGACCAGAAGTCCGATAATCCCCAGGATATTGTTTGATCTGCTATTGGTCAAATTGCCCATAATCCTGCGATCATTGGCTAGAATCAACATTCCCAAACCAATAAAGGGCACCACAAAAATCGTCACCCCTTGCGCAAAGACAATCAATTCAAGTGGCAATCTGCCAAATAGAATAGCCACCCCCGCTCCAATCAGAATGATCATCATAATAGACAGCTTCACGGGCCGGCTATTGAGATCTTTGCCCCAGGAAAGCGCATCTGCAAATAGGGTTCCTCCTATAGTTGCATTCCCTATCAGCGAAGAAAAGGACGATCCAAAAAGCCCAAGCATAAACAATTGAGAAGCCCAGCTGCCATAAACGGGCTCCAAAGCTTTGCCCATGTCCGTAGCGGTATTGACCTGTATTCCCTGTGGAAAAAGTACTGCACCTGCACTGACCAGGATCATTGCGGAAATGGTTCCTAAAATCAAAATTCCAATAAAACTTTCTGTAACAGCCTGCCCCACCTGATTCTTCTTCCAACCTTTTTCCTGGACCAGGTAGGACTGATAAAATGCACCGGCAATCGAGAAGCTCGAGGCCACCAGAGCAATTACCATAACCAGAGAGCCAGGAGGGATCGAAGGGATCAGCCCTTGAACAACCAGTCCTATGCCCGGCTTTGTAACCAACAAAGTAATAATAAATGAAAGCAGCATAATACCTACCATGAGGATCATAACTTTCTCAAGAACCTTGTAAAATGATTTGAAAAAAAGCAATGATATACCAAAACCTGCTACCCCAACGATCCACGGTGTAGCACTGGTTCCAAAAGTTTCTGCAAAGGCAATACCCGCTCCGATAGAATTACCGGCCTGGAAGGAAGCGCAAACCAGAAATATGCCCACTCCGGCACCCCAGGCCGCCCAACTTCCCCATTTCTGTCTAAACACATTCAACAACGATTGATTACTAGCCACCCCGATTCGCGCACCCATGCTCGTAAAGGCCATCATCAATATGGTGGCCACTACAATGACCCAAATTAGCTGATACTGGTACAAAGCTCCAAGTTTGGAGGTCAGGGTCAGACTCCCCGGCCCAAACACCAATGCGGCAGTAATGATGCCCGGCCCCAAATAGGCCAGGACTTTGTTCAATTTGTTATTAGGTTGTTTCCGTTGACTCAATGGAAGGTGTTTTGTACAAAAGTATGGATTCAGGTACACTTACGCCACTTCATTTTTGATGGTGGATTTCATGGGTACGTTACCGAAAGGTAGTTGATTTTCTTAAAACTACAAATTTTACTAAAAGTTTTACTCCCCAAATGGTGATTCTCTGGCTCGTGACACTTCAATTCAATCCCGGATTGGATGTACACCGATGTCTTATATATCAGCTATTTATCTGTAAATCATCATGTCTAGAGAAAAATGCATTATCTGGTGCATTTTTAAAATCCGGATCAATTAAAAAAACTTTATATTAGATCATGAAGATGTATGAAGATTTAATCACCATAGGTATTGCTGTTGGGTTGGGATTGTTGGTAGGTCTGCAACGTGAAAAACGATTCAGTCAGATGGCTGGCGTCCGCACCTTCACCCTGGTCGCTATTTTGGGCGCTCTCGCCGGCATCCTTTCCAGGGATATGGATAATCCTTTCATCATTCCAGGATTCGCACTCACTATTACTATTGTAATGGCGATTTCCAATTATATCAAAGTGCATAGAGATTCCGAAACTATGCCCGGAATTACTACAGAAATTTCATTGTTACTGATTTTTGCTATCGGCGTGTATCTGGTGTCAGGCCACAGAGTAATCGGAGTCATAGTAGGTGCGACCGTGGTAATTCTGCTGTTTTTTAAAGAGTCCCTGCACGGGTTTATAGATAAACTGAAGGATAAAGAGATCACTGCAATAATGACTTTTGTAGGGATTTCTCTCATCATATTACCCATCCTACCCGATCGGGATTTTGGTCCTTATGGCGTATTCAATCCGCGGGAGATTTGGTTGATGGTCACCCTAATAGTAGGACTTAGCCTTCTGGGATATTTCATGTACAAAATGGCCGGAAAAAAAGCCGGAATGATATCGAACGGCATCCTGGGAGGTATGATCAGCAGCACCGCTACCTCGGTTACCTATGCCCGACATACCGCTGATAACCCATCTATCCTGCGAATTTCTGCATTTGTGATTATGACGGCAGATGCGATATCTGTCATAAGAGTCATCGTAGAGATGGGGGTCATTGTTCCTCAAAAACTTTCCGAACTCATTCTTCCTTTCATAACTCTTTTTGTATTTATGGCCATCCTGTCCGGGATTATGTTCTATCTTGCCTCCCGGGATCAGCAAATCAATGAAATTCCGGAGCCCAAAAATCCGGCCCAGTTCAAAAGTGCTCTGGTATTTGGCCTATTATACGCTATTATTTTGCTTGCCGTGGCGTTTGCTCAGGACAAACTGGGAAACAGCGGATTGTATATTGTATCTGTAGTGGGTGGCCTGGTCAAAAAAGATGCAATCACCTTGTCTCTTGCCCAATCTATCCGAGATGGCATGGAAACCGACCTGGGGTGGCGACTGATTATGACCGGTCTGCTTTCCAATGTAGCCTTCAAAATTCTCATCGTTGGTTTCCTCGGAAGTAAAAAATTGTTGAAATGGATGACATGGCTGATCACATTGTCCATAGCGTTTGGGGTTCTTTTGATCCTGCTGTGGCCAATGTAATAGTAATACGTTGTTACCTCTTTTGAAAATTCGCATTCGGGATAAATTATCAGCGGTGAGGGCAAGAAGGGCACGGAGTTCATGAATTTTTTTTTAACTTCCCTCGCAGCATATCCCTAAACATGGAAATTCTTCCTGTCAAAATAAAAACTCGATTCGGTACCCTGAGAAGACCCATAAGTGTCCTTTTCTTCTGTCTATACCTTGCTTTTCCGATCAATTCATCTGGCCAGGAAATACCTGCGATTATCACTTATGACCGAAATCAGTACGATGCCGGCCTAAAAAACTGGAGTTTTGCAGAGGACGATGCCGGCAATTTATTTGTAGCGAACAACGAAGGTATTTTGATATTCAATGGATTGAATTGGCAAAAGGTATTTCTTCCCAATCACAGGGTACCAAGGTGCCTGTTCCGAGGCTACGATGGGAAGATCTATGCCGGTGGATTTGAAACCATCGGTTATGTGGATCGCTCCGACCCTGCCCGACCGGTTTTCATTGAAATCGGCGGGGACCTGTTAAAAGGAAGTGAGGAAGAAATATGGCACATTACAGGAAGTGACGACCAGATAATGTTTCAGTCATTTTCCATCATGGTGTTTAAAGATTCCAATGGCCTTGAACTTTATCGACCAGGGGACAATATCATGTTCGGCAATTGGATCGAGAACCGTCTTTTTGTTCCTCAGATTCAACATGGAATATATGTATTTGATCATGGAGTTCAAAGCACATTCACGCCACAAGGTCTTCCCCGGAACGCAATCGTATCAGGGGTGGCAGCATATCAGGATCACCAGCTTTTGATTGCCACCCGTAATTTTGGATTGTTCGTAGTGGACACCGCACATGCCATCCCCGTATCCGGAAAACTCAATGACAATTTCAAAGACTACCAGATTAACAACCTGATTCGGTTAAAAAATGGAGATTATGCGATCGGTACCATCCAAAATGGGGTATACGTCACCACGCCTGATCTTCAAATCAAATACCATGTAAACAAAACAAATGGATTAGCCAATAATTCTGTCCTTGCACTTTATGAAACACGTGAAGGTGCCCTGTGCATCGGGCTCAATATTGGGATGAATATACTGCATCTCCACCATCCAGGCCACTTCTATTACGACGTAGAAGGTAAGCTCGGATCTATATTTGCAACCATATACCACAACAACCACTTTTATGTGGGGACTAATCAGGGGGTATTTATCCAAAACCAGGACGGAAAATTCTCTCTTGTTCCCGGATCGCAAGGACAGGTATGGAGTCTTACTCAGGCCGGGTCTGACCTTCTATGTGGTCACAATGCAGGTACCTTGCAATTGTTCCATGAACATTTCGAACTCGTCAGTCCGTTCACCGGGGTATTTCATATGCAACTACTCAATGACCATCAAATTCTGCAATCCACATACAATGGTCTGGTTTTGCTCGAAAAAAATGAAAACATATGGAACAATCCTCATCGAATTACCGGGACGGACAAACTGGTAGATCGATTCATTTACCAATCCGGGCAACTCCTCGGATTACACCCCTATTTCGGGCTGGTGTATTACCAACTCGACCTTGAACACAATCGAATTACCGACCGAAAAACATTCCAGGACAGGGAAGTGAATATCGGAACCAACACACTGGGATTGGCATACCTGAATAATAAAACCTTTGTCCAGATCGATTCTGCGTGGTGGGAGCTGGGGAACAAGGGAATTCTCGCGAAAATCGATACGGAACACGTACAAAACATCCAGAGTAGATACCCTGATCTAAACTTCCGTATCCTTAAGCCAATCAATAACAATTCGGAACAAAACCGATTGATTTCCTATTTCCCCGAACGAAATGAAGTAGTGCTGTCAATCGAAGAAGGCTACTCTAAGCACAACCCAAAGAAGGATCATCACAAAATTGAATCCCTTGAAATAGATTATTTACAAGTCAATAATCAACTTTGGCGAAACCCCGGAAATCATCTTGACCTTAAAGCCAATGAACACAATTTGACCATTCAGCTTGCCCCTAAAAATGGTTTTCTTCATCGCACATCGAATTCAAAATATCGTCTTGAAGGCTATGACAGTGCCTGGAGGAATCTGCCTGATCACGGTGTACTTGAATTCAAACAACTCAATCACGGGAGATATCATCTGTATCTGAGCCATGGAGAAAAAAATTCCTATAGTGTAATCACTGTATCCATCCATCCCTACTGGTACGAGTCCTGGCAGGGTATCATCCTATACGTTGGCGTTATCATTTTCATTTTTTGGGCTATCAACCAACGAAATAAGAAAAAATTAAAACTTGAAACCGAACGGTTGAGGAGAGAAAAGGAAATCGCTTTGGAAGCTGAAAGAATCCGTGCCAGAACGGAAAAACTGGAACACGAAGTGGCCTATAAATCCAAAATGCTCGCCAACAGTGCCATGACTATGGTACAAAAAAACAATATGCT
Source organism: uncultured Saprospiraceae bacterium (assembly GCA_964426625.1). Classification (GTDB taxonomy): domain Bacteria; phylum Bacteroidota; class Bacteroidia; order Chitinophagales; family Saprospiraceae; genus Membranihabitans. The sequence goes on along the minus strand of CAYRRD010000015.1, from coordinate 11,708 downwards.
CAATGAACTCAAAGAGGTAATAAAATCAGAAAATTCGGCGTCTGAATCATTGCCGAAATTCAAACAAAAACTCATTAAACTGATCAATCGCAATATTAACAGCGACGAAGCATGGGAAATTTTTGATCGGACTTTTGCCGAAGTTCACGAAGACTTTATCGAACGATTTACGACCTCCTACCCCGACGTTTCACCAGGAGATCTACGACTAGCTGCTTACATTAGAATGAATATGTCTTCCAAAGAAATTGCCCCCATTTTACAGATTTCTGTCCGTTCGGTTGAGAATAAAAGGTACCGACTTCGAAAAAAAATGAACCTTGATCCGAACACCAACCTTTCCGAGTACCTGATGAGGTTCTAAATATAGGGCAATTTTTTTTTAATCCGATCTGCAGAAAACAACCTATTCATTATCAGCCATATATTTATCCGCTTTGTGGCACTCAAATTACAATGAAGCCATATATGATGAGGTATTTGTGAGGTGACTCCGGTGGACATATCTTGGCGGGTTTTCGTTTTTAAACTATATTTAAGGATGAAAAAACGTTGAGAATTAAAATATATATCGTATGAAATCGAATAGGTTTTTACTTCCAATTTTAGCAGCCCTACTGCTGTTTCTTCCCCGAATAATTTCAGCGCAAACCGAAGCCGAGCTTAATTATACTGGCCAGGTTACGGCAGAAGAATCAGGGGAATCACTCATCGGTGTCAATATTTTGATTCTACGCACAGGATCAGGAGTCCAGACTGATTTTGATGGTTATTTTGAATTAACAGCCCGACCAGGGGATTCCATTCGCTTATCTTACATCGGGTATGAAACCATCGAATTCCAGCTTGGACTGGATACCGAATTACATTTTAATATGGTATCTGCCAATCAAATGCTTGAGGAAATTATCGTGGTGGGATATGGAACACAGCGGCAAAGGGATTTGACCTCGTCTATTACGACCGTCAATGCCGAAGAAATCATGAAAACACCCACCGCTCAGGCAATGCAATCTCTCCAGGGCAAAGTGGCCGGAATGCAGATAGTAAGCAGTGGAGCCCCGGGTAGTGCGCCCAAAGTAAGGGTGCGGGGTATCGGGTCCTATCCGGGATCCGACAATGAAGCTCCTTTGTATGTGGTGGATGGAATGTTTTTTGACAACATCGACTTCCTCAACACTTCCGATATTGCCACCATATCCGTCCTCAAAGATGCCTCTGCTGCGGCCATTTACGGTGTCCGTGCAGCGAATGGTGTGGTACTCATCGAAACCAAATCCGGGAATCTCAATCAACCCGCCCAAATTACCTACAACGGTTACTACGGAATGCAGGTGGCAAATGATGTTCTGAAGATGGCCAACGCCGAGCAATTTGTCCAAATCATTTCGGAACTTGATCCCAACCGATTTCCGGACTATCAGTTCGTACTCAACGCCATGCAAAGATATGGCCGTAGCAGGATCAATCCCAATGTACCTGATGTGAATACTGACTGGTATTCAGAAATAATGAGGCCGGCGTCCATCCAGAATCACAGCATTTCCGTGACGGGTGGTGGGAGTCAGGCCACATACTCCCTGGGTGCCAATTATTTTGGACAGGATGGAATTCTGGATATGAAAAACGAATTCCAGCGTTTCAATTTGCGATCTAAGGTGGATTATCAGGCTCTGGACTGGCTCAAGCTGGGTGGGAACATGATTATGAGTAATGGCACCAAATATTCACCAGAAAATACGGCCTGGTTCAGGGCTTATTTTGCGGTACCCATTCTTCCTGTATTCGATGATCAGATCGAGGGTGCTTTTCCGGATCCTTATGCTAGCGCTCAGTATCTGGGATACCGGGGTGGACAAAATCCATTCCCGGCTATGGATTATAATGATAACAAGGAAAAAATCCGTAAGATCCTGGCCAACTTTTATGTAGAGGTGGATCTTATACCGGATCGATTGAAATTCAGAACTTCATATAACCACAATTTTACCGCGCTGGACCTGCGCAATGTGAATCTTCCCTATTTCAGCAGTGCGGGATTTCAAAATCCGGATGCAGCAATTTCCAGAACATGGTCCAATTTCTCCAATCAGATATGGGATAATTTGTTGACGTACAACAATCAGTTTGGCCAGCATGGTATCACACTGATGGGGGGTACATCTTACCGCGATGAAGCATATTCCCAACTACGTGCACAAGCTCGTAATTTTCCCTCCGATCGGGAAGAGGCGTGGTATATAGACCAGGCCGAAACCATCGTGGTGGATGCAGTAGGAGACAATGGCAGCCATCAATATGGCTTGTCCTATTTTGGAAGATTATCTTACAATTTTGCCCACAAATACCTGTTGTATGGAACATTTCGGGCAGACGGCAGCTCCAAGTACCAGCAAAAATGGGGATACTTCCCGACGGTCGGGGTAGGCTGGGTCATATCAGAGGAAAACTTTTTCCACGTACCGGGTATAGATTACCTCAAATTGAGAGGAAGCTGGGGTGAGTTGGGGAATGATAAAATTCAGGCATCCGATGGTGCGCGTACCACCCAGGTTGTAAACACAGTCTTCGACGGTCAAATGGTTCCGGGCACACAGACCTCCAACGTTTTCTCCTCGCTGCGTTGGGAAGTTGTCGAGGAGCTCAACTTTGGTCTTACAGCCTACTTGTTGGACAGCCGTCTCACTCTGGATGCCGATTATTATACTAGGGACACCAAAAATGCAGCCATTCGGGTGAACATTCCTCTGATTGGGGGTAGTGTCCTGCGCAATGTTGGCGTGATTCGCAATTCCGGCGTCGAACTGGCGCTGGACTGGTCAGACCAATTGGCCAATGGTTGGCAATACAATATAGGCGGGAACATCGCTACACTTAAAAATGAGGTCATCGATCTTTTTGGTCAGCCTTATATTGATGGTGGCACCGCGGAATTCCGCCAGCGATCCATCATCGGCCAACCTTTGCTGGCCTTCTTTGGCCGTGAAGTTGCGGGAGTGTACCAGAATCAGGCCGAGATCAACGCAGATCCCATAGCACAGGAAAACAACCTGGAGCCTGGTGATTTCAAATTTAAAGACCAAAATGGCGACGGAGTGATCGATGATCAGGATCGCGTGGTTTTGGGTTCTTATATCCCGGACTTAATGTATGGATTTAACCTAGGCCTCAATATCCAGAACTTCAGCTTTACCGCCAACTTCTTCGGACAGGCAGGGAATTCTATTCTCAATAGAAAACGAGGTGAATATATCTTCACCAATGACACAAACCTCGACGCTGATCTGGCAGTGAATCGCTGGCATGGTGAGGGAACTTCCAATAAATATCCTTCCGCAAACGGTCTTCGTAAAGGTTGGAATCAGGCGCTAAGTGATTATTATATCGAAGACGGTTCCTTTTTCCGTATTCAAAATGTCACTCTGGGCTACACCATTCCTGGCAGCAATTTACTGGGCGGTAATTTCCCGGAAACCACCATTACGCTGACAGCCGACAGACCATTAACCGTATTTAGCTACAATGGTTTCAACCCGGAAGTGGAGGATGGGATCGACCGACAGACCTATCCCATACCTTCTGTGTACACTGTTGGATTGAATGTTCGATTTTAATCACACCAAAATTTAAAAGTGATGAAAAATATAAAATACAATATTATCCCATTCGGATTATTGATCTGTGTTTTGGTTCTGAGTTCGTGCCATGATCGTCTGAATAGACCTGCGGAAAACAGAACGTTCGAAGAAGCGATTGATTACAGTAATACAGCCAATATGATTTCTCCGCTGGTCGGTGCCTACGCCGCCTTTCAATCGCGGGGTTGGGAACAATTTCCATTGATTTCTGTCCGGGGCGATGATGTCAACCATGGAGGGCTAGGAGATCAGCAGGATTTTGCAGAAACGGATTACTTCCGGTACAATCAGGGATACTGGATGTACAATTCGCTATGGCAGACTATGTACAGCGACATCATAGATGGAATTGCTGCCCAGGAACAAATCGATCTGTACGCAGAGCAGGCGTCAGGCAGTAATCCCGCAGCACAATACAAAGCCGAGATCGATGTGCTCAATTCGTTTTTACTATTCAATATATCCCGGGTGTGGGGCGATGTTTTCATTCCTGTCACCTCCAATCCTTCTGACTTGCTCAATGCTGAAGTGGTATCCAAGGACGAAGTGATGCAGCATATATCAGATCTGATGGATGCAGCGGCCCCTTTGTTACCCGATATGCGCCCCAATCAACGTACAGATTTGCCCGGTGGTGTAACCAAACACACCGCACTGGCTGTTAAAGCATTGGCCAATCTTGAATTAAAAAATTACCAGGGCGTGGCCGATGCCACCTCTCAGATTATCAACTCAGGATTATTTAGCCTATATCCCGATTTCTATCAATTGTTTAAGGATCCGGGTGAACTCAGCAATGAAAGTTTGCTCGAATTTCAGTATTCTGACTTTGGATCAGGTACCGGCACACAAATAACCTATCTTATGGCTTTTTTTGGTCCGCAAAGCTGGGAACCGAAAGTGGGAGACATAAATGGTGGTTGGGGATTCTATGAACCCAGTCTGAAGTATATCAAATTTATGCTGGATCGCAACGACAGAGAGCGGTTGGTAACCAGTGTGTTATTCACCCCCAGGGGCATCGAGGAGATCAAAAAGGATCCTGAATATGCAAACCTGCCGGATTGGATATCCAACGAAACCCCTTCCGGTGATGTGATCAACGATTATGCACGAGCCATGTTTGCAAGCGGGAAACATTACCTGCCCTCCGATCAGATTACACCAGGAAGAACCGCCTGGGCTAACGATAAAAATATACACGTAATCAGATATGCAGAAGTTTTGCTTATGCATGCCGAAGCCGTGGCGAGGGGTGCATCCAGCAATGCTATCTCGGCAGATGAAGCCGTGAATCTGGTACGGCAGCGTGCCGGTATGCCACCCCTTACCAATGTAACAATTGATCAGATTCTCGATGAGAAATTTGCTGAACTGGCTATGGAGTGGGGCACCCGGTATTATGACATGATCCGCACAGAACGGTACGACGAACTATCCTACGACGGACGCAATTTTACTGTGGACAAAACATTCCTGCCCTATCCATTGGCGCAGGTAGATATATTACCAGGCCTTTCAAGATAATGAGGCTGGAATGTTAACCGAAAAAAATATTCTTATGAAAACGATCAAATATAGCTTATTCCTCATTTTCCTCATGATGTCCGTGATAGCATGCGACACGGGAATAGACCCCATTACCCCTTTGCAACCTGGCACCGATGCGACAGCTCCAGAAGTGAAGATTCTTTATCCTGCTGAAGGAACACAAATCAGAGTTTTAGAGGAAGTAGCCTCGATAGAAATAAGATTTGAAGTGACCGACGATATTGAAGTGGGAGAAATAAAAATACTTATCGATGGAACAGAAATTGCGGCTTTCACAGATTTCAAAGATTATAGAAGGGTAATAGAGTCCTTTGTATACGACAATATTACCAATGGAGAGCATATTCTCACCGTCCGTGCTACGGATCTTTCGGGTAAAACCACAGAACAGTCTGTGGTATTTATGAAAGTTTCCCCTTATACCCCCATGTATGAAGGTGAATTACTCTATATGCCGTTTGATGGTGACTATGTTGATCTTGTAAATTTACAATCCGCTACAGTAGTAGGCAACCCGGGTTTTGCTGGTGAAAGCGTGATCATAGGAGAGGGTACCAATGCCTACGCTGGCGCTGATGGGGCTTATCTGACCTTCCCTGGTGAAGCTTTCCAGAGCCAAACCCTTTCTGCTGTGTTTTGGATGAAGGTCAATGCCACACCCGACCGCGCTGGGATACTCGTGATGGGTCCTCCGGATGATGCCAATCCAAACGCACAAAACAACAGAACTTCTGGGTTCCGCTTTTTCAGAGAAAACGCTGGCGGGATGCAGCGGTTCAAACTCAATGTTGGTTTTGGTGAGGGCGATGTATGGGTTGATGGCGTAGCTGCAGCAGATGTAGACCCTTCGAAAAACGAATGGGTCCATATGGCCTTTACCATTGCAGAGGATAAGGCATCCGTGTATATCAACGGCCAATTGGTGAAGGAAACTGAATTTCAGGGTATCGACTGGACAGGATGTAATCTGCTCTCTATCATGTCAGGCGCCCCTCGCTTCACCGGATGGGATCACTTATCGGATAGAAGCTATATGGATGAACTCCGAATATTCAATCGAGCACTCTCTGTACAGGATATCAGAGATATCATAGCAGTAGAAACTGGTGAGATTATTACCGGGTACACCCCCGAATATGGTGAGATCTTTAAAATGAATTTTGAAAATGAATATATGGATCTGGCCACTAAAACACAAGCCACAGTAGTCGGTAACCCAACCTTTGCACCTGGGATTAAAGGCCTGGCTTATTCCGGCGCAGCAGACGCCTACCTTACTTTTCCGGGAGATCGATTCCATTCAGATGAATTCAGTGCTTCCTTATGGTTCAACATCAATGCAGATCCGGATCGCGCCGGCATTCTGGTTATGGGACCAGAAGACCCCGATAACCCGGATGCTCAAAACGTAAGAACTTCAGGCTTTAGATTTTTCCGGGAAAATGCAGGAGGGATGCAACGATTCAAACTCAATGTAGGCTCAGGGGATAAAGAAACCTGGTTTGATGGTGGCGCAGCAGCGGATGTAGATCCATCCATAGGAGATTGGGTGCATTTAGCGTTTGCCATCTCTCAGGAGAAAGCCATTGTTTACATCAATGGAGAAATAGTGAAAGAAGGAGATTTGGATGGGATTGACTGGACAGGTTGTGATTTGCTTTCAATTATGTCGGGAGCACCAAGATTCACCGGCTGGAACCACCACTCGGACTTGAGCGCCATGGATGAGCTGTACATATTTGATACATTCCTTACTCAGGATGATGTATTAGAAATCATGGAAAACACGCCATGAGCCACTACGTATGTGACTTAGATAGGTGAAAAAATTGATTCACGTAGGTCATTACGAGAGCAGGAGATATAATAAAAGGGAGCTTCCGGGACCAACTTGAAATAAGAGGGAACCCATCTGGCACCGGCAAGTCAGACCGACCTGGCATGAAAAGGTAAAATATCCGTATGAGCCCGGACGTACGGATATTTCACTGCTATTGAATTGATTTTAATTGAAACTCGACCCATAAAATCAGTATTTGAACTTGATTCAAAAATTGGTAAAACTCCTGATATAGGGCTATAAAATCTGGTCATACTCCACGTTTTTCTACTTCCTGTTTAATCCCATACGATAACAGGGATAATTTGATCCGTCAATCCCAAAGAAAAAATGCAAAGCTATTTAGAATTCAGCAACCTTTTTTCGAAAATCGAAAGTCATGAAATGAGATATCTGCAGAGAATTTTGACCATAATCCTGCCCAGCTTGAGAACATATGAACGTGGCACTATGGGTATCATATACAATTTAGAGCTTTAACCGGGGATGATGAAAAGCATTTGGATACGTCAAGGTAAAATGAGATTTGCTATGTGTATAGTGCTGTGGATGATCTCCTGCCAAAAAGAGGATCCCCCTGCATCTCTGACCTCTGATATTAGGCTTGAGTATGCCCGGCTTGGCAGCCAATCCATTCTCCACGGAGAGACCGTTGCACCTGACGGCGAATTGATCATTGGATTCTCAAAATCGATTAGCAACACAGAAAATAATTTCTTCAGTTTACTAGAGGGGAATGCCTTGATTCCTGTATATCCATCATGGAGTACCGATGCCAAAGAAGTCCGCTTAACTCCTGAAGGCACCTGGCAGGAGGGGGTTACTTACCGACTAATGATCAACGATCAGATTGAGTCATCGGATGGTTCGCGGTTTGCCGGAGATACTTTAATATTTACGACACAACTTTTACCACTTACGGCTAAGGTTACACTGACTAATGGACGAACCATGGAGATCGGGAGGCGGAATCCAGAAATCCCCCTGGAACCCACCTTCCATCTGGAATTATCCCATTTGATTCCTGAAACCCTGCTTTACGAACATCTGGAATGGGTCGGGGATAACCAAGTTCCACATCTCAATGCTTCATCAGAAAATGAATGGACCCTCACTTTCGACCGATCGTTGAACTATTATACTTCGTATGAACTCCACATATCAGAGGATTTAGGACCTGCTCTGGGCCGACCTTTTGAAGGACTTAGTTTCAGTTTATTTTCCACACTCGATTCCACTTATAAATTTCCCGAAATTTCGGATGAGGAATTACTCACCAAAATTCAACAACAAACCTTCCGGTATTTTTGGGAAGGCGCAGAGCCCATAAGCGGAATGGCAAGGGAGCGCAATACCAGCAATACTACTGTGACCACAGGTGGAACCGGTTTTGGCATTATGGCCATGGTGGTTGCTGTGGAGAGAGGTTTTATCGCGAGAACGGAGGCAGTTGAGCGGTGGGGTCAAATTTTATATTTTCTGGAACAAGCAGACCGCTTTCACGGTGCCTGGCCTCATTGGATCAATGGAATGACGGGTAAAGTGCAGCCATTTAGCGCCAAGGACAATGGAGCGGATCTGGTTGAAACTGCATTCCTTATCCAGGGAATGTTAACCGTTCGGGAATATCTTGATCCGGACATACCGGAAGAGCTGGAACTTATTGACTTGATCAATAAATTATGGAAGGATGTAGAATGGGATTGGTTTAGCCGGGATGGTCAGAATGTCCTATACTGGCATTGGTCCCCTGAATACGAATGGGATATCAATCTCCCAATTCAGGGTCACAACGAAACCCAAATCGTGTACATTCTGGCGGCTGGTTCACCCGAACATAGCATTAACTTTGAATCCTACCACGAAGGTTACGCACGGTCTGGTAATATAAAAAATGGAACCTCTTATTATGGGCTGGAACTTCCAGTGGGTCCGGAATATGGAGGACCTTTATTTTTTGCCCATTATTCCTATCTGGGTCTTGACCCGCGCGGACTAAGAGATGATTACGCGGATTATTTTACCCAAAATTTACATCATACCCTGATTAACCGGTCATATTGCATTGACAATCCGCGCAATTTTATTGGCTATTCAGAGGATTGTTGGGGTCTGACTGCCAGCGACGGGAACGAAGGATACTCTGCACACAGTCCTCGTAACGACAGAGGCGTTATCACACCCACTGCAGCAATTTCTTCCATTCCATATACCCACGAAGAATCAATGGCAGCCATCCGTCATTTTTACTACTTACTGGGTGATCGGATATGGGGTGAATATGGATTTTTTGACGCATTCAATATCACTGAAGAATGGGTAGCGGATTCCTATCTGGCGATTGACCAGGGCCCCATCGTTTGTATGATCGAAAATTACCGGACAGGTTTGTTGTGGGAGCTTTTTATGGGTGCACCTGAAATTCAGGCGGGATTAGAAAAACTAAACATAAGATATGAATAAGAAAAAAACAGAAAAGCTTATTGCTGAAGCATGGCCGGTGTGGGTATGGCTAGTGATGATATTCTTACCTGGGTGCAATCCAAAATTGAGTTCAATACAACGAAGCGATGATGCATTATTGAATCAGGTGCAAAAACAGACCTTCAATTATTTTTGGGAAGGGGGTGAACCCCTATCCGGTGGAGCACGTGAACGTCTGCACATGGACAATATATACCCTTCTCACGACAAGGACATTATTACCTCCGGTGGCACAGGATTTGGAATCATGGCAACCATAGTAGGGATCGAACGAGGCTTCATTACCCGGAGAGAAGGTTATGAACGACTATCCCGACTCACAGATTGGCTCGCTGAAGCGGATCAGTTCCATGGCGCATGGCCCCACTGGTGGATGCCCGATGGCAGAGTACAACCATTCAGTAAGTATGACAATGGTGGAGACCTGGTCGAAACCGCCTTTTTGGTACAAGGATTGATTACTGCGCGACAATATTTCAAAGATGGCGATGAAAGTGAACAACGCCTGGCTCAAAAGATGGATGCATTGTGGCGAGGTGTAGACTGGAATTGGTATACACAGGGAAAAAATGTATTGTATTGGCATTGGTCTCCAGAATATGAATGGAAAATGGATTTCCCGGTGGGGGGATACAACGAATGTCTCATCATGTATATCCTGGCTGCCAGTTCACCGACACATCCCGTAGATCCTGCTGTGTACCATGAGGGATTTATGAAAAATGGTGAAATCGTCAGCGAAGAGGAATATTATGGGTTACCGCAGGTATTGTATCATTACGGGGTACCCGATAAAGTCGTAGGCCCCATGTTTTGGGCTCATTACTCCTATCTGGGTCTTGATCCCAGAGGTCTCAAGGACCAGTACGCCGACTACTGGCAGCTGAACCAGAACCATGCCCTCATCCAACACCGGTACTGCGTAGACAACCCGCATGGATATGCCGGATATTCCGATTCCTGCTGGGGTCTTACATCAAGCTATTCTATGAAGGGATATGCAGGACACAGTCCTACTCACGACCTGGGTGTGATATCCCCCACGGCAGCATTGGCCTCATTTCCGTATACCCCGGAAGAGAGTTATAAATTTTTACACTTCCTATACAACAATCATCCTCACCTCATTGGTGAATATGGCCCATACGATGCCTTTAGTTTGGAGGAGAACTGGTGGGTGGAACGTTACCTGGCGATTGATCAGCTCACTATTCCCGTGATGATCGAAAATTACAGGACTGGGTTAATCTGGGATTTGTTTATGTCAGCACCAGAGATACAGGAGGGACTGAAACGTCTGGGATTTACCTTCGGAGCTGGTTCGGATTGACGAAATGAATATTGTGGACAGTGTATTCAATATCAAATAGTTGGGAGATAACGTCCGTTTTATAATCGTAAAAGTATGTTTTAAACCCCATTTCCTGGATAGGTCCGATTTAAGATAACGGATGAATTCCTATCTATTTAATACATATAATGATTGGATTCTGGTATTTCATCAAAAACACCGCTTTCATAGTTATTCCAGATTGGAGACGTCGTAGCAATAGCCCTACATTTTGCCTGAAATTTTTTGTTATAACAACATGCAGTCAAATGGCTAAATCTGAGTAAGCCCAAATTCAGATGCATCAAAAAATATAACTGATGGATGATGGGTGATAGTGGATAGTGGATGGATGACATGCGCTACCAGATACTCCCGGTGGTCGGCTTACGAATTACATGAGTGGATGCGCTTCCAGATCACCACCCGAATAAAAATCAGCCATTCGGCAGTTTTTATTTCGACTTCCGCACTCACGAATCGCACAGGGTCGGCTCACGAGTCGCACAAGGTCGGCTTCCATACGGACACAGTACGAATCGTCGGATTGCCTGCGATTTGGAAACGCAGGACTTAAATTCTAAAATCTATCGTTATAGACTGGAGATGTTTAATTTTCCGAACCACTCAGATAAATTTGGACTTTATCAAATGCAAAGTTATTTCAGATAATCCCAAATAACACTGGACTAAAACCACTGAATTTTTATCATAAAATATTGTAATCCAGTCAAAAGCCTAAATCTGAGTAGGCCCTAGTTCAGATGCATCAAATAATACAATCGACGACTGATAGCTGATAGCTGACACGCGCTTCCAGATCCTCCCTGCGGTCGGCTCACGAATCGCACAGGGTTGGGTCACG
>CAYRRD010000014.1:0-60556 GCA_964426625.1 uncultured Saprospiraceae bacterium | reverse complement strand
ATCAAAGGGAGGAAAGCAAATCCAGGCATCCGGAGAACAACAACAAAAATGCAACCAAAAACAGACCTGAGAGGGAACAGGAGGAGCGCAAACAAGAGGAAAGGAAACAAGTAGAAAATCAAAATGGGGATAAGTCCCGAATTGGTCAAGATCAAAAACCCCGGGAGCAAAGACAGGAGGAAAGTAAATCAAGTTCTTCTGATCATAATAGAAACAATAAAAATCAGCAGAGCAATAAACCTAAAAACAGAGAACAAAATCAAAAAGAAACTAAACCACAACCTCAAAAGGAAGATAAATTTGATTTGGATCTGGATGGGGTAATTGACGGGATGGGTGTACTTGAAATGATGCCCGACGGTTATGGTTTCCTTCGCTCAGCAGACTTCAACTACATTTCTTCGCCTGACGATGTATATGTTTCTCCTTCCCAGATTAAATTATTCGGATTACGTACCGGAGATACCATAGAAGGTAGTATCCGGCCTCCCAAAGACGGTGAGAAATACTTTGCCCTTCTCAAGGTGACAAAAATCAACGGACTTGACCCCAGGCTGGTTCGGGAGCGGGTTTCTTTTGATTACCTTACCCCCTTGTTCCCAACTGAAAAATTCAAATTAACCACTTCTCCTACCGGGCGCGATATCGGCAATAGAATGATCGACCTGTTTGCTCCTATTGGAAAAGGACAACGTGGATTGATCGTTGCCCAACCCAAGTCCGGTAAAACATTCCTGCTCAAGGATATTGCCAATGCTATCGCAACCAACCATCCGGAATGTTACATGATTGTACTCCTCATCGACGAACGTCCAGAAGAGGTTACAGACATGAAAAGAAGCGTGCATGCTGAGGTCATTGCATCCACTTTTGATGAACCAGCCGAAAATCATGTAAAAGTGGCAGGCATCGTATTGGAAAAGGCCAAAAGATTGGTAGAATCCGGCCATGATGTGGTTATATTACTTGATTCCATTACCCGACTTGCCCGCGCATACAATACCGTAGCTCCGGCCAGCGGTAAAGTGCTTTCCGGTGGTGTAGAAGCCAATGCACTTCACAAACCGAAAAAGTTTTTCGGTGCCGCCAGGAACATTGAGAATGGTGGATCCCTGACCATCCTTGCAACAGCCCTCATCGATACGGGGTCCAAAATGGACGGAGTGATTTTCGAGGAATTTAAAGGTACGGGGAACATGGAGCTTCAACTCGACCGAAGTCTGGCAAATAAACGGTTGTATCCTGCTATCGATCTTACAAAATCCGGTACCCGAAGAGAAGAATTGTTGTTGGATAAAGAAACACTCCAAAGAATGTTTATCCTGCGTAATTACCTCGCAGATATGAAACCCGATGAAGCCATGGAACACATTCGTAAATTCATGCTCAATACCAGCAACAACGATGAGTTCCTGGCCTCGATGAACGGATAATGAGGTAAATATTTTGTAACTATACAAGAAAGTTCTACATTTGTGCTCCCTTTTAGAAAGGGGCCATTTGTAGTTTTAAGACCATCAATAATAGACTGAATCATGAAAAGGACATTTCAGCCATCTCGTAGAAAACGTGCCAACAAGCACGGGTTTCGAGCGAGAATGAGTACCAAAAACGGACGAAAAGTCATTAACCGAAGACGACGCAAAGGGAGGGTAAAACTGTCTGTTTCCAGTGAGTTTCGACTAAAAGCATCATAATGCTGTAGGAGGATAATTCAGTTACCTTTCGGGGTATTCTGACTTATCCTCGAGCTCGCATCGATCATGAGCTTCCGTTTTCAATCAAATCAACGGCTCAAACATGCCCGTGCAATTAGCTTCGTACTCGAGAACGGAAAAAAATTCCACCACTACCCCCTCCTTTTTATTAGTACCGTCTTACCACCCCATACACCACAGGGGAAAAATTCGGACCCGGAAGCACGGAATCCTGCCAGTCCGATGCAAATTGCCTTTAGCGTCCCAAAACGACGTATAAAAAAGGCCGTAAATCGCAATCGGATCAAACGGCAGATGAGAGAAGCATTTCGTCTTCAACAACATTTTATCAGGCAGCCTTTATCCGTGCCATCCCATACTACCATTGGGGTGGTTGTGATCTTTATAGGACAGGAAATGCCAGGCTTTGAGGATATATTCACAGCCATGCAACAATTCCTGAAACGATTATAAACCATACCCATGCAGGGAATGGGGAGGAATGATTATATTGGGGTCTTGTTTGCATAGCGCTCTTTGGAAAAGATATACGGGCTGATGAAGATGACAATCAAGGAAATATTGTAGACTCAGGGATGAATGGTTTTATTATTAATTTCTCGGGAACCCAAAAAGCCCTCAATCCAATTATGATACTGACCGCTCATGTACGATCGAAAATTCACAACTGTGATAAATAGGTTTTTATCCCGCTTACATCCGTCGATTCGAAAAATCATATGGTATACCATTCCACTGGGATCGATATACCTTTTAGCTTTGTGCATATCCCCGGCGGGAGCCTGTGCACAGGTATATCTGCAAATGGAAAAAATGAATTCCACCCGGACGCACAAATTCCCTGTAGGACAGGAAATCAGCTTCCGTCTTCAGGGAAGGGATTATTTTGTGACGGAGGTTATTACTGGTTTCCGGCCCGATGATCAGTTAATCATTACAGAATCAGAATTGTTTTTTGCCCATCAAATCGAAGAACTTAAACCTGATGACTATTTCCATCGCAAGGGAAGATTTTTCGTTTTTCCCCTATACGCACTGGGAGGGTCAGCCACTGCAGCCGGTGTTATTGGCTCCATTTACGAGCGCTCCATCCGGGCAGGACTATTGGTCCCGGGTCCTGTCATTTTTGGTGTGGCCTGGCTGCTTCACAGGTGGTTTGACCGGCCTTACACCGTCCCCAAATATCGTTTCCGGGTCGTGGATCTACGAATGATTGTCCCGGGTGAGGAGGATACAGAAAATTACAGTCCCGGCAGAGAGTGGAGTCAGCCCTGAGTGGGGCGTGGCGCGACATTCCGAGGCAACTTCCCGGCCAATTTCCTTTTCACATATATTGAGGTGATATGGTATAGGGAAAGTGTTCTTTCCGGTTGAACCAATCTCTTTGAATGATTAGGAATTCAATGCATTATACTATCAAAAATCCTATTTGATTTATCGGGAGAGCACATACCGCACACCATATTCATAACCTTCCAGACCTAGTCCTGCTATCACACCATCACAGACATCACTTAGGTAAGAATGATGCCTGAAAGACTCCCGTTTGTGGACATTGCTAATATGTACCTCTACCTTGGGAAGGTGAATATTGGCGAGCGCATCGCGTATAGCCACTGAGGTATGGGTATATGCACCAGCGTTGATCACCAATCCATCGGAGTCCTCACTATGTGCCTGGATAAAATCAATTATCGCTCCTTCCGAATTGGATTGGAAATATTTGAATTCCACATTTTCATCAAAAAGCGAACGAAGCTTTTGAAGATAATCACCAAAAGTTACACGGCCATATATCTGCGGTTCACGTGTCCCCAACAGATTGAGATTGGGGCCGTTGATGATAATAATTTGCTTTTTCTTCATGTTCAATTGGCGAGTTCAGACAAAAATTTCAATCGGACGAGTTGAATCTCACGAAGCGTGATATCCTCCTCTGCGAGCTCTGAGTACGCATCCTCGATGGAATCCGATTCCGATTCCATGTAGTAATTAAAAATGTCCTCAATGACGTATTCGTCCACGTTGGAATCCAGATAATAATCGATATTCAGCTTGGTCCCTGAATATACGATCATCTCCAGCTCTTCGATCAGTTCATCCATAGTCATCCTGTTGTTACTCGCTATATCTTCCAGATCCATCTGTTTGTCGATGCCCTGTATGATCGAAACTTTAGCTTTGGATTTATTGGCTACAGTCTTGATGACCAATTCGTGCGGTCGTTCGATATCGTACTCCTCTACATAATCGTTGATCAGGTCCAAAAATGGCTGGCCAAACCGACGGGCTTTCCCCATACTCACCCCTGAAACATTGGCCATATCCTCCATAGTCATAGGGTATAACGTGGCCATATCTTCCAGTGAAGTATCCATAAAAATGACATACTTAGGTATATCGAGTCGCCGCGCTTCATCTTCCCGCAATGCTTTCAACTGGTCCAACAAAACCATATCCAGAGCACCGGGCCCCTGCCCTACAATATGTTCCATTTCCTCTTCCTCCATAGACTCAAAGCTTCGGTTAATTCCCAATTTGAGGGTGGTGGGTTTTTTGATAAATTCCCTGCCCAAATCCGTAAGCTTTAAGACCCCATAGGTTTCTATATCCTTGCGCAATAATCCCTTGAGAATCCCCTGGCGGAAGATGGTATTCCAAAAATCGACGCCTTTGTCCTTACCCGAACCAAACCACTTGTGCTCATCCAACAGAAAGCTCTTCAATGTTTCATTTTCTTCACCCATAAGGAAGGTGACAAGCATTTTGGAGGTATAGTTCTGTTTCAGAGCCTGTACTACTTCCAGTCCTTTCTTCATATCTTTGGTCACATCCACTTTTTCCACCGGATAGCGACAATTATCACACATCTTGTTGCACTTGTCCACATGGTAGGATTCACCAAAATAGTTGAGAAGGAATGCCCGCCGGCATTCGGAGGTTTCAGCAAAATCCATCACCTCTTCAAGGAAAACCATGCCCATTTCTCGTTCTGCAACAGGTTTATCCCGCAGAAATTTTTCAAGTTTCAGGATGTCTTTGGGCTCATAGAATGCAATACACCGACCTTCCAGTCCATCTCGACCAGCACGTCCGGTTTCCTGATAATAATTTTCGATACTTTTGGGCATATCGTAGTGCATTACAAACCGCACATCGGGTTTGTCGATGCCCATTCCAAAGGCTATGGTGGCACAGATAATTTTTATTTCTTCCTTGAGAAAAGCATCCTGAGTCTGCGCACGGGTATTGGCATCCAAACCGGCATGATATGGAGCGGCGCTAATTCCATTCATATTGAGCGTATCCGCCAGATTTTGGGTTGTCTTACGATTTTGAACGTAAATTATCCCTGAAGGATGGCCCATATCATTGATGATCTGGATGATCTCCTTCATGGTCTGTTGTTTCCCTAATTTGGGACGTATCTCATAGAACAAATTCACCCTGTTAAACGAAGAGATAAACTTGTTGTAATCAGTGAGATTGAGATTCCGGACTATATCACTTTGAACCTTGGGTGTGGCCGTAGCGGTCA
This sequence comes from uncultured Saprospiraceae bacterium, assembly GCA_964426625.1. Taxonomy (GTDB): domain Bacteria; phylum Bacteroidota; class Bacteroidia; order Chitinophagales; family Saprospiraceae; genus Membranihabitans. The sequence goes on along the minus strand of CAYRRD010000014.1, from coordinate 55,300 downwards.
AGGCAACGATGGGAATATCGTCTCCAATGGTATCCACCATATGTTTGATCTTCCGGTATTCAGGACGGAAATCGTGCCCCCATTCGGAAATACAATGTGCCTCATCTACCGCAACCAGGGATACATTTATCTTTTGAAAAAAGTTGAGATATTCCTCCTTGGTTAACGTTTCCGGTGCTACATAAAGTAATTTGGTTTTGCCATTGGTTATATCTTCCAGGACCCGTCGAATCTGGGACTTATTAAGTGATGAATTTAAAAAATGAGCGATATCGTCATTGGAGCTGTATCCTCTCAACAAGTCCACCTGATTTTTCATCAATGCAATCAGGGGAGATATAATTATAGCAGTTCCATCCAGTATCAATGCGGGCAATTGATAGCACAGTGATTTACCTCCTCCGGTAGGCATGATCACGAAAGTATCCTTACCCTGCACTATGCTTTGAATGATTTCCTCCTGTTGTCCTTTAAATTGGTCAAAGCCAAAATATTCTTTCAACGAAGAATGCAATACTTTTTCGCTTGTTACTGTTAATGAATCCATTTCCCTAAAATTCCATATTTGCTAAAATACCGTTTTTACTCCTTCAATTTACCAAATTATCCGTATAATTAAAAATTGATTAACGTGAAAAAACAGCATGAAATCCATAAAATTGCCAGGCAAACCCTGGAAATGGAAATCCATACTCTGGAACAACTCGTTCCTACCCTGAACGAAGACTTTGATCAAATTGTTCACCTGTTACACACGAGCCCCGGAAAGGTTATCCTCACCGGGGTAGGAAAAAGCGCACTCATCGGTCAAAAAATTGTAGCTACCCTAAATTCTACGGGTACCCTGGCTTCCTTTTTGCATGCCGGTGATGCGATTCACGGTGATTTGGGAATAATTGAAAAGGAGGATGTCGTCGTCTGTTTATCCAAAAGTGGGCAAACGCCTGAAATTAAAATAATTTTGAATATTATCCAAGGTTTCGGAAACAAAATAATCGGCGTGACTGCGAACAGGGACTCCTACCTGGCCCGGGAATCGGATTATTTTATCTGGACCCCGGTAGAACGAGAAGCCGACGCGCACAATCTGGCACCAACCTGCAGCACTATGGCCCAACTGGCCATAGGGGACGCTCTGGCCGTGTGCCTATCCCACTTAAATCAGTTCGAGGAAGAAGATTTTGCTCGCAATCATCCTGGGGGGATGCTTGGCAAAAAACTTCTCATGAAGGTGGCTCATCTCCTTCATTTACACGAAAAACCCATCGTATATCCGGACCAAAGCATCAATGAGGTGATTATTGAAATGACCGCAAAACGACTGGGTGCAACAACTGTCCTGGATGAAAACGATCGGATTGTGGGCATCATCACAGACGGCGATTTACGTAGGATGCTTATGAGTGGAAATTTCAACGAAAAAATCATGGCCCGCAACATTATGACTAAGAATCCTATTACCATTTCAGCGGATACGAAAGCAGCGGATGCTATGAAAAAAATGAACGAATGCAGCATTACCCAATTAATCGTTACTAAAGAGGATCAATACGTTGGCATGATTCATCTTCACGATCTGCTCAATGAAGGATTTGGATTTACCTAATGACACACTTATATGCTTATACCGATTGGTGACGATAATATATCGGGCGGATCACGTCCCTTCTTTTCTTACGGGCTGTTGCTTCTGAATATTGGCCTTTTCTTCTTCGAAATTAGCCTGGACGAAGCTGGTCTTCAATCCTTCATCAATCAATTTGGAGCTATACCCTCCATGGTTGCCTCCGGGTCTCAGATTCATACGCTGTTTACCAGCATGTTTCTTCATGGCGGATGGTCTCATCTGATCGGCAACATGCTCTTCCTTTGGATTTTCGGAGACAATGTGGAAGCCGTATTGGGTAATTTCAAATTCCTTTTATTCTACATCCTTGGTGGACTCATCGCCTCCATCACCCACGTATGGATGAATCTTGACAGCACTATACCCAGCATCGGTGCGAGTGGTGCCATTTCGGCTGTCCTCGGGGCTTATCTGGTCATGTTCCCCCGATCCAGGATAAGACTAATATTTCTGATCTTTTTCGTAACGTTTTATGTGTCTGCTATTTTCTTTATTGGATTTTGGTTTGTCCAACAGTTTATGTCGGTGTACTATGAAGCCGAAATGGGTGTGCAGTCACAGGGTGTCGCATGGTGGGCACACATCGGCGGTTTCGTGTTTGGTCTGATCTATGGTATTTTTTACAGAAGCAAGGCTCGTGAATTCAGATTTGTTCACGAACGGGTGGATCCCCGTCCTCCGCGGTACTGGTAGCTAAGAGAGCAAACAATACGAAAATGGCCGAACCCAGGGAAGTCAGTAACGTATTCTCTACCAGGCAGCTAACTAAAAACATCACAAACAGTATTCGGAACACCAGAATACTGTTTCTTTGGACCTGGAAATACAGTTTTCCTAATGCCAGGTTGAGAATTACAAAACCCACCAATCCACTACCTGACAGAAAAGTGATCCATAAGTTATGTGGGTACTGCCAAATTCGAATACCATGTTGGGTAAAAAACTGCATATGCATGGCATCCCCAAGATCACCCATACCTACCCCCCACCAGGGATGCTGAAGAAATATCTCCCACCCTATCACATTGGACTCCCAACGTACAGCATCGGAATAAAACCACCATGAATAGCTTTTCATATTCGCAATATCCTCCAGAAAATATTGCCATTTTTCCCGAATCGTAGGAACCCAGATCAGCGAAGCTGCAATAACAACACCAAAACCAAACATAATCCAGTAGCCCTGCAGATGGTGAAATTTCGTATTCCACAGAAAGGTAGCTACTGTCCCCATATAGAACAGGATGATGCCAGTGCGCACAGCCAAAATATGCAATCCGGCAATGATAAAAAGTAAGCCCAACCCCACCAGCCAGAAATAACGGGACCGTGGAATGGTCTGGCTCCACTCATGCCAGGCCAATACACCCCCAATCGCCAAAAACAAGCTGGTCCTCACGTGATGTACGGGTGTTTCAAAAGATCCTCCCTCCCGGAGTCCGGAAAACATCATTTCCGGTTCCACCAATGCGATGTACAATAAATACAAGGAAAGAGCAGTACTTGCCAAAATAAAATGCCGAAAAAACCAGGTTAACCTTTTTTGCAAAAAACATGGCCATAAAGCAAATCCTATTGGAAAAACAATATAAGGCAGATTGGCCCGCAATAAACTGATCCAGTTCCAGGTATCGGAGCTCCGGAATCCTCCGATGAATAGCAAAGCGTAGATCACAAAAAAAGGCCAGAATCTCGTGGCCAGCACCTCCCAGTTTATACTATGACCATAAAATAAAACAGGAAAGAAAAACAACCCCATCAGAATAGAAGCCATGGCCTCGGAGAAATACAAGCCCCACGGCAATAAAACAATGGCTATAAGCTGGACATATTGCCATGTGGATTTCTTTTTTATCGCCGTATAAACCATCCTTAGACTTTCATGACATTCAATAAAACCTTACCTTTGCAAAAGTAGTACTCTCATGGACAAGTAAAAGGAACATTGAATCAGATATTTTCGCATCGCAATAGCTATTGAGGAATCTGGTGACTGGAATGCAATCCCATACACAGGATGAAATTCACCTTAATTCTTGCGTTTATCGCCCAGTGATGTTTTCTCAGGCAGCGATATCGACAGGAAGTGTACACAAAATCCTGATATGGTGACCACTGAAAGAATTAAAGAAGAACGAAATGAATGCTATTGAGCAACTCAAGGGATACCGGGATGAAATAGAACGATCCAACCCAACTACACTGGAGGAATTGGAGCAATTCAGAATTCGATTTCTGGGATCTAAGAATATACTCAAACCACTGTTTTCAGAAATCAAAAACATACCTCCGGAACATCGCAGGCCATTTGGCCAGGAAATCAATGCCGTAAAGGAGTTAGCCGAGGTAAAATACGAAACACTCAAGTCCTCGTTGTCTCAGCTAGAACAGCAAAACAGCGTCAAAGAAATGGATTTAAGTCGACCAGGTTACCCATTTGAACTGGGTAGCAGGCATCCCATCAGCCTGGTCATGAATAAAATTATCGACATTTTTTCAAGGATTGGATTTTCCATAGCAGAAAACCGGGAAATCGAGGACGAATGGCACAATTTCACAGCACTCAATACCCCCGATGATCATCCGGCTAAGGATATGACCGATACCTATTATATCAAAAATGACTGGACGCATATCCTGAGGTCACAAACCAGTACGGTGCAGGTTCACGTGATGGAAAATCAAAAACCACCTATACGGATAATTTCTCCGGGGAGGGTCTACCGCAATGAAACCGTTTCGGCTCGCTCTCATTGCCAGTTTCATCAGGTGGAAGGATTGTACATCGACGAAAATGTTTCATTCGTGGATCTAAAAAAAACCCTCCTGTATTTTGCCCGGGAAATGTATGGCAGTCAAGCCCGGATCCGACTACGTCCTTCCTATTTTCCATTCACAGAACCCAGTGCTGAGATGGATGTTTACTGGGGGTTGGAGACAGAAGCCGATTACAGAATCACCAAAGGGACTGGTTGGCTTGAAATTATGGGGTGCGGTATGGTGGACCCCAATGTGCTGGCAAACTGTGGCATCGATCCCGATCAGTACAGTGGGTTTGCTTTTGGGATGGGAATTGAACGACAAGCCATGCGAATGTTTGGTATCCACGACATCCGATGGTTTTTTGAAAATGATATGCGGTTTATAAGACAATTCAAGTCGGTAGTTCTATGACACCAGGAATTCCTAAGGGTACGCGGGATTTTGGACCTGCGGAACTCTACAAGCGTAGATATATATTTGAAACCATTCGGAAATATTTTGAAAGGTATGGATATGCTCCCATCGAAACCCCTTCCATGGAAAACCTGGAGACCTTATTGGGGAAGTATGGCGAGGAAGGGGATCAGTTGCTATTCAAGGTATTGAACAATGGCGATTTTCTCAGTAAAGTTCCTCCCGAAATCCTGGATTCAAAGGATAGTAAAAAAGCCACATTACATTTGTCCAAGCGTGGGTTGAGATACGATCTTACGATACCGTTTGCCCGGTACGCAGTCATGCATCGGCACGAGATCAACCTGCCTTTCAAACGATATCAGATCCAACCTGTATGGCGGGCAGACCGTCCTCAGAAAGGACGGTATCAGGAATTTTACCAATGCGATGCGGATGTGATAGGTTCCGAATCACTCCAATACGAGGCTGAGTGTATACTCCTGTTTGACGAGGTTTTCCATGAATTGGGACTGAAAGTCGATATCAGGCTCAACAATCGAAAACTACTAACTGCATTATGTGAGCTTATTGGGGCTAGTTCTTTGTTGTCGCCCATTACTACTGCCATCGACAAACTGGACAAAATAGGCTGGAATGGGGTTCATAATATTCTACTCAAAGAAAATCTTGGGGAAGATCAGATCTCCACGATAGAAAGATATTTAAAGACAGATAGTCTCGGGGAAGTTGCCCAATTGTTTCAGGCACAAGCTGTGGGAAGCCAGGGAGTGGAAGAAATTCGTCAGGTCCTGGAATATCTGGAAGGTAAACCATTGCACAATCAACTCACTTTCGATCCCACGCTGGCCCGGGGGCTTAGTTATTATACAGGTGCTATCCTGGAAGTAGTATCCACTCAGGTCGAGATGGGGAGTATCGGCGGCGGGGGACGATACGACGATCTAACTTCTCTTTTTGGCGGTGAAAGATTGGGCGGTATGGGTATTTCATTTGGGGCAGAGAGAATTTACGACATCATGGAAGAACTCGGATTGCTGGCTCATGCGGAGTTGGAACCGCCCGTTCTGGTACTCACCCTGGATGATCAGATTCATAAATATGGATTTGAGATTCTTTACCACCTTCGTCAGCACGGCATACGTGCTGATTTACACCCTGCCGGAGCAAGGTTGAAAAAGCAGATGAAATATGCGAACCGATTGAACAGCAGATTTATCCTTATTCTGGGTTCGGAGGAAATGGAAAACCAAACTGTTTCTATAAAAGATATGGAATCCGGACATCAATCAACCATGAAAATTGATGCGGCATTTAAAATGATAGTGGAGTCGCTGAAGGCTTGAATCCTGGTACTGGAGGCCTATTTTTAATATTTTTAACAGTCAACCTCAAGAAAAAAATTACAATAAAAGTCTGGTATCATCAGTTGAATTGCTTGAACTATTTTAACACATATCTTCAACCTAAACACCCAGCAACGATATCGTAATAAGTCTACTACGAATTGTTAAATTCATTTTAATCAGTCAAAAGATATATTAAAAAAAGGGAAATATGAGGGAATGGAGTCTCTTATAACTACCTTTGCGCCGCTAAAAATTTAGTCACCAAATACATATTATGATATTTTTTAACCTATATTTGTTTGTAAATCAGAAATGTAATTTGCTCACTAAATTATAGTTATGCCAAAATATCAGCATGTATGCCGGAAGATATGGATCGGAATCTGCACTATATCAGCTATATTCACTCCTTTTTACCTGCAGTCAGCCGTCAGCATATCCGACGACAATCTGAAGCATGAACTAGGAGAACAGATCGATCAACTTGAGACCATTGTACCTGTGGTCGAGCGATCCAAAGCCATTGATATAGCGCTTCCATATTTCAATCGGTACCCCCAATTCACAGAACAACTTCTGGGTCAAGCCGTATTGTATTTTCCCACGATAGAAAAAATCCTATCCAAATACAATCTTCCGGAGGATTTGAAATATATCCCATTTATAGAATCCGGATTCCGGGTGAATGCGGTATCTCCGGTAGGCGCCCGGGGTCTTTGGCAATTTATGGAAGGTACCGGAAAAAAATACGGACTGACCATCAACCGGGAAGTCGATGAGAGATACGATTTTATAAAATCTACGGAAGCTGCAGCGCTATTCCTTAGAGATCTATACGAAGAACTGGGGAATTGGGCACTGGTACTGATGGCCTACAATGGCGGGCCTTACCGTGTGAAACGGCTGATCAAAGATCTCAACACTTCAGATGTTCACACCGTCATGTCTCACATGCCAAGGGAAAGCCAGAACTATCTAAGCAAAATGATCGCTGCCAAATTGATATTTAAAAGCTATCCTTATTATGGGATAGTTCCTCAATTGCCTGACCCGGTAGAATTGTACAATATCCACACAACCTATATTACATCAATTGACCTTCAGAAAATAGGTCAGGAATATGGAATAGAATACAACCTGTTGCGGCAGGCTAATCCACACCTGAAATATCGCAAAATCAATAATCCGCGATCCAATACTATCAACATCAATATCCCGGTGTTTGCCTCCAAAACCAACGGACAGGCTCAGTTTCGCATGCAAACCTTTTTCATAAAATCAGAAAAGGAACTTGAAGCGCTGGCCGGGATGTTGAAGGTAAATCCCAGAAAGATAGAACTTGTCAACCAATATTATGACCCCGTGGACATCCAGGGGAAACTTATCCAGATTCCGGTTCCGCTGGAACAGTATATGATGCTAGACAAAACTTTTGGTCCTCCTCCTGTCAAACAATTGAACCACAGATCACAAATTTTGATTCATGAAAAGTTGAATGAAAAATTGCACAATGCTGCACACCATGGCCATTCAAAAAATTTCCTGGCACATGAAATCTATTACCTGAAGCCCTCGGAGTCGTTGCTGGATGTGGCCAGCAGATTGAACATTCCACTGGAACAAATCAAGAATATGAACCCCAACATGGATCTATACGAGTCACGCAGATTTTTCATTCCTGCCATGAACCATGTAGCCGGCACACTCTGATCCTAATTCTTCGTGTTGGATTCATCTTAGGCCAACCTTCAACATCCCCATCGTAGGCTACCTTGCATACAGCAAAATAACCCATTGGATATAGCACAAGGGTAAAATGCTGAATACTTCCACCCTAGAGGACTTCGTCAAATTCTGAACTATTCCAATACGGTAGGAGGAAGGCGGAGTGATCTCGTATACCTCCAGGAAAATAGCGTGAGGTTCAACTCTTTAGCCGATGAATTCTCTCCGTATGGGGCTACAATAAATATTTGGTAGGGTGCAAATGGAACACAATCGGTTCATAAGGTCACCTTATATGAACAAATAGGAGCAAATAAAAAGGCTGAGGCTCCCAAAGGAACCCCAGCTCTTTAAACAAGCCCTAACCCCATGAACATGTTAGTCTTACTGAATCTCGATTTTCTTGATCAATGATTCCTCGGCATCTGCCTTTTTCAATTCAATGGTTAAAATACCGTCCTTCAATTCTGCGCTGATATCTTCCTGATCCACGGTATCACCCAAAATTATTGATCGGTAAAATCGGGAATTGGTGAATTCACGAACGTGAAATTGTTCGCCATCCTCCATCTCTGAATTCTTTTTTTCCCCCGCGATGGTTAACGTATCTTCCTCAATCTTGATTTCGATATCATCTTTATTCCATCCCGCAACATTCATCTCAATCTTATAAACATGATCGTTTTCAATAATGTTCAACGGTGCAAAATTTTTTCTATCAATTGTGCCTTTCTCCATATGAAAGGTTCGAAAAAACGGATGATAAGGTAATTTTCTACTTCGAATGATCGTCGTCATAATTAATTATTTAAATGATTGAATTACCTCTCTTCCTGCAAACCGGGAGCCAACTACCATTTTCCGACAATATGCAGGTTACGAAAAGAATATTATGTCATTTTGACAGCATTTGGAGAATATCGCATGCCATTATGTCGCAGTGGATGGCCATTTTATTCCCTTGGGGTAATTTTCTACTTCCAATTTCGGGAAATCCTGAGATTGTGCATGCCTGGAAAGATGGAAAAAGAGGCAGGGCAGATAGTCCTTTCGACAGCGATTCGAAAATGCCCAGCCATTCACCCGAAAGGTTCCGAGTGCTGGAAAACACAGAGCGATTAGTCCGAAAAATGATTGATCACATCAGCAGGTCGGGGAATTAAGGTGATCTGAGGAATGTCCTCATCGTACGAAGCGACCTGATGGCCGCATACGACCATTTTGGCTTGTGGAAAAATATCCCTGACTTTTCTAAGATACGTACCCACCGCCATACGTGTAAAATCAGTATCCAACATGGTAACGATAACATCCGGGCAAAGACGTCGACTTATCGCTTCCAATTCGTCAACGCCGATATTCATGCCCATATTGAGCGTCCGATATCCCTGACTCCGGCATATATACTCTATGCCTGAGGTATAGTGATCCTTATTTTCGCCCGGCGGCAGGTAAATCATTACCTTCCCTTTTTCTCCACAATCACACCAGGGTATCTGATCGATATGCGCCATAATTTTCCGTTTGACAACCTGGTTGACAAAATTCTCATGCGCCAGATTAAAGGCTCCGCTCACGTATAATAAAGGAGAATTTTCCAAAAAAGGCCACACGTAATGCGTAAGGGTTTTCAGAAAGCCATGTCTTTTTTCATAATTATCCAGTAGCGTAGTTAATTTTTCCTCGTTGAATTCCAGAATGGAGGCCGTAAAACAATCTTTGCGAAGTTCCAGTACATCATCTGAAGCACCCAACTCCCGCAACATACTAGCCCTTTCGGCAGCACACATACCCGCTATCTGGCTTATCTTCACCCCTTTATCATACAACAATACTACATCCTGGAGTTTTTCCATATCTGCCTGACTGTACATCCGCACATTGGATTTCGTGCGGTTGGGTTTTATCAGATCATAACGTCTTTCCCACATTCGGATGGTATGCGCCTTAATTCCTGTGATCTTCTCAAGATCTCCTATTGAATATTGCAACGATTTCACTCTTTTCTTCCCTTGTGTTTATCGCATAGGTTACTGATCCACAATTCCTTTGCTGAAAAGGTAAACTTGTAGAATTGCCGATTTGTTTACAAGATTTCACTTTCCGGGCTTTTTTAGAATCTTTCTACACAAACAGGTTTTCCATTCCCTGGCCCAACACTTCCAGGTTACCCTTTTCCATCATATGAAAAAGCAATCTCTTAGCCAGTCAATTTAGGCATCTCATCTCTTATTAAAATGCAGTAACTATGAAAACAATGCTTTACTTTGGGGGTTTAATATTCTTAATAGTTCATCACAGCATAAAATGGTATGAGAATTGGCATAGTATGTTACCCGACGTATGGGGGAAGTGGTATTGTCGCTACTGAAATAGGAATGGGTTTGGCGGCTAAAGACCATGAGGTTCACTTTATTTCATATAAAAGGCCTAGCAGGTTGATATCATTTCATAAAAACATCTACCACCATGAGGTTACACCGGTAGAATATCCACTGTTTGAATATACACCTTACGAAAGTGCGCTAACCAGCAAAATAGTGGACGTGGTGAAATATTCCAAGCTCGAATTGCTTCATGTCCACTATGCAATTCCTCATGCCATCGTCGCATATCTGGCCAAGAACATACTGCGGTCCGAGGGAATCGACATCCCCATTATCACCACCCTGCACGGATCAGATATTACCCTGGTGGGAAAAGACAAGACCTTTTCACCAGTCGTAACATTCAGCATCAACGAAAGCGATGGTGTAACGGCGGTTTCCAAAAAACTGCAGGAACAGACATACGAAAACTTCAATGTCACCAAGCCGATCGAAGTCATATACAATTTTGTGGATTTTAAGCGATTTCACTGGACAGACAAAGGGCATTTCAGAAAAATGTTTGCGCCGGAAGGAGAAAAAATTCTCGTACACATCTCCAACTTCAGAAAGGTCAAACGCGCCACAGATGTAGTCGAAATATTCAAAGGTGTATCTGAAGTGATGCCCGCAAAACTCCTCATGATCGGAGATGGACCAGAACGTCCAAATATCGAGCGCAAATGCCGTGAAATCGGTCTATGTGACCAAATTCGTTTTCTGGGCAAGCAGGACGCCATCTCCGAGATACTCGCCATCTCCGATGTTTTCCTCCTACCATCTGCCAATGAAAGCTTTGGCCTTGCGGCACTTGAAGCCATGGCATGTAAAGTCCCTGTGGTATCCAGTAATGTTGGTGGGATACCGGAGGTGAATATTCATGGTGTCACCGGCTTTCTCAGCGACGTGGGCGACGTCAGCGATATGACCAAAAATACCATAAGACTACTCCAGGACGTAGAGCTCCACCAGTCTTTCCGGGAAAATGCCTTCAACCATGCCAAAAAATTTGACATCGAAAATATACTTCCCATTTATGAAAATTACTATCGGGAAATATTAGAAAAAACGGCGATAAAAGTGAGGTAGAACCAGAGGGCAGGCGGAGGGAGAATGATGGCAGGATAAAGAAAGCTGCGGTTCAAGTCCGCGGTGTCGGGATTAAAGAATATGGTCGAGAAAAGCGATGGGCATGGGCGTCCGTAATCCGGATGCCCGAAAAAGGCTATGGATCATTTCCGGTGTGCCAAGATTGGATTTACCAGTGCTCCATTTCATAAGTTCATGAAATTATAGTCGAGGTTATTTTTGATATCATTGTCGGTGACCAAAGGTCCAACCCGGTATTTTTTTTAAATCTTCATAATGTCATCTTCCTGGTCTATGGGTCCATTTCATAAGTTCTTTGCACTTATGACGGCTTCTTTTTCGCTGTACCTTCATCACCAAAAGCCTCACGTAGGTCTGTCCTATGCTCGGTTACGTTTCTTCGGTACGACAAAAAACCATCCCATCATTAATATCAATCCTTAGGGTCTACTCATAAATACATACATTGGAACCAAGGAATTCCGCATTTTCATCAGGAGGGTTATAAACAAATTGTATGGGTGCTACCATTCTCTGATTGACCAATTTTATGACCATTTCGACATATTCGCACTGGTCCACCCGCCCTTACGGGGCCTTTGGCCAAGAGATGAAGATCAATAGTCCCCCGTGGCAACGGGGGGGGATTGAGATCTCGCGCGATCTCAACTCTGAAGGAGTTGAACTATTCAGACATAGGGTCTGATCAGAAATTCAGAAAAAGTATCCTTGAAGTTCTGCAATTTAGAGCATGTTGTTGGCCCATTCTTTAATTTTAAGTTGATGTGGAGAAGTCTGATGTGCCACATGCATAGTTATGTCACACATACATCAATAACCTTCCCTAAAAAAACAAATTGGAAGGCTAACACCCTTAATATCAGAACTATATGAGGTTGCGAGGAAACCCTATTTATGAAATAGATCATTTGCTTGTTTGGATAGCCGATGTTCGAGAAATAGATGGCTCCTGAACCAGAGGATGAAAACGAATGTCTAATCAAGAATAAATATTTTCCCGACCTGAGTGAAGGGCTCCAGCGATCGGTCCTGTGTGGCAAAAACCAAATAAACCCCACTGGCCACCTGGCGACCATCCTGGTCCTGACGATTCCATACAAGTTGACCACCTAAAGCGCGATTTTCATAAATCAGACGTCCAGCCATGGTAGTAATACGCACTAATGCATTTTCAGGAAGATCTTTTATGCCTATCATTCCTGAATATTCCGGCGGAACTGGATTGGGGAAAATGGCCAGAGGAGTGTGTGATACAGGTTCCGATCTGGTAGCCTCACCACGATAGGAAACCAATCCCTGAAGAGTTGCTATATACACTTCACCGGAAGCATGGTCGATAGCAATATCTGTGATTGAATTGTCGGGTAGTGGTGAATTGTTCACATGAAAATGGTGATCTATTCGGTCAACTGCTGCGTTCACCACATAAACCCCATTGTCCGTACCAAACCATTTTCGGTTTCCACCATCGATGGCTATAGCCCGAATATTTTCATTGCGGAGAAGGACCCCAAGTCTCCCATCGAGATCAATGACAGGCTTGCGACCCTGACAAAGCTCCTGAAACACGATATTTCCACAATCAAACAACACCGGACCACTTTCAGTACCTACCCATACCCCTCCGTTAAGATCCAGTGCGATCTCGTTGATACGGGCGTTGTCGAACCGAACACCGCTACCATCATCGGGTGTGGGGATGATCAAGCGGGAAACATCGTCCCCATCTACATCCCAATCATTTAAATTGAGAATAAAAATACCACGTTCAGCGATGGCCATCCAAATGTTTTCAAACTCATCTACTACAAGCTTTTCGATTCGTGGATTGACCGCAATGGGAAAATTCCTCCATTCTTCATCCGGCGTCATAACGCTCAGAGGTCTACTTGCATCATGGTTCGCGACCCACAATCGGTCAGCATGATCCAAAAACAAGTCCGCAACCCGAATTCTGTCAGGATTGGTTACCGAAAACATTAACGAGGAATTTGTATTGTCAAAAATCTTCAATTCACCGTCCTCATATCGCACCACCCCTCCCCAGAATGTCCCGAAATACACCTGATTCCTGTGTGGTATTGCCTCTACCTGATAAATATCGCGCATATTCCGCTCACCAAGAACTGGCACAGTTTGATTGCTGTACCTCACCCACTCACCGGAATCATTGGTATAAAAACCATCTTCCCGAAATAAATTGTTGTAGATACGGGTTACCCCACCAGTGGCAACGAACAACCCGCCATCCATCACCGTCATTTCTGTGACGTAACGGGACGGTACTCCTGGAAGAAAAACCTGATCGCAGACCTCATCTGCAAACCAACCAAACTCTTCTTTTTCAATATACCAAAAGGTGGTGGGATCAATCATAAGTATATCCACTATGGGCAACAAACACATAGCACGGTACTGAATGGATTGCTGCCCATCCCACGTGATAATATTGGAAAACTCATTGATTACGACGAGGTGGGATTCGGAGGGCTTTATGAAACGAATACGGGCTACACTGACCACCACCTCTACCAATATTTCATCTTTCCATTTCCATAAAAGATCACCTATCACCAGATGCAATTCCCCCTGCCACACAGCCATATCCTGAATCGGACCAGGCTGGTCCGGGGGCAGGATATTCCATTGATTGATGTCAGATAAATTGATACCAGGTACAAACTCCACAAAGTACAACTCAGTTTCGGATGCCCCCACGAGGGTTTGTGTCTCCATCATCCATTCGATATGCCGTATGGGTTCATCCGTGAAAAGGGTCGACCCAAATTCATAGATCGATGCATTGATCTGAACTACTCCAAAGTCCGTTGCGAGAAAAATATCACCTTCAGCTACAACGACATCATTAATTCTTTTTGACCCTAGAATATTCTGATTGTTTTTGATTCCCGGCAGGTTGATGGTCTGTTGTGTACCCACGATATCGATGTTACCGTTTTCGTACCCTACTACTATGGAACCTTCAGACTGAAAATAGGCTACCGAGGAAATGCCAACATCTGACAAACCCTTTCCTTTGGCCAGGGTCAGTTGCTCCTCAGTTTCCGGATAATATACAATCAGCTGAAAGGGATTGACAATGATCACGGATTCAGTACCATAAACAATCTGTGTGTACTCACCAGAGGGCAGATAAGTTCTCCAGGCCCCCAACTCAAAAGCCGAACCTTGCTGGCTTAATCCCTGGAAAGGTCCGTAAAAAAAGAAAATAACAACCAAACAGCACAGCCAGTGCCTCATGGATTTATTTAAATAATCCTCCAAATAATTTTTTTCCCATCCCGGCAACATCATCTATGATACTGCCATCACCGTCCTGATCCAAAATGGAATTCAGAAAACTTCCCTGTGCAGCATTGTTGGTAGAGACCGATCGCATGACCCCATCAAGCAATGAACCCAAACCACCTGTGTCAAGGCCTTGTTCTTTCTTGGCTTTCCCAAGGGCACCGAGAACAAACGGGGCAATCTTTACCGCCAACGAAAGCAATTGATTTTTATCCATGTTTGTGCTTTTGGCCAAAGAGTCAAAGACACTGCTTTCTTTAGAACCCAGAACGTGTCTTAGAATACCAGCACCATTCAGGGTGCGTTCCAGCCCCTGTGACCGTTTTGCTTCAGGATTCAATAGGTTTCCAATGACATCGTTGAAAATATTCCCCTGGTGGTCTGTTTCCAGCGCCCGATTCAAGGACTGCAAGCCTTCCGGAGACTGGGCATTGCGGTTAACTCCAGCCAGAATGATTTTGGAGATACTATCCACGGCGGCTGCCGTTTTTTCTTCATCACCAATACCCACCTCCTTGTCCAATTTGGAAATTAATCCACGGTCGAGGTTGCTTCCTAATAATTCAAGAATGTTCGTCATCATCTTTAAATGCTTTACTGGTTAATATTATTGCAGATCGCCATCACCTGACAGCCCCAAAAGGTACGAATAAAAACCCAACGCAAGTCTGATTTTTACAGTTAAGGAAAATAATTATTGCATACTACCTGAATGCACATAGTCTTTGGGCGGGCATTACCGCCAGAACACTAACCCCTTCTGACTGATTTGTTGAATAACAACTGTGATGAATACCAAAAACAATAAGAACAGATATACAGGCCAGTTAGAGATTTTTATCCAACCGGTATAATCGATCAAAACACAAGCAATCAATACCCATAATAGTACGAAAAGGAAAATCCAGAAACGGTGAAATCCCGACAATAAATCCATATTGACCCTACGATAAATCAGCCAAAGAGAAACGATCATGGTGATGAAAGGTATCAACAAGTAAAACGGCAAAATCTTCAATGGATGAAAGGTGAAATGGAAGAAAAATAAAATCAGTGAAATCAGCCCAAGTACACACAAGACATAAAGCAAAAGAGAAAAGAAGTAATTCCAAATCCGGGGGTGGCCGAGTTTTTCCAGGAACAACCTACCTAATAATACAGAAAGAATCATCGAGAAAGCATAGTACATGATGATAAACGGATGTTTTTCCACCAATTTCAAAAACTCCAATACCGTCATTCCTTACAGTTCATTTTTGGGTACGGACGATGTGATTCGGCTTCAATTTACAGTATTCTCTACCTGCCCGTATGGAATAGAAACAGGCGTATAATATGGCCAAGGTAATCAAAAAAAGCCATGTCCTTGATTTATCCTATTTCTGATTCCATCATGACCAAAGATGAGGAAGAACCTTCCTGACAACAATTCCTGAAATAAGCGTAAAAACTTGTAAAGTTTGAACCTACTTTGCTAACTTACCGTTGATAATCCCAGACTCTCTGTAAATGATTGCCTGGTATCGTTTTTGATTCATGATCAAAAGAGTGATGTACTGGAACATTGTGTATTCAACTATTGAAGGATTTTTTTCTCCTCACCTTCCTCCCTATTTCCGAAAGAGTTCGGGATTCGTGGGAGCTTCGAATGTTATTCGTCGTTTTGGTCTCGTGAAAAAGTTCTCCTTCTACGGTAAATCCAGTGAATCAGAGCATGCAAAAGAGGAATCAAATCTTTTTTCAATGTCGTAGCATATTGAAAGGACTATCAGATTTTACAATCCTTATTCCTTGCTCGATATTTTTTGGACTGTAGTTTATCTTAATTCCGGTTTGACACGAAAATGATTGAAACTGAAGTGAAAATTTCAAAAAGGAACAAATACATTTCCCTGGGAAGCAGACTATTTCTCTGCCTGGCATTCGCGGTCATTATTTTCCCTTTCCAACTGAGAGGACAAAACATCCTACGTAGCCTGGAAGATCAGTGGGTGGATTCTGTTTATCGCTCAATGAGTCTGGATGAACGAATTGGTCAATTATTTATCATACGAGCACATTCTGATCTGGGTGAAGAACATATACGATCTGTAACGCATCAAATCCAAAAATACCATGTTGGCGGTTTGTGTTTCTTTCAAGGAACCCCCGCCCGCCAAATAGAATTGGTTAACAAATACCAGCAATTGAGCAAAACCCCTTTGTTCATTGCTATGGATGCAGAGTGGGGACCTTCCATGAGATTCAAGGAATACGCTGTAACATTTCCCAGGCAGCTCACTTTGGGTGCCATCCAGGACAATGAATTAATATATCGCATGGGTGCGGAAATCGCACGTGAATTGAAATTGGTAGGGGTAAATTTCAACTTCGCTCCTGTGGTCGATGTCAATAACAATCCCCTCAATCCTGTCATCAATGATCGATCTTTTGGAGAGGACAAATACAACGTGACGGCCAAGGCTTATATGTACATCAAAGGCTTGCAGGATCATGGTATCCTGGCCAGCGCAAAACATTTCCCCGGACATGGCGACACCGATGTGGATTCTCATTTTGAACTGCCCGTAATCC
The DNA here is from genome assembly GCA_964426625.1 of uncultured Saprospiraceae bacterium. Taxonomy (GTDB): domain Bacteria; phylum Bacteroidota; class Bacteroidia; order Chitinophagales; family Saprospiraceae; genus Membranihabitans. The sequence goes on along the minus strand of CAYRRD010000014.1, from coordinate 38,063 downwards.
ATCACGATATGGATCGGCTACGGGATATAGAGTTATATCCTTTCACTGCCCTTGCCCAAACAGGTCTGGCAAGCATCATGGTTGCTCACCTCAATATACCTGCTCTGGACAACAGGGATAAAATCCCCTCCAGTCTTTCATCCAATACTATTACTAAACTCTTGAAGGACTCCATTGGTTTTGACGGAATCATCCTGACCGACGGGTTGGAAATGAAGGCAGTGAGTGACAATTGGCCCGATGGCATAGTGGAACTGAAGGCTTTCGAAGCAGGAAACGATATGTTGCTTCTACCCAACAACTTACCGCTGGCTGTACAAAAGCTCAAACAAGCGGTAACGAACAATGTGATCACAGAAGAGCGGCTGGCGGAAAGCGTGAAAAAAATCTTGCGGTACAAATATTCTATCGGACTTAATAAAAGACCTGACCTACTTTCTTCAGAAAATATTCAGACCAAACTATTGTCAGATTCTGCCATTCTGCTGAAGGAGGAATTAATCCGGGCTTCAGCTACCCTGGTTCGCGACGAGCCGGATCTCATCCCTCTAAACGGAGGACGGTCTGTGGTAAGCCTGGCTATAGGAACGAGCTCACCATCCTCGTTTCAAAAGGAATTAAACCGTTTTACAAAGGCCAACACATACCAATCTCCTGATCCACAGACCACTCAAAAATTACTGCAATCCTTCCGGGATTTGTCAGGCAACCATGTTTTTGTGATCAGTCTTCATCGTATGTCCAAACTCGCATCTCGAAATTTTGGGCTATCGAAACCAGAAATAGACCAGATTCTATCATTCGCCCGGCACCACAAGGTAATACTCGTGGTATTTGGTAGCCCATATTCACTGACGTATTTTGATGATATAAAAACAGTGGCTGTGGGTTACGAAGAAGATGAATTCACCCAGATAAACATGGCTCATGCATTGTTTGGAAAGGTGGCTTTCAAAGGTCGTTTACCTGTCACTGCATCGCCTTTAAGTGCATTCAATCAAGGGATTACCACGGCACATGTTCAGGTTCTTCAATACGGCATACCCGAATCTGTAGGTGTAGATGGTAAAATGCTCCGTCATCAATTGGATTCCATCATACATGAAGCGTTATTCAAGGAAGCCATGCCCGGTTGTGAAATTCTGATTGCTAAAAACAATTTTATCATCCATCAGCAATCCTACGGCTATCATACCTATGAAAAAACCAGACCTGCAGAAATCCATGACATTTATGATCTGGCCAGTATAACCAAGGTGGTTGCCGGAACTGCTGCCATAATGAAGATCTATGAATCCGGATACATCGACCTGGACGAACCTATCAGCCAATACCTTCCAAGTACGAAAGGAACCAATAAGGGCAATCTGACTTTAAGGAATATAATGGCTCACCGGGCCGGACTTCAACCCTGGATTCCCTTTTATACTGCCACTTTGACCAACGACAAAGCCAAGCGACCCAGTGAAGTATATTATAGAACCCGATACTCCAAAGAATTTCCGCACGAAGTGACGTCCAATTTGTTTTTAAGAGCAGATTATCCGGACACTATTTATAGGCTTATTCTGGATTCCCCACTTCGAAAAAACACAGATTATAAATACAGCGATTTGGGATTTTACCTCATTGCCAAAATTGTCGAAAACATCACCGGAAAATCACTTTCGGAATATGTACAGGAACAGATATTCGAACCTTTGGGAATGACCCATACAGCTTTTCAACCCTACAAATATTTCCCATTAGAAAAAATAGTTCCTACCGAGGAGGATGGATATTTCAGATACGGGATTGTTCACGGGTACGTGCACGACATGGGAGCCGCAATGCTCGATGGAGTAAGTGGACATGCAGGATTGTTTTCCAATTGCCTGGACCTGGCAGTATTTTTTCAGATGCTGATCAATGAAGGCAGCTATGGAGGAAAAGAAATTTTTCGACCATCCACAATCAGAGAATTCACAACCCGACATCCCAGAGACAAACGGCGAGCCATAGGATTTGATATGAAGAGCCTGGATGTACCTGATGACAAGTGCAACATTGGCCATCTTGCCAGCCCGGAAACCTTTGGACATTATGGTTTTACCGGCACTGCTGCCTGGGCAGATCCCGCCAACGAACTGGTCTATATTTTCCTGTCCAACCGGACGTATCCCAACTACCCAAATCGACCAAATTTACTAAGTTTGCATAATTATCGATCTAAAATCCAAAATGCGATCTATGCATCGATGGGAATAGGTCAGAAAACACCGGATATCAGTCAGTAAATGTCAATATCAACCCAGGTAGCCTGGAGATATTTTTACAAACGTAAAAAAAATCACTTTATCAATTACATCAGTTCTCTGAGTGTATTGGGTTTGACTATTGGCATGACTGTTTTGCTTCTGGTCGGTAGTGTATTCAATGGATTTGAAGGATTACTTCTTTCCATGTTTGGTCAGACCAATCCGGATTTGCTTGTTTCTCCCCGTATTGGCAAAACCCTGACCATTTCAGCACAACAAATGGATGAGGTTTCGGGTATCAATGGGGTATCCGCAGCAGCTCCGGTGATCACAGAGACGGTGTTGTTTTCCTATGACAACAACCACCTCGTGGCCACCTTGTACGGTGTGCCGGAAGATTATTTCTCGGTGGTGGATCTCCAGCCCTACCGATCTCTGGGAGAGATGAATTTTTATAAGGAGGGAGAACCCCGCATAATTCTTGGAACCACCCTCAAAAGGAATCTCAATGTAGTGATTAACGATCCGTTTAATTCTGTAGAAACATATTTTCCTCGGTCATCGGGGCCTACTGTACTCGGTCAGGAATTGCTCAACAGGCAAAGTGTTCATCCCAGTGGTACATTTAGCGTACTGCAGGAGGATGGTTCAGGTCATGCATACGCACCTTTGGAATTTGCACGATCCCTCTTAGGTCTGGAGGAAGGAAAATATCACGCTTTGCATATAAAGCTCGACGACCCTGATAAGGAACAAATCGTTCGTCACCAATTGACGAATATTTTCAATGAGAACGACATCACAATACGAAACCAATACCAGCAGGACGAGGATCTGTATAAGCTTATGAACATCGAAAAATGGATCGGGTATATCATTGTTATTTTTACCATTATTCTTATTTCGTTCAATCTCGTAGGTTGTATATGGATGATCGTCATAGAAAAGAGTGACCATTTTCGAATACTCCGTTCCATGGGTGCCAGGAAACGGGATATCCGAAATATTATATTTAAAATGGGTGGATTTTATGCCCTGACCAGCATAATCATCGGTACCGTGTTGACCCTCTTGATTTACGGTGCCCACAAAACTTTTGGCTTGCTGCGGATGGGTGAAAGTATGATCGTCAACGAATATCCTAGTCAACTCGAATGGCCCGATTTCGCATTGGCCTATTTTGTTGTCATTTGTATTTGTATACTGGCTTCCTGGCCGGCAGCCCATCGGGCAGTCAACCTTTCATTCCTACAGAAAAAATAATAGTATATTTGGGGCGAAAATCCAAGGGACAGATGGAAGAATGGGAAATAGATTTTGAATGGTTGCGCATCCGTCATTTTCTCAAAGATCTGATGGATCAGGAAAAGCTTCCCGATCTCAACAATATACTCTTACTCATAGGAATACGAGAACTGGGTCAGGCTAAGGAATCTTGGACCAAGGAGGAAAAAAGAGACCTGATGAATATCGCTGCATGTTCACTTCTGGAGATGGAGGGATACTATCGTTTTCATGCATTGGATGATGATGGATGGCCCCATTTTGAGCAGTTGAAACCTTTTGACATCAAAGGTGTAGCAGAACAGGAATCCTGGTTAAAAACCAGAATAATTCGATATTTTAAAACTAAAGTTTTTGAAGATGAAATGCAGGCTGACTAAGATCACAGCCCTGATCCTATCGCTGACCATGATGTGGGGATGCAACCGTCCCCAACCATCCAAAGTACAGGTCACCACCAACCAGGGAGCTTTTGTCATCAATTTATATGAGGAGACGGATCAATACAGAAAAAATTTCATCAACCTGGTCAGCGAAGGTTTTTACGACAGCCTTTTATTTCATCGAATCCTTCCGGATGTCATTATCCAAGGCGGTGACCCCGAATCCCGGAATGCGCCAAAAGGAAAATTTCTCGGTCGCGGTGGCGTGGATTATACCATTGCCTCCGATTTCAGATATGTCCATACCTATGGTGCAGTTTCAGGTGCCCGGCTTTCCAATGAAGTGAATCCCAGAAAGGAATCTTCCGGATCACAGTTTTTTATTGTCATAGGCTACCCGGTCACCGATGAAGATTTGGATCGCATCGAACAGGAAAAGGGATTTAAATATACGCCCGAACAACGACGGCTCTACAAACTGGTAGGAGGCATTCCTCAATTTGACAAAGAATACTCCGTGTTTGGAGAGGTCACAGATGGTATGGATGTAGTGAAGAAAATTTCCCGAATGCCCCGGGATGCCAATGACCGACCGGAAAAAGACGTTTTGATGACGATGAAAATAACAGATTAAGCCATGCAAAAACACCATATATATCTATGGATTGGGTTAACGGTTATTCTATCAGCCTGCAACAGACCTGTCTCGAAGTTCTCAGTGACCACCCATGAAGCTCCTGCACCTGCGGAGATTCAATTCAGGAACGAATCTGAAAAAGCAGATTTTTATAAATGGTCATTTGGAGATGGAGATTCAAGTTATCTGGAGAACCCAAGTCATACCTATTTCAAACCAGGACAGTACGAGGTCACCCTCGAAGCCATCAATGACAAAAAATCAAGAATTCAAAAACAAACGATCATGATCACGACACCTGAAAAATCCCTGGTGGAAATTCAGACACCCTATGGTAATTTAATCGTGGAACTCTTTGACGATACTCCGCAGCACAAACAAAATTTCCTGGAACTTACAAGGAAAGGGTTCTATGATAATCTCCTCTTCCACCGGGTTATCGATGGGTTCATGATCCAGGGAGGAGATCCCCAATCCAGGGATGCAGGTCCGAATACCCAGCTTGGTGTAGGTGGACCAGGATATCAAATTCCTGCAGAATTCGATCCCGGCCACAAGCATATAAAGGGAGCATTGGCCGCTGCCCGCCAAAGTGATGCCGTGAATCCAGAAAAAAAATCTTCGGGCTCTCAATTTTATATCGTCCATGGAAGCCAGGTCAGCAGGGAAAATCTGTCCATGTTCAGCCGAAGGAACCAAATCACATATAACGAGGAAGAAATGGAGGCCTATGAAAAACATGGAGGTACACCTTTCCTTGACGGACAATACACGGTATTCGGTCAGGTAATAAAAGGTTTTGAAGTCATTGATAAAATCGCCCAAACACCTACAGGACCTGCAGATCGCCCCAATGAAAATATCACCATGAAAATTGTAGAAATCAAATAAATATGAATAAATCGCACGGCATTCTGGGCATTGATATAGGGGGTACCGGAATCAAAATGGGTGTTACCGATGTTTCCTCGGGAACCCTGCTTACGGAACGATATAAGCAACTTACACCCAAGCCCGGGACCGTAAAAGCGGTCACCAAGGTGATAAAAAAATCGTTACGCGATCAATTTCCGGATTATCAGGGGATTATTGGAGTAGGCTTCCCTGCTATCATCAAGCATGGTGTAGCATGGTCCGCAACCAACGTAGATGATTGTTGGTTACAAATTGATATTGCGCGCCATTTCCAGGATGTTTTTGGGCATGAATTTTATGTAGCCAATGATGCTGATGTGGCTGGAATTGCGGAGTTAACTTTCGGCACAGGAAACTATGACAAAAAGGGTCTTGTTATTTTTCTTACTGTGGGAACAGGGATCGGATCGGCAATATTTTACAATGGCGAAATGATCCCCAATTCCGAAATGGGACATCTTCTATATAAGGATGATATCTATGAGCGTTACGTGTCGAATGTAGCTCGAAAGAAAGGTAACCTATCCTGGAAAGCCTGGGGCAAGAGATTCAACGGCTATCTCAAACATCTCGATCGCCTGTTCTCACCCGATACGGTTATCGTGGGAGGGGGAATCAGCAAGAAATTTGAAAAATTTGAACAACATATAAAGGTGGATTTCCAGGTACTTCCCGCATCGCTCAAAAATGAGGCAGGTGTTGTAGGAGCATCGGTTTTTGCGCATACTCAGTCCAGGAAAAAATGAACCCCAGTGCCGGCCACAGAAAAAATCTACGGATTTTGATCGCTTCCGGTATCGTAATGATCTTATTTTGTGGTTTTTTTATATCCCAAAGCCCATCACCCGGGTACTCCACAATATTAAAACGAGTCCATGTCGTGGCATACAAGGAAAAAGTAATTCGTATCCAGGAGGAATTCGAACAATTGTACGATCCCCTTTTCAGTCCCGGAGATCCAGGAGGGGCAATCCTTGTGAGGAAAAAGGGGCAAAATATCTTTCTTAAGAGTTATGGTGTGGCAGATCTGGAAACCCTGGAACCTGTCACTGCACAAACGGTATTCAACACGGGTTCGATTTCCAAAACCTTCGTTGCATATGGTATATTAATACTAGATCACGAAGGTTTGCTTTCTTTGAACGATTCGATTTTGAAATTTTTCGACGCTTTTGAAAACAAAGCCGTAGTAAAAGATGTAAAAATCAAGCATCTCCTAACTCATACTTCTGGTTTGCCTGATCTTCGAAAGGTACAGGATGAATTTGATTTCTATCTTACGGCCAAAGATCAGGAAAATTTTGCGCCCCTGTACCAAACCCAAAAGCTCCATTTCCATCCGGGTGAACGATTCGAATATTCCAATCCGGCTTTCAATGGTTTGGCCTTGATCATAGAAAAAATCACCCAACAACCCTGGCAGAATTTCATCCACGATAGAGTTTTCAAACCAGTCGGTATGTATCACAGCACCATCACCGATGGGGATCATCCCCGGGAAGGCGTAGCGCACGCATATATTCCGCACCATGGGACTTATATCGAACTCGATTACGGTGAGGAACCGACCTTTGCAGCTGCTGGAAATGGCGGGGTATGGTCTTCAGTTTTGGATCTTGCCCGTTACGAGGAAGCCATTCGAAATGCAGTTTTTTTACCCGCTGAGGTATTGTCACCATCCAGAGAAGTGGTAAAATTTCCAACTTGGAAAGATACGCAGAAGCCCCAGGTTGGGATGAGCTGGTTTATAGCGGATGAGGATTCGCACTCCAATGAATTCGGACTCAAAATCATTTCCCATACAGGTTGGCAAGGAGGGTTTCGTGGGTTTATGATTTCGATTCCCGAAAAGAAGGTCGTATATATCGGATTGTTCAACCGACCGATAAAGACGTTATCCGAATCCTTCAATCCCTTTGCAGCAAGTCGTGAAAACAAAGGAGATTTGAGAATTGAAGGCATCAGAATTCTTCAATCTCACAATTGGCTGGACAACTAATTACAAAAAATACTTACGCTCCAACATCAAATAACGCCTTCCTTCATTTGTCGTAACGCATAATCACACGCACGAGCTGTAAGGGCCATATAGGTTAATGAAGGGCTCATATGTCCAGACGATGTCATCGCCGTGCCATCGGTCACAAACAAATTGGGCACCTCATGGCTCTGATTATAGCCGTTGAGAAAAGAGGTCTCCGGATCACGTCCCATACGGGCTGTTCCCATTTCATGGACTGAATCCCCATGGATAGGCTCGCTAGCAAAAGTCTGGATATTGCTCAGCCCGGCAACTTCAAGTATTTCTCTGACCTGTTCTTCCATATGACGTCTCATTACAAACTCATTCTCCTTAAACTCAGCGGAAATTTTGACCATAGGCAATCCCCAGGGATCCTTTTTGTCGTAATCCAACTCGATGCGATTGTCGTAGTATGGCAGGCAGGCTCCATATGCCTGCAGGCTGAAATACCACGGTCCTTGCTTAGTCATTTTGGATTTCAATTCCTCACCTATTCCTTCCTGATCGAAATGAAGACCCTGCCTACTGGCACCACCCCAAATTCCATACCCCCTGGAAAATGAAGATTCTTTCACTTTAAGATTGACAAAACGAGGAATCGCTACACCGGTGGGTCGGTAACCATAATACGTTTTATCGAGCATACCTTCAAACATACCTGAGCCACCCACTGCCTTGTGGTGGTCCATCAAATAATGCCCCAGGACACCGCTTGTGTTTCCCAAACCATTGGGAAAACGGTTGGAAATGGATCGAAGTAAAATTGCGGTAGAGGGAATGGTTGATGCACACAGGAAAATAACCCGGGCATAGTATTCAGTGACTTCCTGGGTTTCGGCATCGATAACCCGGACGCCGGAAGCACGGTCTTTCTGTTCGTCGTACAGGATGGATTCCACAATGGCATGGTGTACCATAGTCAGGTTCCCCGTTTCCTGTGCAGCAGGTAGTGTGGAACTGTTGCTGCTAAAATATGCCCCAAAAGGACATCCCCTATGACACATATTCCTGTTCTGACACTGAGATCTGCCTTTAAATTGCCCAGGCTTCACTTTTGTAAGATGTGCTATCCTATTGGGAATCAACGTCCTGTCAGGATATTGGGTTTCGATCCTTTTCTTTATTTCTACCTCCACGCAGTTCAGCTTAACCGGTTCCAGAAACTCACCATCGGGAAACTGTTCCAATCCTTCCTTGCTGCCACTCACACCGATAAATCGCTCCACATAGTCATACCAGGGTTTGATATCCTTATAACGGATTGGCCAATCCACCCCATGACCATCCGTACGATGCACATCAAATTCATAATCGCTCCAACGATATGCACCCCGACCCCAGATCAGTGACCTGCCCCCGGTCTGATAGCCCCTGAACCACCAATACGGCTTGTCCTCCGGAAAATGGTAAGGATGTTCATTGTCCTTGACAAAAAAATGTTTGGAAGCCTCGCTAAAATTATACTTTCGACTTTGGATCGGATACTCTTCCTTGACCTGATGACTATCGAGTTTTCGGTATTTGAATTCCCATGGCGCCATATTCATAGTAGGGTAATCCTGAAGGTGTTTCACCTCCCTTCCTCGCTCCAATACCAACGTTTTCAATCCCTTTTCAGTCAACTCCTTGGCCGCCCATCCACCGGTCATGCCAGATCCTATTACGATAGCATCAAATGATCTTTCTACGCTTTTCTGCATTGATAATTTTGTATTTTACATATGGTTTCCCACCATTATTTTTCCATTGTCCGATATGTCTATACAAGGCTGATAATCCCCGGGAATAACTACATATTCCAAATTTTTCACAACCCCGTCCTCCGATGTGTAATAAGCCATGAGAATCAAAGACTTGAGATACCGGTAATCCTTCAGAAAAGCTTCATCCCATAGATCCTTTTTTTCATCCGCATAGGATTCCATATCAATTTTTCGAACAGTATCCACCTGTTCTGCTGTCTCCATATCTTCTAAAGGTTTTTCACCTCCGGTAACCTTCACGTTGCCCAAACCAGTCAGGACATGGGAGATAGATTCACCTTGAGATTTGGATAATACGTCGGCCACGATCAGATCGATAAATTCAGCGACCCTAACCTGTGATGCCGAAGGTGTATCTGTTTTGGGGATGATTATATCTCCAAGTATTTCCAGTCTCTTCACTTCCTCATCTGACAATGACAGGGGATTCCAATCTGGTTTTTTTTCACCACGGCTACAACTCTGAAGTGCCGTAATCACCGCAGGAGACACCAGTCCCGCCCCCGCCCAAAAAGTGGTCCATTTTATGGCCTCACGTCTTTTCATATCGTTCTAAATCAGCACCCAATTTAGGTATTTAAATATCAAATTCCAACATGACTGGACATCCAATCGATTTGAATAAGCGAAGGATATAAAAAAATCAACCGTTTACAATAGCCACAATTCTCAGCGGTCCGCCACTCCCTCCCTTGATTTTCATGGGAAGGGCAATAACGGTAAATCCTTCAGAGGGTAATTGATCCAGATTGGTGAGGTTTTCAAATGCAGGAATATTTTCTGACAACAATATAACATGACTTTGGAAATCGGAAGATTGCCCATAGTCAATACTGGGCGTATCCAGACCAATTGACTTGATATTCCTATTCTGTACCAGCCAGGTTGCCGCAGCCGGGGATAGTCCGGGAAAATGCATTTTATCCAAAGCAGAATCACCCCTCTCGCACGTCCCCAGGTAGGCCACTTTATCGGGATAGTGCGCTGCAAACCCAGTCTCCAAAAGCACTATGGCTCCATCAGGAATTTGCTTCTGATGCTGATCCTCCCATTCCATAATATCTTCCACAGAAATTTGATAATCCGGATCATCCTGGGCTTTACTGGTCAGATCCACCTTAATAGCCTGTCCCATCAGTCTGTTAAGTGGAATTTCATCCACGGAATGTCTGTTTTCTGCAAAATGAATGGGTGCATCGATGTGGGTGCCACCATGCTCGGCTGTCGAGAAATTGAACGCGGAATAAAAATATCCCTTATCCGTATGTCCATAAGCTACTGTATCCAGCTCAAATTCCCTGGCCGTCACCCAATACACAGTTTCATCCGAAAAAGCATGGGTAAGATCTACGATGTTCTTACCAGAAAAAAAATCGGAATTCTGTGACTGCGACAAGTCTTCTCGTTGGGATGGAGACTGACATGCACTGAGAATACACACAATAAGCAAAGTGAAAGAATGTAGGGTGTTCATAGCCTGAAATGGTTTTCCATAAATATTTACACTCCTTAAAGATAATTTAATTTCTCTACAGAAACCATGAATTTAAGGCGAAAACAGGTAAAGCACTAAGTTTCAGTAGATTTCGCATACCGACTGGCTTTGGAATTGACAAAACATTTAAGTAACTTTGTCGTTCTAGAATTGATCATGCAAAAACTAATTTCCATACCGCTCCTCATTCTTTACCTGGCCGTATCAGTTGGCATACAGGGTGTTCATCACTTTTGCGGTGACAATCTGGTGGATGTGGCATTATTTACGACTAACCAGGCTGTAGATTGCGGTGAAATGAGTTGTTGCGAAGCTCCACAGCCCTCAGACGATGATGAATGCTGCACGGACGTACAGTTTGTGGTATTTTACGAATCGGAGAGATCGCTCACTCTTGCTTCATACAACTTTGATCTAAAATTTCCGGACCATGTCGATAATCGATTCTTTCCTTTACTGATAGAAGAAACGGAAGATAATAACCCTCCGCCAATTCATAAAATCAATCAGGAATCTCCTCCATCGGTTCCGATCTATCTGCAGCATCATTCTTTGATATTTTACGGTTGATTATTTCACATGTTTCCTTTGATTAGCTGATTCTTCCGGAGTATACTACGTACTCGGGTAAACATACAGGCTTTCTTCAAGGGATTCCAACTTTGATTTTGACATCAGGAGTTCAATGTGCTTTTAAATTATCAACCAAAAATTCAAAAAATGAAAATTGCATTTCAAATATTGCTTTCCATCCTATTTATTCAATTCCTGGGAGTACAAGTTACAGCCCAAAGTAATACAGCCACAGACACCTTGAAAGTGGAAGGTGTGTGTAATATGTGTAAGGAACGCATCCAAAAAGCGGCATTTGTAAAAGGAGTAAAATGGGTAGAGTGGGATAAATCCACCCAGGAACTGGTGGTCATATACAGAACCAAACGCACGGATCTGAATCGTATCGCCAAAGCAATAGCACAAGCAGGACATGATAATTCGATCATGAAAGCTTCTACAGAGGCGTATACCAAATTACCAGAATGCTGTGGATACCGGGATGGTGTTCATGTCCACTAGTGCTCTGTTTCATAAGTTCTTCACACTTATGACGGCTTCTTTTTCGCCGTACCTTCATCACCGAAAGCCTCACGTAGGCCTGTCCTATGCTCGGTTTCGTTTCTTAGGTACGACAAAAAATAATCGAGTCATTAATATTAATTACTTATGAAACAGACCACTAGTACTCCGGACGCTAGCAAATGAATTTTTGCGAAAATCATTAACAACCCGCTTAATCTTCAGGGTTTATTCATAGGAATTTAGGGGAAACTATATGCTTTTCAACCTCGCAGGTTTCCCCCATAAAATTTGACATCATGAAATTGAAATTATATATCATACTTATATGCCTGGGTTTCGTAAAAATAGGCTGGTCTCAGTCACCATCTGGCGAAATCATTCAGGGACATGTATTTGAGCCTTCCGATCAGGTAGATGGTGAAGATATACCCCTTATCGGGGCTCACATTCAATGGCTCCAATCCGGCATAGGAACTGTTACGGATTTTGATGGTTATTTTGAACTCACCAGACAAGCTGGTGATGAAAAACTCGTAGTGAGTTATACCGGATATCAACCAGACACAGTGGAAGTCACCGGAAACGAACAATTGGTTATCCATCTTCAGTCCTCGGTGATGCTCGGTGAAGTTACAGTGACTTACCGCCCTAAGGCCACAGAGATATCCTCTATAAATCCAATTAAAATGGAACAGATATCTGAAACTGAATTACGCAAGGCGGCATGTTGCAATCTGAGCGAGAGCTTTAGCACTTCGCCCAGTGTAGATGTGTCATTTACCGACGCAGTGACCGGAACCAGGCAAATCAGGCTGCTTGGTCTGGCCAGTCCGTACACGGTCATCAGTCGGGAAAACATGCCAGGTATTCGCGGATTAAATGGCATTCAGGGTTTGACCTACATTCCTGGTCCATGGGTTTCGAGTATGCAATTGAACAAAGGGGCCGGAAGCGTACTCAACGGGTTTGAAAGTATTGCCGGTCAAATCAATATAGAGCTAAAAAAACCCCACGAAGCAGAGCGTATGCACCTCAATGTTTACGGCAACGAAGAAGGCAGAAAAGAATTCAACGCCAATTTCAACCAAAAAATCAACGACAAATGGTCCACCGGTCTGTTATTGCACGGCAACCACAACAATTCCAAAAGTGACCGGAACGAGGATTCATTTCTGGACAACACCATCGGTCAGGGATTTACGGGTCTGAGTCGCTGGGCTTACCAAAGCGGTAAAAATATAAACGCTCAGTTCCATGTTATGGCATCGACCAGGGATGATATCGGAGGTCAAGTGGATTTTGATCCTGAATCCAATCCCACATCACCCACTTATTGGGGGATGGATCGGAAAGTCAATCATATCGAGGGTTGGGGGAAAATCGGATGGCTTTTCCCTTTGCCATGGAAATCTATGGGACTTCAGATATCTGGCTCTTATCATGATGAAGACAGCCGCTTTGGCTCGAAAGCTTATCAAGGGGAGCAGACTTCGCTTTATGGGAATTTCATTTTCCAGACTATACTTTGGAATACGAATCACAACATAAAAACAGGAGCAAGTTTTCAATACGATCAGTATGATGAAAGGCTTGCAGATTTGCCCTTTTCGCGCACTGAAATAGTGCCGGGAATCTACGGGGAATACACGTACAAACACATGCATTCCCTGGATGTCGTTGCTGGTTTACGTATGGATCATCACAACAAGTACGGATTGTTTCTTACGCCGAGACTTCATGTTCGGTTTGCTCCGGCCGAAGGTAGTGTATTCAGAGCTTCCGCCGGAAGAGGGTTTCGTACGAGCTCCCTGATAGCCGAAAACTTTGGGTTGCTGGCTACTTCCCGGAACTGGATTTTTGAAGGAAACGGAGGACAATATCACTACGGATTGGATCCTGAAATCGCCTGGAATTATGGCGTCAATTTTACTCAGAATTTTCGACTGGATTATCGTGATGGCAGCTTTTCCGTCGATCTGTATCGCACAGATTTCAAAAATCAAATCGTAGTGGATGTAGACCGGAGTCCACAGGAGGTTCGCTTCAGCAATCTCGAAGGAAAATCATTCTCCAATGTAGTCCAGGTTCAGTTGAATTATGAGTTGTTGCACAACCTGGATTTCAAAACAGCCTATCGTTTCATTGATGCCAAAACCACTTATCACGATGGTTTGAAACAACAACCGCTACAAAGCCGCCACAGAGCATTTTTCAACCTGGGATACACTACAAGAGACGACAAATGGAAATTTGATGCCACGTTGAACTGGCAAGGTCAGAAAAGACTTCCTTCGACTGCCTCCAATCCAGAACCTTACCGTGTGGCTGAGTTCTCCCCCTCTTTTTCTGTGATAAATGCACAGATCACAAAAGTATGGAACCAGTTTGAATTGTATACCGGGGTGGAAAACCTGTTGAACAACCGACAGGAAAACCCTATTCTGGGCAGCGATGACCCATTTGGGGATTACTTTGACAGCTCACTTGCCTGGGGCCCGATATTTGGTCGCAATATCTATATAGGAGCGAGGTACACCATTCCATAGTTTTGAAATAAATGCAAATCAACTTCAAAGTCACGTCTCATAGCGGAGTTAGTATTTGCAAAAGTGACATCGGATAAAATCGAAACTAAAGCCTGGCGTAAAATCTTATGCCAGGCTTTTTTGTGCCATCGAAGGATATAATCAAGGATATTGAATGATCAAAAGTCCAAATAGGATGCAGAAATGAAGACCCGATGTCGATCAAAATATTTACTTTTGGTTTTCTATACCCAAATGCAAAACAAACACAAGAAAAAAAACAGGTTATCATGGACTATGGATTAGGGATTGACGTGGGAGGCACACGGATAAAATACAGTGTAGGTGATCGAAATGGGAACATTGCCTACCATAATTCGATAGATACTGAATATGAAAACCGGGAGCAATTTTTAGGGAAGCTGGAAGGAGTAGTCGTCGAAATTTTGGATATGTGTCCCGCAAGGGGCTGGAATATTCGTGGAATATCCGTTGCTTTTCCAGGTATTGTAGAGGATGGTGTGGTGACTGAAGGTGCAGGCAATTTACCAGGCATAGTCCCCCTCAGGCTTGCGCCCTTTCTCGAGGAAAAATTTGGTCTTCCTGCAATTGCGATGAACGATGCAATTGGCATGACGATGGGTGAACATCTGTTTGGTGCGGCAAGAGGGGTTACAGATGCCATTTTCATAACTATTGGCACCGGGATAGGCGGAGGCTTATTGATCAATGGAAAATACTACAATGGCTATCATGACCGGGGTGGAGAATTGGGACATGTAGTGATAGAACGGGACGGACTTCAGTGTTCGTGCGGAGCTCGTGGATGCCTTGAAGTATACGGATCCACATCCGCGCTTGTCAATTATTACGAAAACAGCATTGGTCGGACTGATCCCTCTTTGAATGGACAGATTTTATTCGAAAAATTTTTAACGGGGGACCAACAGGTCATCCAGGCTTTCGAATGGCATTTTCGAAATATTGCCATCGGTCTGGGGAGTCTCATCAATATATTTAGTCCTCAGCTCGTAGTACTCGGAGGTGGCATTGTCAATTCAGGACCTCAGTACCTGGAAGGTATCAGGAAATACATCGGTGAATTTAGCATGAGTCATCTTCGCAACACACCCATCGTTCCGGCCCAACTGGGAGACTCAGCTGCGAGCGTGGGCGGTGTGGGTCATTTATTTTCACAAATTTTGAGTAATTCTTAGCAGGCAATCTCCTCCCTCACCCTTAATACATCAAAAGAACCACAAACTATGATTTATCGCAAACTAATTGGATTCATACTTGTAATTTGGTTTGTCATTTCGTTTGTGACCAACATCCTGGGCCCCATTATGCCACTGGTGATCGAAACCTACGATCTCAGTTTGTCGATGGCAGCGATGCTACCATTCTCATTTTTCCTGGCCTATGGGTTGTTTTCGATTCCTGCGGGTGCTATGATAGAAAATCTGGGGGCAAAAAAATCGCTTTTGATCGCTTTTTCACTCAATCTCGTAGGGGCATTATCATTTGCAGCCTTTCCGTTATACCTCACGGCACTGGCAGCTTTATTTATACTTGGTGTTGGTATGGCCACATTGCAGGTTATCATCAACCCCTTGATGCGAACAGCCGGAGGAGAAGAAAATTTCGCTTTTTTTGCGGTCATGGCACAGTTGGTATTCGGGTTAGCCTCATTTATTAGTCCGTTTGCCTTTTCAAAGCTCATGGCTTCTTTCGCTTCCCCTGAACACAATACCGTAAAAGCCATATTCTCCCCTCTGGTACAATCTGAGATAAATTGGTCAGCACTTTACTGGATTTTTGCTGCTACGTTTATAATTATGATCTTCCTGGTCCGATTGTTTCGGTTCCCAAAACTGTCTTTGGAAGAAGGAGAAAAAGCCGGTACAAAAGAGATTTATCTGGAACTCTTGAAAAACCGGCAGGTTTGGATGTTCTTTATTGGCATCGTCGCATATGTCGGTACGGAACAGGCCATAGCCAACTGGATGTCTGAATTTTTGAAGACCTACCATGGTTTTGACCCTGAACTACGAGGAGCACAAGCCGTGGCCTGGTTTTGGGGCTCCATGACTATAGGTTGTGTATTGGGACTTGTGTTGCTTCGAATTTTTGATGCCCGTTGGGTTCTTGGCATTGAAGTCCTTGTTACTATGATTGTCCTGGGCATTGCGCTTTATGGACCTGCTGGTATGTCAGCAGTGGCTTTCTCAATTTTGGGATTCTGCATCTGCCTTATGTTTTCCATTATTTTTTCCACCGCACTCAATTCGGTTCTCTCGCATCCGGGTGCTTTCTCGGGAATTCTCTGTACCGGAATTTTTGGTGGAGCCCTGTTGCCACTGGTCGTAGGAATAATTGGAGATTATACCAGCCTTCGAACTGCGCTTACAGTAGTGTTTATTCCTTTAGCGTACATTGGATATATTGCTTTAAAGTCCAAACCCATCATAGAGAACAAACGCATTTGACACATCGGTATCCTGAGACAGGGAACAAGGGTTTTGGTATTTTATGTTTGTTCCCTCGGAATGCCTCTTTCGATGGAAAATCTTCGATTTTAGTGGATTGACCTGCTCGAACCGATGACCTGCCGTACGCTCGTCCAATGTGGATGGATTCCTTTTTCCCTGCAATATTTATATCTTTAAATTCACACTCATCCATGGTTATTGGTAGGAAGGGCTCAGTAAAGCCGCGCGATGACCACTATTCAGTCCACGGTGCGGACCCGTATATCCGGGCATATGGAATCTACAGTTTAATTAGAGTCTACTCAAAAATACAAAAATTGGAATCAAGGAGTTCCGCATTTTCATCAGGTGGGTAACAAACAACTTGTATGGGTGCTGCCATTCTCTGAATGACCAATTTTGTGATAATCGACATATCCGCACTGGTCAACCCGCCATAAGGAGCCTTTGGCCAAGGACAAGGATTGAATATCCCTAGTGTGCGGAAATCTAAATAGCTATCAATGTTTTTCAATATATTTTTTCGACAGGTCAAGGCGCAGTGATGGTGACATAGTGGGGGTTATGTGACATCGGTGCAACGAAGAGCTGGCAAAAAAGATGAAGAAAAACATGATATGTATTTAGGTTTTCGTGCACTAGTCCCCCGTGTCCACGGGGCGATTGAGATCTCGCACGATCTCAACTCTGAAGGAGTTGAACTATTCAGACATAGGGTCTAATCAGAAATTCAGAAAAAGTATCCTTGAATTTCTGCGAGTTTGACCATGTTGTTAGCCCATCGTTTAATTTTAAGTGGATGTGGAGAAGTCTGAGGTTACCCATGCAAAGTTATGGCACACATACATCAATAACCTTTCTCTAAAACAAACAAATCAGAGGTCTAATGCGCTTAATATCAGAACTATATGAGATTATGAGCAAGCCCTGGTTGATCGTCAAAATGACACGACTATGAGGGGCTTAGGATATGAACCTGGCCAGCCATTCAATTTCTATAGAACAGACTGGGTAGTTTTTCCCGTTTATTCCGGTTTACGAATGCCGTAATTGTTCATAACCGACTCAGTTAAATTCACCCTTTGAAAACGGACATTTTACTTTTCAAAGTTTTCATACCGGTATCCTGCATCAGGTAGCTACCACAATATCCAGGTGGAGGTATATTATGCGATAAATGGAGGTTTTCTGGAATTCATATTTGAGAATTGCGTGATAAGTGCAATAAATTGTCGACACGATGGCCATACATTGCTAATTATACTTTAATTTCTAAATAATCATGGTGCTTTTTCCAAAATTACCACATATGAATTAGACTCATCGAGGATTCCCTGGGAAATTTTATCAATATCTTTAGGTTGCAATCGTTTAAGCTACTTCACGATCTGAAAATCAGCTCCAATTTTATGTGAAATTCTATATCGATGCACCGATACCAGCCTTCAATCGACCTAACCACTCAAATCTAAATTTTAAGAAACATTTTCTGAGTGTATTATTTGGTTTTATTTCACATATTATTATATTTGATTTTGATTGTGGAAATTTTTTACCTTTTCTACCAACCTCGATCTGCGTTTTTTGAATAATTATTTTGTATTTCTAAACATTTGAGATCATGAGAAAACTATTCCCTGAATGGGTGAAGAACAACGCCTGGAGCTCGATTCTCACCTTAATTATTATTTCATTGTTCAGCAACCTGGTTTTAGCACAAACTACTAAAACGATTACGGGAACTGTCACAGACCCCTATGATCAACCTTTAATTGGTGTTACCATTGCGGTGGTCGACCATATTTCGGGAACGACTACCGATTTAGAGGGTAGATACAGTTTGGAAATACCTGAATCAGCCACGCAACTTAAATTTTCCTATGTGGGCTATGAATCCCAGACTGTGGATATCGGAGTAATGACAACGATCGATATCGTCATGGAAGTCGATGCCATAGGACTGGATGAAATCGTGGTAGTAGGATATGGAACCATGAGAAAACAAGATCTCACAGGCTCCATATCCCAGGTTAACGCTGAGAAATTAGCCTCTGAATCAACTTCCAATATGATGGATATGCTCCGAGGAAGCACACCAGGCCTTAATGTCAGTTTTAGAGGATCTCCTACCGGGATCCGCAGCGCCTCAAATCTGGAAGTCCGTGGATCCACCAACGTAAGGGGTGCTTCCGCAAATGCTCCTCTGATCGTGCTGGACGGTATGATTTACTCTGGAGACCTTGCTGATATCAATCCCGCGGACATTTCATCCTTTGACATTCTCAAGGATGCCTCCTCTGCTGCCATTTATGGGTCCCGGGCCTCCAATGGCGTCATCCTCATCACCACAAAAAAGGGTAAAACTGGAAAGCCAAGAATCAATGTCTCATCCAGTATAGGGATTGCCAGCCTTTCGGGAGCGGAACTGGACCCCATGGATGGTCCCGATTTTATAAAGTGGCGAATAGCAGGATTTGAAAGTAACGAGCGTAAACACCTCGATTTTCCAGGATACTATCACAACCCGGACAATCTTCCTTCCGGAGTCTCCGTGGACAACTGGAAAGGATATGATGGTTCATCGCAATCCAATGATCTGGTAGGTATTTGGCTCAATCGCATTGGATTCTCTCCGGTAGAAATTGAAAATTATAAAAATGGCAACACGGTCAACTGGAAAGATGTGGAATACCAGACCGGGCTACGTCAGGATTACAATGTGAGTGTATCCGGCCGTAGTGATCGGTTGAGTTATTATTGGTCACTCGGGTATACGGACAATGAAGGTGTTATTTACAATGAACAGTTCAAAACGCTTCGAACTCGATTGAATTTTGAGGCTGAAATCACTGATTTTCTTTCCGTGGGAACCAACACCCAGTTTGCTTCCAAGGACGAATCACCCATCCTGTCCAGCACCAATCTCGTCAACGTTACTCCTTACTCTGCATTTTATGAACCCGACGGGGTAACCATCGCGTATGCTCCTACCGGGAATATCTCCAACTCCAGACACCCCTACCTCGAACTTGAATATCGGCGTCAATTATACAAACGTAATTCCTTGAATTCCAAAATTTATGCCAACATCCAGTTGCCATGGGGAATTACCTTTACCTCGGAATATATCCCAAGGCTCAATTGGGACAGACAATTTAACCATTGGTCTTCCGAACACCCAGATTGGGCTCTGGAGGGCGGTCGTGCCGAGCGACGGAACTTTTTCATCCACGAATGGCAGGTGAACAATATATTAAAATGGAATAAGGATTTCAACAAACACCACTTCGATGTTACCCTACTTCAAAATGCTGAAAAATATCAGGAATGGGAAGATTGGGTGCGAAGAAATGGATTTCAACCAAATGACCTTTTGGGCTTCCACCAAATCGGTGCTGCAACCCAGGATGTAAATATTACAAGTGAAGACGATTATGAAACTGGAACCGCTCTGATGGCCAGACTCAACTATAGCTTTGATTCCCGATATATGTTCACTGGATCCTTCCGAAGAGATGGTTATTCCGCATTTGGCCAGAAGAATCCGCATGCAAACTTCATGTCCGTCGCGGCAGGGTGGATGCTGAGTGAGGAGGATTTCTTCAACGTAGAGTGGCTTGACCTTTTAAAAATAAGACTTTCCTACGGCACAAACGGAAACCGACAGATTGGTCGCTACTCTGCACTTTCCAACCTTAGTTCTGGTCGTTATGTGCAAATCATTGATGGCTCCCCCCAGTATGTATCCCAGTTATATTCTACCCGGCTTGCCAACTCCGATTTGGTGTGGGAACGCACTGGCGCATACAATCTAGGGGTAGATTATGCCATCCTCAATGGCAGGGTCAATGGGAATTTAGAAGTATATTATATGCAAACCAAGGATTTGCTCATCGAAAGAAGCTTACCCGACATCACGGGCTATGACAACGTTTTCTCAAATCTGGGTCAGGTGGACAACCGGGGGATCGAATTGGTCATTAACTCAGATAATATCGCGACGGAACGTTTTAACTGGAATACTGGATTTTCCATTTCGCACAACCGCAACAAAATCGTCCATTTATATGGTGATCTGGAAGATGTATTAGACCAAAACGGAAACGTAATCGGCCAGAGAGAGTCTGATGACATTACCAATTCCTGGTTTATAGGACAAGCCCTGGATCGAATTTGGAATTATAAAGTATTAGGAATCTGGCAGGAATCTGAGCGGGAAGAAGCCCAAAAATATTCCCGTGCACCCGGTGATTTCAAAATTCAGGACACCAATGGGGACGGCGTTTACACCAATGACGACAAGGTATTTCAGGGTTACAGTAAACCAGTAATTCGCTTGACTCTTCGCAATGATCTGAGTCTGGGTAATTGGTCGTTCTCGGTAAAAATGTACTCCAACCTGGGATTCTATGGATCAAATAACCATCGAAAAAATAATGATGTATTTTACGATCGTGGAGCTTCCTACAATGTACCCTATTGGACACCGGACAATCCCAATAATACCTGGGCAAGGGTAGAAAGCTACGAAACTGGTTTCTCAGTGTATGATAACGCCTCATTTCTCCGCATCGACAATGTTGCCTTATCCTACACCATACCTACATCCTTGTTATCCCGATTTAAAATCGAACAAATGAGATTGGCTGTGGTTGCTCAGAATCCCGCCATCTATGCGCCGTACTGGCATTGGATGGATCCTGAGAGTTCACTCGATCCGGATGTGCCCGATTTCACCCCTTCCTATTTCACATTCAAACTCAACACAACCTTTTAACGTTCAAAATGAATTGGTTATGAAAAAATATATAATATACATAGTCTTTGTTGGCGCATTTATGCTGACCAGTGTGGGGTGTAATGATGATTTTTTAAAGCCCAAGCCCTTATCCTTTTTTGCTCCCGAAAACGCGTTTGTGGATGCAGAAGGTTTTGATGCAGCTTTAGTTGCTTGCCTCAGGAATGTCCGCCATGAGTATTATGGGGATGGAAATCCAATGATCACTGAAATGATCTTTTCTGATCTGGCAGTAGAAGGCACCACCGATAAAACGGGTCCTGCCATGGATCTCCCAGCTCAGATCCTCCCCGATGCATGCTTGAACAGCGTGGATTGTAATCGGATAGGATGGTATTGGCGTGAAGGGTACCGTCGTATCCGGTATGCAAGTGCTGTAATTTCGAGAATTGACGATGCGGAATACAGTAGTGAAGCAGAAAGAAATCACGTTTTGGGTAAAGCTTATTTCCATGTAGCGCGCACCATGTATCGACTCGTACATCAATTTGGAGATGTACCCATGGTATTGGGCGAAGTAACCTCACCCCGACTGGATTTTTATTCCGTAACCCGCGAAAGTATTCTTCGTAAATGTAAAAAGGATTTGGAATTTGCCGCTCAGTGGGTCAAACCCGAGTGGGAAACCAACGTCATTGGAGATGTTACCAAAGCCGCCGTAAACCATATTCTGACGAAGGTAAATCTGGCCCTGGGTGAATTTGATGATGCTATAGCATCGGCGTCTGCCATTATCAACGACGGGCATCATGGACTTATGACAGAACGCTTTGGAATCCACAAGGATGATCCTTCAAAAAACGTGATCTGGGACCTCCACCAGGCACAGAATAAATCCCTGCCTGAAAACAGAGAAAGAATCTACGTTATGGTAGCCCGGGAGGGATTTGAAGAAGACGATAACAGCCGTATCAGTATTATGAGGCAGACCGTTCCTTTTTGGGGAGGTACAGGTAAAATTAAAACGCCCAGCGGTCTGGCCGGCACTTCGGATAACCCCGAAGGTACTTCCGGGGTAGAAATCGATCTGGTTTCTATTTATGGTCGGGGAATCGGCCGGTGTCGCCCCTCCTCATACTACTACAAGGATGTGTGGACCGATGATGGAGACCTTCGGCACGCTCCGGGTAACTGGGTAGATATGGAGGATCTGGTATACAACCACCCGGGATTGAAAACAGCCAATGATCCCTATTACGGCAAAAATCTTCAATTGTATGATGACCTAGGAGGCATTTTGTGTACCGACACCATACGTTCCTGGTACGGATGGCCATACTACAAGCTTTTTGTAGAAGATCCCACAGATCCCACCCCCGACGGTGGCCGTGGAGACTGGTACCTGTACCGGGTTGCGGAGACCTACCTGCTCCGGGCAGAGGCGTACTTCTGGAAAGGGCAATTGACCGAAGCTGCTGCAGACCTCAATGCTGTACGCAACCGCGCTGGTGCTGCTTCGCTGGATCCCAATCAGGTAAATATGGATGAAATCCTCAATGAAAGGGCAAGGGAATTATATTATGAAGAACCCAGGAAGACCGAGCTGACCAGAGTTTCTTACATTTTTGCCATGACCGGAAAGCAAGCCTATAACGGCAAGACTTATTCACTCGACAACTTTTCTCAGAGCAACTTCTGGTACGATCGAGTGATGGAAAAAAATACTTTTTATCGTGATGAAGTACGAGCGCCGCATTACAATTACAGAGTAGCTCCGTGGCTGGTTCTATGGCCGATTCCTGCATCTGCAATTAATGCCAATACGCAAGGTCACATCAATCAAAACAAAGGTTACCCAGGAGATCAGGATCGAATCCAGCCTTACATATGGAGAGACGGAGAAGGCGAAGGGGAAATTGTTCCCCAGTAGCGTCATGACTCCTTAAAGTTATCCAACCCTTTCTGCCTCAATTTTTTGGTAGGCAGAAAGGGTTTTTTAATCCGCCCCTTTTCCTCCTGACCCATCCAAATTGTTATGGCTTTAAAAATAGTCAGTTAGGTATATTTTCCTTCGTCTTTTTCCACGAGTTCATTTTATGGAAATTCAATCCAAGTCAGCATACAACCTTCCTCTGGAGCCTCTCTATAGTATTGTGATCTAGTGCTCTGTTGCATAAGTTCTTCACACTTATGACGGCTTCTTTTTCAGCGTACCTTCATCACCAAAAGCCTCACCTCATCTTTTGATCCCGAAACTGCCTGCATTTCCAAAACCAAAAAATGTTTTCAAAATTGAACTTCGATGTAAGGAAGGCAAAGGAACATGAGTGGTGAGGATGAAGAAAATGAAGCTTTACCCTAAGAGGTCCATACCATGCTATGATTCTATAAAATACTGTTAATTCCCGGAAGACCGGAAATTGTAATCAGATGAGTATATGAATTCTCAATTTTGATACTATATTGTGCATCTTTTTGGATTTACATCTGTTTTCCAGGCAGGACGGTGAATGATCCACATTTGTTCATTTACTGCATCTACAGAAGAAGATCTCCAATTGAAGTCATTAATCAATATCATAAGAATTTCGTATCAAAACTCACGGCATATCAACCTACTTCAGACAAAATTCAATTTATTCTAAACCCATAGTACCATGAAAATAAAAGGTTTTATCCCAGCGCCATTTACACCATTTTCACCGGAAGGATTGGTAAACACCAGCATTATTCCACGGTATGCTGAGTTTTTGAAAGACGAAGGTATCGCAGGTGTATTTATCAACGGCACCACCGGAGAGGGGTTATTGTTGAGTGTAGAAGAACGCATCCAACTGGCAGAGGCCTGGATAAAGCACCAAACCCCGGACTTTCACGTCATAATTCATGTAGGGGCATCAAGCCTTACTGATGCCCTTGAACTAACCCGACACGCCGACTCCATCCATGCATATGCATTCAGCACCATGGCCCCCATGTTTTTGAAGCCTGCCCAATTGTCCCAGTTGATCAGTTATTGCGAAAAAATTGCAGGGGAAGCCCCAAACATGCCATTTTATTATTACCATATACCACAGATTACCCAGGTGGATTTTATGATGATCGAATTCCTGGAAAAAGCAGTGGGGCAAATACCCAATTTGACGGGAATAAAATATTCCGGTACCAATATCATGGACGTGCTGCTGTGTGCCGAATTTCAGAACCAGGGAATGGACATCATTTACGGTCAGGACGAAAAATTATTAGCCGGACTGGCATTTGGACTTGAAGGAGCAATTGGAAGCACTTATAATTATATAGCTCCTCTCTACCATGAATTGTTACAAGCGTATCAAAGTGGCGAAATAGCAAAGGCCAGAAAATTCCAGCATACTTCCGCAACCCTGGTCCGGATTATGGATCAATATGGAGGTGGCGTCCGGGTAGGAAAACGGATCATGAAAGAAATTGGACTCGATTGCGGGGAGCTGAGAAGTCCGGGAATATCGATGAACGAGCGAGAATGGGAAGATTTTCAATCAACACTAATGAAATATGGAGTGGAGCGTTTTACACAGAAGGTCATGGTTTAATATCGGGCTTTTCTTACTCGGTATTTGGTTGTTTCCATGCATTTCTCTGATATCACAGGAGGATATAACTGTTCCCGAATTATACGATCATATTGAAAGACTCACAGATCCAAAACTAAAAGGACGGCCCCCCGGAGGCAAGCTCAATAAGAAACTAATTCGATACATCCGGCGTGATTTGAAAAAAGCGGGCGTGGAGTCTTTTAAAGGAGGCTACTTCCAGCCTTTTAAAGCTCAAATACGGGTTGAACAGGGGCAATCGCCTGGCCCTGAGATTAAAACCTGGAATGTGGTGGGTTATATACCTGGTTCGCATCCACAGTTGAGTCAGGAATTCATTGTCCTGGGTGCGCATTATGATCACCTGGGTATGGGGGGACCTTCTTCCAGGTCGGAAACCCAAACAGGACTTCATTATGGAGCGGATGACAATGCCAGTGGAACATCTGCCTTGCTTGAAATTGCAGAAAAACTGGCGGCTAACCGATCAAAACTTGATCGAAGCATCATCCTGGTGGCCTTTGGAGCAGAAGAACAAGGCTTGCTGGGAAGCCGGTATTTTATACAAAATCCTCCTGTACCGAAGACCCATATTAAAATGATGGTTAACATGGATATGGTGGGCAGACTGAACGATGAAAAACATATTTATATGGGCGGCGCGGGTACATTTCCAGGAGGAATGGACCTGATGAAGCAAAAAGGTCTGGCTCTTGGACTCAATCCTATCGTCCATGCAGGTGAAGTAGGTGGATCCGACCATGTTTCCTTTTATCGGGAAAAAATTTCCGTACTGGGGGTTCATACCGGTGGGCATCCACAATACCACACACCCGATGATACAATTGACCTGATCAATTTTCCAGGACAACAAAAGGTAGCCCGATATATTTATGAAGTACTTGTTCATCTGGCATCCAAAGATCAGCAACTTCATTTTATAGATCAGGGTTAAAATAGAATTACAGTAGGAAAGATTACTACTAGGGAACACTACGCCAATGGACCATATTTGTCCTTCATTGTTGTATTTTTAGGTACAACTTTGAAACCGGGCAGAAATTTCATATTTTCCCTAAAACACTTCAAACATGAAACTTTACAAAATCCAGGATCGTGCACTTCTTTTATATGACGACAACAAATATCTGAGTCCTCCATTGGCCTCCTGGCATGAGCTTATCAATCGAAATGACCTTTCCCGATATTTATTAGTTGAAAAAGAAAATTGGGAAGCCGTGTCTTCTGAGGAATTTTCTGGTTCAAAAAATTTTGATCCTCCTGTGGATCCCTATCAGGAAGTGTGGGCTGCAGGTGTAACCTACCTGAGAAGCAAGGAAGCACGAATGGAAGAGTCCGAAAAAACAGGTGGTGACGTATTCTATGATATGGTCTATGATGCAGAAAGACCGGAATTGTTTTTCAAATCCATGGGATATAGAGTCCGCGGTCACGGAGCCCCCATCCAAATTCGACCAGACAGCACCTGGGATGTCCCCGAACCCGAACTTACGTTGTTTGTAACTCGTGACCAACACATAGTTGGCTACACCATAGGAAATGATGTGAGTTCAAGAAGCATAGAAGGCGAAAACCCATTGTATCTTCCTCAGGCAAAAGTATTCGATGGGTCGGCTGCAATGGGTCCGTGTCTATGGATTCCGGAAAACCCCATTTCTCCCGAAAGTAAAATTCATATTACCATAACCCGGGACGACGTTGTGTTGTATGAGGATGAGGTGCAAATTAAATTGATGAAACGAAAACATGATGAATTGGTAAACTATCTATGCCGTGCTCAGAGCTTTGAAAAAGGGGTTTTTCTGATGACTGGAACCTGCCTGGTCCCGGATCACACTTTCACCTTGCAGCCTGAAGATATCGTATCCATTACCATTGATCGTATCGGGACATTAACAAATCAAGTAAAAAACACTTTATAATGAACATTGAAGGACATCAAATTATAGGATTTAATTATAGTCGAAATAGTGATCCGAAAAAATTCTATGCGATAAATCCAAAAACCGGGAATCCGATTACAGAACGGGAGTTTCATAGTGCAACTGAGGAGCAAATGGATGCTGCCGTGGAATTGGCAATGGCAGCTCATGTAGCATATAAGAATAAAACTTCGCATCAACGTGGAGAATTTCTGAGAGCTATTGCAGAAGAAATTGAAAAAATCGGCGACCATCTTACCATTATTGGCCATGAAGAAACCGGGCTTCCGGCAGGCCGTCTTGAAGGCGAGCGTGGACGCACTACGGGGCAGTTAAGATTATTTGCAGATTGGATTGAGGATGGACATTATTTTCAAGCCACCATCGACAAGGGAGATCCGGAAAGAAAGCCTTTGCCCAAACCTGACGTCCGGAAAATGAACCATCCCCTGGGGCCTGTTGTGGTATTTGGGGCAAGCAATTTCCCTCTGGCTTTTTCTGTCGCAGGCGGAGACACAGCCTCAGCTCTGGCAGCTGGTTGCCCGGTGATCGTCAAAGGTCATCCTGCCCATCCTGCAACTTCTGAACTGGTCGGCAAAGCCATTCAGACCGCAGCTCAACGAACCAATATGCCTGAGGGAGTATTTTCCCTGGTCCATGGGAACACTCACCACACGGGCGAATATCTCGTGGCTCATCCGGGGATTAAAGCGGTAGGATTTACCGGATCGTTTCGAGGAGGAAAAGCCCTTTTCGACCTTGCTCAAAAGCGCCCCGAACCCATTCCGGTATATGCTGAGATGGGTAGTACCAACCCGGTATTTATCCTGCCAGAAGCTTTGAAAACACGAAAACAGGCCATTGCTACAGGTCTCGCCAATTCAATCAACCTCGGTGCCGGTCAATTTTGCACCAATCCGGGTTTGTTTATAGTGCCTTCTACTTCGGACCGATCTGAGTTCACGGAATTGTTGAAAAATTCGTTCTCCGATTTGGAAAGTCAAACCATGCTTACTCCAGCCATTCATGGAGCCTATAATGAAGGCACCAAAGACCTGCAGGATTCCGGATATCCCATATTGGCCATGGGGAAGGAAACTGCAGAACCCTATGCTGCACGCCCCACCCTGTTCCAGGTAAATTATTCGGAAGTCCAGGCAGATGACAAACTCACAGAGGAAGTTTTTGGCCCATCAAGTATTATGATATCTGCTGAATCTGAAGATGAAATTCTCGAATTTGCCCGATCACTGGAAGGGCATCTGACAGCAACGATTCATGCTGAGAATGGGGACGAAACCCTACTCTCCAAATTGCTTCCTATCCTTCAGGAAAAGGTAGGCCGTATTATTTACAACGCTTATCCCACCGGTGTGGAAGTATGTCATGCCATGGTGCACGGAGGGCCATTCCCCGCTACCACAAATTCATCAACCACCAGTGTCGGCACCTCAGCAATTTATCGATTTCTCAGACCAGTCTGCTATCAGGATATCCCACAAGAATTTTTACCAGATGCCTTGAAAGACGAAAACCCATTGGGGATCCTGAGGATGGTCAATGGAAAATTTGACCGATAAAAATGGCAAAATGAAATATTTTTTGCCAGGAACGGTTGATAAAAATCGGTATGGTTTTTCCACAAATGTTATTCCACATCGAATCATTGCCTTTGGCAACATGTACAAGACCTGCAATACTGAAAATATTCCATCGTGAAATATCATTATTTAAGCATAAAGGGAACGGGTTGAGGTTGAGGGAGAGTTTAAGGGAGAAAGATCAGGATTGGACGTGATTGTGCGGAGATTCTCGGTAACATTCCCGGATCCTGAAAAGCGAAAAATGATTTTCTCACTTCCTTTATGGTAAAAGTGATACGAAGGACAAAATGAACAGGAGGAAGCAGGGTAAGCTTCTGATCAAATTCGAAGTAGGGGTATGGCATAAGGAAACCAAGAGGTTGGGCGGTGTGGTGATCGGGGCTAGTGCTCTGTTACATAAGTTCTTCACACCTATGTAGGCTTCTTTTTCGCCCTACCTTCTTCACCAAAGGCCTCGCGTAGGCCTGTCCTATGCTCGGTTTGGTTTCTTCGATACGACAGAAAACAATCATGTCATTACTATAAATTCTCTATGAAACAGACCACGAGGGGTAATATTTTAAAATTCTTATATCTTTACGCAGATCGTCATTTATTTTTTCAACACTGAAATCATCCTATTTATGAAACGACGTGACTTTATTTCCCAAACAGGAATTGCAGGACTTGCTTTGGGTTTAAGTGGCACCAGCTATGGCCAGATTCTCACCTCCGCGTCCCATAATAAGAAACCACTCAATATTAAAAAAAGTCTGAAATATGGAATGATCAGAACGGAAGGTTCCGTGTTGGAAAAATTCCAGCTCATCAAAGACCTTGGATACGATGGCGTTGAACTCGATTCCCCCAATGACCTGGACACCAGGGAAGTTTTGGAAGCCAGGGACAAAACCGGGCTGGAAATTCCCGGTGTGGTAAACTCCATGCACTGGAAATTTCCCTTATCACACCCCGATCCGGAAATACGTAAAACCTGTGTTGACTCCATGACCACAGCCCTGGAAGACTGTAAGATTTATGGGGGCACCACCGTATTGCTGGTCCCCGGTGTAGTCAATGAAGAAATTAGTTATAAGCAGGCTTGGACCCAATCCCAGATCGAAATCAAAAAAATGATTCCCATTGCGGAAAAAACGGGTATAAAAATTGCCTTTGAAAACGTCTGGAACAACTTTATCTTAAGTCCTGTTGAAGCTGCTCAGTACGTCGATAATTTCAATCACGAACTCATAGGATGGTACTTTGATATCGGCAATATTGTTCGTTATGGCTGGCCCGAACACTGGATTGAAGTTCTGGATCATCGAATTATGAAACTGGATATTAAAGAATACAGTCGGCAAAAACAACGTGATGAAGGCGTATGGAAAGGTTTCAATGTAGAGTTGATGGAAGGTGATTGCAATTGGCCTGTAGTCATTGAAGCACTCGACAAAATCGGTTATGAAGGATGGGCCTCAGCAGAAGTACCCGGCGGAGATCAGGAGAGATTGAAAACAATCATCGACAAAATGAATGCTATTTTTGACATCATTCCTGGTCAACAATAAAATCAAATCAGATCATATTATTCAAAGGTAAACATCAGCTGCTGAATGTACCATTCCAGGATCGTGGCACCGAAACCAATCTTTCAAAGCATGATAAATGAAATTTCTTTGTACACTACAAAGTTATAGATAGCTATATCAGGGTCAAGCTGCTCTATAGAACAGGACAGAAGGAAAGAATTGTGTCCCAATATCTACTAAATCATTCCTCGAATACGTTAACTATTTGTTAGAGACAGGATAAGTTTGAAACTTATTGGGTCGTATTTCTTCCTACTAATAGTAAACTACATATTATGAAATCTATTTGGATCATATTCGTATCGCTATTAATCGCAGGAGTTTTCCAAAGCTGTTCCACCTCAAAACAGCTTCCAAAAGAATGGATTGGCACCTATTATGGCTTTTTGCCCTGTGCTGATTGTCCAGGAATTTCATACACCCTCGTACTTGAATCCCGGCGATTTCACAGAACAATGGAGTATTATGACCGGAATACTTCTACTACCACCGAAGGAAAATTGGAATATAAGGATGGGCAAGTGGAACTCTACGAAAATGGTCATGTGATAGGTCGATATGCGATGGAGGGCAATCAAATCTACGCGCTGGATGGGGATGGAAAACGGATTACCGGTCCTCTGGCAGATCATTTTATCCTTTACCGAGGTGAGCCTCAAAAAGCTCAAATGCCCTCAGACCGTTCAAATTTGGAACTGAAATACAAGGGGACCGGTAATGAACCATTTTGGATGATCCAGATTAAAGACCAGTCGCTGTACTTTAAGGGATTGATGCAGGAAGAGGTGGAATTTGAGGTACCCATCAGTGAATGGGACATTAGTGACGATGGTTTGATCACCACCTATAGAGGTCAATCGGAAGGAAACCATCTGGCTATAAAAATCACTCACCGTATCTGCCAGGATAATATGTCAGGGTTTTATTTCCCAACACAGCTCCAGGTAGAGTTAAAAACTCCAACGATGGATCTGCAAAACCTGGAAGGATGTGGTCAGTACCTGGGCAAATATCAGTTGAACGGAAGGTGGAAATTGGTCGCTATGGATATTGAAACATCGAATCTCAACAAACAGACCCTTTTGATATCAACGGAAGAAGCCAGGATATCCGGACACGCAGGGTGTAACCAATTCTTTGGGTCCATACGAGAAATCGGAGAAAATTCCATCTCTTTTGACAGGATAGGTTCCACTAAAATGGCTTGTCCTGAACTTCAAATAGAAAATAAATACCTTGGTTTATTGGGAGAAACTTCCCTCGAATGGGTTATAGAAAAGGATGGAACACTCATCCTCAAAGGACAATCAGGTCAGCTCACTTTGGAGCGATTAGATTGATCATACTGCTGCTCCAATTCCCAAGTTCTTCACCCTTTTGACGGCTCCTTTTTCGTCGTACCTTCATCACCGAAGGTCTCATGTAGGCCTGCCCTATGCTCGGTTTTGTTTCTTCGGTATGACAAAAAACAATCGAATCTTGTCATTAGTATAATTTACATAGGAAACAGACCACTGGTGCACGAAAACCTACAAATCATGTTTTCCTTCATCTTTTTTGCCAGCTCTTCGTTGCACCGATGTCACTATTTCACCATCACTGTGCCTTGACCTGTCGAATAAATATTTCGAAACATTGATAGCTATTTAGATTTCCTCACATTAGCGTATTAGCGAAAGTCAGCAACCATCTTACGGATATCTTTTATGTTTCCGTAAACCACCATAATTTCACCTTCACGAAGCACAGTGGCGGGATCTGAAATCTTGTTGATCGTATAATCCTGCTTCGAGATCCCCATCGGATTGGTGGATTTTCGTACGGTAAAGGTTGTCAGAAGCAGCACTTTGTATTTTTCCAACAATTTCAAATTATCCAGAGTATGATCGACCATACCGGCAGGAACCTCGATTTCAATTACATAATAAGGTCCAGCAAGATAGTGGACATCATGAACCCCTTTCATCGAAAGTTTGATCGACCAGATTTCCGCCGCTTCTTCCTCGGGGTTGATGATTACATCGACATTCATGGCCTCCAGGACGGTTTGATGAACCTTGGAAATCGCCCTGCTGATAAGTTTCCTGGCTTTATGCTGTTTAAGAATGGCCGTAGCCATGATATTAGCTCCAATATTCTCCCCGATAGCCACGATCACCATGTCGGTTTCCTGAAGGGGGAATTCCCTGACAGCGGATTCATCCGTAGCATCCACAGCAATAGCATGTGTCATTTGATCCTTGAGGGCCTCAATTCGGTTTACATCCTTATCTACACCCATCACGTCATGTCCCGATCCGGTAAGATTTCTGGCTATTGCCGATCCAAAGCTTCCAAGCCCGATAACTATGTAATTCATATTCGAAATTTAGTTGATCATGATATCCTCCATTGGATATCGATAATTCTGATTGTGAAATCTACGGAAAACCGCAATTAAAATGGTGAACATAGTTACCCTTCCAGTAAACATAGTACCAATTACAATCAATTTACTACCATCCGAAAGCTCATCCGTGATACCCATGGAAAGTCCTGCGGTACTATAAGCCGCAAATACCTCAAACACGGTTGCCAGAGCATCGAGTTGGGGATCAAATATTCTAAGGAACAAGGTACTTATGCCGATGACCAGCAAAGAAAGGAAGATCACAGCAAAGGCACGTTTCACAGAATCATCGGAAATTTGACGTCGATAAACTTCGATTCGGCTTTTTCCCTGTACCATATGTGCGATATTGAGAACAGCCAATGCCAGGGTAGTCGTTTTGATCCCCCCACCTGTGGACATCGGAGAGGCCCCCACCCACATCAGAAATATAATTATCATGATGGTCCCCAATTGCATAGTTTGTGGTTCGACGGAGTGAAATCCCGCAGTACGCGGGTTGACACTTTGAAAGAAAGAAACTACTATTTTTCCCCATCCCGAATGACCGTTTAAGGCATGATTGTATTCAAAAATATAAAACAACAATGCTGCTGAAAAAATCAGGATAGCTGTGGTAATCAAAACGATACGGGTGTTTATATTGATGATCCATGGTCGATGTACAAAAGGCATTCTGTCTCTTAACGATGAATAACGGTTCACTAAATAATATCGGAGGTACTGGACAAAGTTGTAAACGATCGGGAAACCCAGACCTCCGAAAATGATGAGCCAGGCAGTGATGATCTGGAAGGAATAATTGAACTGAAAATTGGTATCGAACATGCTCTGGGGCAGTATTGTAAAGCCCGCGTTACAAAAAGCAGAAATGGCATGGTACAAGGAAAAATATAATCTGGCAGGGGTTTCCGGACCTTCCATGGACCAGAATATCAGCAACGTACCCAACAATTCAAACCCCAGTGTATAGATTAAGATGGTTTTGAGCATAGAGTAAGCCTGGGTTAATCGCCCGGAAGAGGTAATTTCCCTGATCATCAATTGATTTTTGTAGGTGGTTTGACCCCGGAAGAAATAACTAAAAAAACTCGTAAAAGTCATGATACCCAAACCTCCGACCTGAAAAAGAAAAAGGATCAAACTTTGCCCAAATGGAGTGAAATCCGTGGTCAGGTTGAGCACCATCATACCGGTGATACATACCGCGCTCGTAGCCGTAAACAAAGCATCGATCCAGCTAATTGAATCGTAAGTGGCATTGGGTAATTGAAGCAAAAATGTTCCGCCAAGGATGAGTAAAATGTAACTACCCACAAACAATTGGGCGGGATTGAAATCCAGGAATGCCTGATGAATATTGGTAGTAAACAATTCTCGAAATAATCCGAGTGTAAGGGTAACAATCACCCAAATCCATATCCCTTCTGCAGGCAAGGTATAAGCGATATCACGATATCCCTCCAGTGAAAATTTGATGACAATACCTACCATAGATAACAGGATCAGAACATCAAAAAACCACAATTTTTGAGGCGGTCGGGTTCGTGGAAAAATGTAGCGGAGTACTATGGTAAGAATATGAAGTAAAAAGGTGATAAGGTACAATTGAAAAAGGGTTGTCAGTACATGAAATTCAGGGTGCTTGAATCCAATATCATAAATCAACCAACCTATAGAAACTACCGTTAGTAAAATGGTGATCCAACGAAGTATCCTGTTCATTTTTTGGATGCGTTGATTCCACATACACTGACCTGGTAAATAGTTATTGTTACTGTAATCTACAGAAATTCTTGGCAACACACGAATTTTCCCGCAAAAATGGATACGTTAGATATAGTCTTTGATGTCCAGCATTGGCTTATCAAAATTTGCAGACCCCAAAAATAATTCCCTCACCCATGGGCAAGAGGTAAATAGATCGATAATTGAAAAAATCTTCTTCGATCACCCCGAGTATCTGAATTCATCCTATGGCTTACTTCAACTTGACTGAGGTCTATTGACATTGGATCCCCACCAAAGAAAGCATACAATCTGGTTAGTATAAATGATTTCCATTGACATGATTATTACGAAGCCAGCCCATTTGATTAAAAAAAAATCAATTTCACCAAATTAGAACGGAGGTTCGCCGAAGACTCGAGAGGTAAAAAAATTTGAGCGATAAATTTTCCCCTGGACCATCGCCGTTGTTTATATTTGGGGCTTATTTCTAATCTCTCAAGTGCACATTGTAACATGGAACATTTGAAGAAATACAACCATACTTCCTGGATTATTCCAACCATTTTTATCGCATGGATAGGTCTTTGGGGTTGCCAAAAACCGAAGGGGTATAAAACGGAGAGCGGATTAATCTTCTATGTATACAATCAGAATTCAGCGGATACCACCGTCCGTGTGGGAAATGTGCTAAAGCTCAACTACAAGAAATATGTCAATGATTCATTGGTAGAAAACACCTATTACGGCATGCCTAAATACGAGCAGGTCATGCCAGGTCTGTTCTATCCTTATGAGGCTGGAGAAATATACCCATACATGCACAAGGGAGACAGTGTAATCCTGCACCAGGATGCGGACACCTTACTGGGACGCAGGTTGTTTTATCAGGTCCCAGCTTACGTTAGCAAAGGGGATAAGATTGTAACACATTTTAAGGTAGTGGATGTATTTACCAATGACAGTCTCGCCGGAGTTGATTTGAGAGCAGAATACCCCAGGGCAATTGAACGCAACCGAAAGACGGGACCCGCCCGGATCCGGGAGTATATAAAACAAAATGGAATCTCCGCAACGATGACCTCGGACACTGTGTTCATGGAAACAATCCGGAAAGGACAAGGGGAAGCTATTCAAAGCGGGGATATCATTAACATCCGTTTCAAGGCTCAGACTTTCTCCGGTCACATTTTTGCAGACAATATGGATGAGGATGCCGATCCGTTCGACTATGAAGTCCTGTCAGGTTTGTTACCTGCCAGCCTGGAACAATGCATGCTAAAATGCAGGGTCGGAGATCATGCTCGCTTTTATCTGCCTGCCATGAAAGCATACGGTGCTAGCCCCCCTCCTGGTGTAGACCAGGGCTTTCAGGATTTAATTTTTGAAATCGAAATACTAGATAAAAACAAATCCGGGGGGGAGTCACATGCGGATCAGTAAGATTGTTTCCGTTTTTTCTACTTCTCAATTCGAACCAACCTGAATGGGTTGGCACAGGGTGCTGACCCATAGTCACCTCCCAAAATCTGGTTTTTCAACAACCAATTCTCATGAAGGCAGGTAAATAATCAGCTGTGCCTTCAACATGACCGGCCCAATGGCAGGGCAAAATAGATAAAAGACTATGCCTTATAAACTGATGCTCGGTTTGATAAGTGGGAAGTATTGACAAAATGAAGCACGCACCTTTAAGTTCAGGTCGCCTTAAAGTTGGATATTGATTTTTTTCATGACGGCATAATTAGCATACGGGAAGATTCCCCACTGGCAAAATTCCACCTCACCCTGGATAGTATCTTAACGATATGTTTCATGAATTTCTGTACATTTAGCAGAATTTCAATTCAAATCAGCCGATATATGAATTTTACATTACTTGACATCGTCGCCTTCTTAGGGTTTATTTTACTCATCATCGTGGTATCGCTTTATGTTTCCCGCCATGAAAAAAATTCTGAAGACTATTTCCTGGCGGGTCGTTCGCTGTCCTGGTGGTTGATTGGTATTTCATTGATTGCCTCCAATATCAGTACCGAACATTTTGTGGGGATGGCAGGACAAGGATTCCGGGAAGATATTGGCATGGCAGTAGCCAGTTTTGAATGGATCGGAGCACTCGCGCTGGTAATTGTTGCCTTATTTTTGTTGCCCCGATTATTGAAATCCGGCATTTTCACCATTCCTCAGTACCTGGAATACCGGTACGATCGAAAAACCCGCACACTACTGTCAATATTTATGTTGTTATTCTATGTGACTATTACGATTGCTACCGTATTGTATGCCGGAGCTTTTGCGCTCAAGGAAATTTTTGACATTTCACTGGTGACAGGGATTTGGCTGGTTGGGTTAACCGCGGGACTATACACCATTTACGGTGGGCTAAGAGCAGTAGTATGGTCTGATTTGATACAGGGTTCATTTCTTCTACTAGGGGGAATATTAATGACTTATCTTGGGATGAAAGAAGTGGGCGGATGGAACAATTTTGTTGAATTATCCGATGGACGATTACATACCGTACTGCCTCTGGACCACCCCACCCTGCCCTGGCTGGCGGTCTTTGTCGGAGGCATGTGGATTCCCAATCTATTTTATTTCGGACTCAACCAATTCATCGTCCAGCGTACTTTGGGAGCAAAAAGCATCATAGAAGGGCAGAAAGGGGTTCTTTTCGGAGCTAGTATCAAACTCATTATGCCCATCATCATTATATTCCCGGGCATTATTGCATTTGAATTATTTGGCAGTGAAATCATTGACGGAGATGCCGCTTATCCGGTTCTGATAAAAAACCTTCTTCCTGCTGGTCTGGTGGGTCTATTTTTTGCCGCCTTATTCGGTGCCACCATGAGCACATTGGACTCGTTGCTCAATTCAGCTGCTACCATATTTACAATTGATATTTACCAGCCTTATATCAATCCCGATGCTACTCCCAAAAGATCGGTAAAGGTAGGACGTGTGGCCACTTTTGTCTTCATGGTTGCTGCCTGCTTATGGGCTCCCATTATCAGTAAATTCGAGGGAGGACTATATATTTTCCTCCAGTTATACTGGGGATTTATCCAACCCGGGGTAGTGGCCGTATTCCTGATGGGATTTATTTGGAAAAAAGTACCCGCCGGTGCTGCATTCTGGGGCATGCTGCTTAACATTCCGGTATACGGAGCTTTGTTGTACTTCATTCCTGACATCGCATTTTTGCACCATATGGCGATAACCTTTATTATCGTTTTAATTTTTATGGTTATATTTACCTTACGCAGGCCACAGGAAATTCCGAGCGAGATTCCGGACATATTAAAAACCAAGCATAAGAATCCGAGAATCGTTAAAACCTGGAGCCTCTGCATTTTGATTGCCACGATTTGTTTATATATTATTTTCTTCTAATATGGAAACCCAGGAAAAAACTTTTCGGAATTACGATCAAAGCGACGCCACGGCCGCTGTTCGGGAACATTACAAAAAAATGCGTCAATACCAGACTTACGACTATGTGCGACGCATGAAACAAAAATACCTCACCTACGATACCCCGATGAATTTGTGGGATGCGTTTATCAAACTCAACGACCTTATCGACGTTAGCGATCCGGATCTGGATCTGCCCAATATCCAGCACCTTGCTCAATCTGCCGAGGCAATCCGAAGAGACAACAGACCAGACTGGATGCA
>CAYRRD010000013.1:0-69117 GCA_964426625.1 uncultured Saprospiraceae bacterium | reverse complement strand
GTACCGAAGAAACAAAACCGAGCATAGGACAGGCCTACGTGAGGCTTTTGGTGATAAGTACGGCGAAAAAGAAACCTTGATAATTAGGAAGAACCTATGAAACAGGGTACTATTGGTCTGTTTCATAAGCAATTAATATTAATGACGCGATTATTTTTTGTCGTACCGAAGAAACAAAACCGAGCATAGGACAGGCCTACGTGAGGCTTTCGGTGATGAAGGTACGGCGAAAAAGAAGCCGTCATAAGTGTGAAGAAATTATGTAACAGAGCACTAGGTTACACACACAATTTTTATTTCTATATCTGGGATAGCAGGGAAGCAAGTGCTTTATGCGGTTGGATCAGCCCACCTGACTTTTCGCCATCCGGTGTGCTCGCACTGGTGCTTTGAAGCAGATTATAGATTTCTCTGGGTGTCAGTTCAGGAGAGAAGGCTTTTAAAATGCCGACTGTGCTACTCACAAAAGGAGCAGCCATTGATGTTCCTGATAAAGCTTTGTATTGGTTGTCGGGATATGTGCTTATAATATCTACGCCCGGGGCCGCAATACCCCATTCTATTCCATCGAGATAATTGGAAAAAGAGGCCAATCTACCCTCCGGATTGAGAGCGGTAACGCATATTACCCCCGGAACATTGGCCGGGGTAAACCTGCGGGCGCTGGTACTGCTGTTCCCAGCGCTGGTGACCACCACAGCGTTCGCAGATTCAGCATACTCCACCGCCACCCGATAGGCTTTTTGTTTGGGTTCATCACTGAGTCCTCCCAATGATAATGAAAGTACACCTGCACCTTCATCGACTGCTTTGATCATGCCTTTGATAATCTGCACCTGGGTTCCAAATCCCAATCGATTCAGCACTTTAATAGGCATAATTTGTATGAGATTGGAATGAAAAGCCAATGAAGCCACGCCGAGCTGATTGTTGGTTTCGGCTGCGATTATACCGGCACAATGGGTGCCATGTCCTACGGGATCGTCACCACTTTGCATATCTGATGGAATAACATGGACAAGATCTTCATGATCGCCGTCAACGCCGGTATCCAAAACAGCTATGGTGGTGGTAGTTACAGCGTGCTTATGATGATCGATCAGGATTCGATACCATTCCTGCAATTGGAGAAATGAAATAGCCCATTGATCCCTGGCAAGAGGGTCATTTATACCTACCAGTTTTTCAATCCCTGTTGGTGGATGGGCTACTATGGGTTGAACCTGAATATGATCATTGAATTCCCCGTACTGAATCAGGTTGTTGTCATATAATTGCGCAAGGAGTTTTTCTTTCTCTATGGCTCGATCATCGGGAATATCAACGATGTAAAAATAATCCAGCTCTGTACCTTTCCTTTTGGGATAAAAGGCTTTAGTCAACATACCTCCATATTCCGTAAGGACCTGTTCTATCCGTGCAATGTCCTCGGGCCGGGCTTCAATCAGTAATTCTCCCAGTTCCAGGTTTTCTTTCACTTTCGGTGGTAACAGATCATACTCAAGATTCAATTTCATTATCTTAAAACTAAGCAGCATGCTTGCTGCGATAGCCAAAATGAGTCCGATCTTGTTATTACGCAAAAGCATAAAAACAAACCCGAAAATACTGATCAGAATGAGGTTTTTAGAAAAAATAAAATACTTTATCGGTCCTAGGGTGAAGCTCATGGTAAAGAGAAAATTCCCCATAAGTACTAGGAAGAATCCGATACCCATAACCACGTTCCACTTTCTATAGGAAGAAAGCAGAAACCAAAGCCCCAAAAATCCAAGTGCCACAACGTAGGTTATACTTATGGCATCTTTAAACATTTCCATCAATCACTGCGTTTTCAATCTAAACAATGAAAATAACAATTGATTCATTAACCATGCCGGAAAATCGGATTTATTCGACAAACTCCCATATTCTCACGATTTATTATAATTTTGCAATCTCAAAATACAGAAGTTAAGCCATGAGTATTCATAAATGCATCATAATTGGTTCGGGTCCTGCGGGATATACAGCAGCGATTTATGCAGCAAGAGCAAGTCTGGATCCCATCATGTATGTAGGAGCAGAACCAGGAGGACAATTGATGATTACCACTGACGTTGAGAACTATCCTGGTTACCCGGATGGGGTACAGGGTCCAGTTATGATGGAGGATTTCCGTAAACAAGCCGAACGATTTGGTACCAAAATATTCTATAATGTCGTAACCCATGTAGATTTTTCCGGGGATGTGCATGAACTTACGCTCGATAATGGTGAGAAAGTGCAGGCCCATACCGTGATTATTGCTACCGGCGCTAGTGCCAAATGGCTGGGTTTACCTTCCGAAAAAAAATTCATGAACAAGGGTGTCTCTGCCTGTGCGGTGTGTGATGGGTTTTTCTTCAAAGGCCAGAAGGTAGCCGTAGTAGGCGGTGGTGATACTGCAGCGGAGGAAGCGACCTATCTGTCCAAATTGGCACCAGAAGTGCACTTACTTGTAAGAAGGGACCAGATGCGAGCATCCAAAATTATGCAGGAAAGGGTAATGAATACACCCAATATCAAAATTCATTGGAACACAGAGGTATCGGAAATTATAGGAAATGGAACTGTTGATGGTATCCGGGTCATCAATAATCAAACCCGAGAAATCGCAGATCTGGATGTTACAGGATTTTTCGTAGCAATCGGGCACAAACCCAATACAGAGATATTCCAGAACTCCCTGGAATTGGACGAAACAGGCTATATCATTACAAAACCCAAATCCACTGAAACCAATATTCCGGGTGTGTTTGCCAGCGGAGATGCCCAGGATAAAAAGTACAGGCAAGCAGTTACTGCAGCGGGTACCGGATGTATGGCGGCCCTGGATGCCGAATCCTATCTCGTGGAAAAAGGGATCATTTGACACCATTAAATATCTAACAAGAAATGTCACATACAAAATTTAGAACTGGAGTTCTCTTTGGAGACGAACTCACTGAGCTTTACAATGATGCCAGTGCCAATAACTATGCACTTCCTGCCGTCAACGTCGTAGGAACCAACTCCATCAATGGAGTTATGGAGACAGCCCGGGACCTCAATTCCCCTGTCATTATTCAACTTTCCAACGGAGGAGCCGCATTTTACGCTGGGTCCGGACTCGATAACAAAACCTACAAAGCAAGCATATATGGCGCTGTAGCTGCTGCCACTCATGTTCATTTATTGGCAAAACACTATGGAATTACCGTAGTTTTACATACAGACCACTGCGCAAAGAATATATTGCCCTGGGTAGATGGTCTCATCGATATAGGCGAAAAATACTATGCGGAAAAAGGTCAGCCATTGTTTAGTTCCCATATGCTGGATTTGTCGGAGGAACCGTTGGAAGAAAATGTGGCAACGTCCAAAGCCTATTTTGAACGCTTGAACAAAATCGGTATGTCGATCGAAATTGAACTGGGCGTAACCGGAGGGGAAGAAGATGGTGTGGACAATACCGACGTAGACAGTGCCAGATTGTACACCCAACCAGAAGAAGTAGCTTATGCCTACGAACAACTCATGAAGGTATCTCCCCGCTTCACCATAGCAGCGGCCTTCGGTAATGTCCATGGTGTTTACAAACCTGGAAATGTGGAATTGAGACCGATCATCCTTAAGAATTCCCAGGATCACGTCAGAGAAAAATTCAATCTTCAGGAGGAGGAACCCATCCATTTTGTTTTTCATGGTGGAAGTGGTTCTGCATTGGAAGATATCAGGGAGGCTATCAGCTATGGGGCCATAAAAATGAATATAGACACCGACCAGCAATGGGCTTTTTGGGATGGTGTCCGGGCTTATGAAGCCAAAAACCGTGGCTACCTTCAAGGTCAAATCGGTAACCCAGAAGGTGATGATGTTCCAAACAAAAAATATTACGATCCAAGAAAATGGCTTAGGGCAGGAGAGGATACATTTAGAGCGCGACTAACCAAAGCGTTCGAGGATCTCAATGCTGTGGGAAGAAACCAAATCTGATCAAAGACTATTCCATAACCGGGCCTTAATCGCTCAATTCAACCTCGCTTATTGGTCGTAAGAATATAGTTGATTTGAATCACATACTGATGTAAAACAAAGCATTATGCTACTTTTGCTAATTCTTTGCATGAAGGTATGTTATAAGGGGTTTTTTGATATACCTTTTTAGGTAAGGGGAAATCGATACCTTGGTTATTTGTGAGGTATTTTTGTTTATAAGAAAGTAGGGGGAAACTGATTCATAAAAGCAGCAAGCTTCGGATTGATTCGAGATGGACGCCAAACCAGGAATTTCATTTCTTCAGGTTGGTTCAATTCTTTTTGTCGATTATGTAGATTCGGTAATGATATTTCCATGGGATTCAACTGCAATTCCTGGAAATATCTCGAGTCAGATCCCATAGACTTGCCTAAAAGCCTGTCCAAGATATTTGGTAATATCGGAGCTGATCAGAGAGATGGGGCTTTGATCCTTTACAGCAAGATCTCCGGCGAGCCCATGAATGAAGGTCCCCAGGATCGCTGCATTTCGTGAGCCCAATCCCTGAGCACACAATGAGGTAATAATACCGGTAAGCGTATCCCCACTTCCAGCTGTAGCCATGCCAGGATTTCCGGTGGAATTGAAAAAAAGCATCCCATCTGGTGTGGATATTGAGGTGTGTGCTCCCTTCAGAACGATATAGAGTCCGTATTGAACTGACAATTCCAATTGCCGGGAGAGTTTTTCAGTATCATTTCCCCAGCCCCCAAACAACCTTTTGAATTCACCAGGATGGGGAGTAAGAATGGTACCTGTGGGGAGTTGTGTCAGCCAGTCGGGGTATCGAGCTATAATATTCAGTGCATCCGCATCCATAACCAGTGGTACCCGTGTCTTCTCAATAATATGTAATAACGCATCACAAACCCCTCGACCATTATCGATCCCCGAACCGATTCCTATCGCATCATATTTATCGATTTCCAACCTTGTGTGGAAGTAAAATTCATGCTGATCTACCGAAACCATAGATTCCGGTACTGACACCTGCATGATAGGATAGCCAATCCTGGGTACATGGCACGTCAACAATCCGACACCACTTCGAAGACAAGCTTTGGCAGCGAGAATCGCAGCACCCATTTTGCCATACGAGCCATTGATCAATAATGCATGCCCATATGTTCCTTTGTGGGAGAACTTTTTTCGTTTTAAAGGTAATCGTGTCCTTACATAATCAGTGTCGATAAATAAGTAGTTTGTATCGCACTTTTCCCTGGCCTCGATGGAATGCTGGATGTCAATAATTTTCCAATCTCCTACAATATCTTCAAGTTCTGGAAAGAAAAAAGTAAACTTAGGTTGTCCGATCGTTAGGGTAACATCTGCCCGGATAACAGGCCAATCCCGATCATAATGATCAGGATGTAAACCAGAGGGAATATCAATGCTGATGACCTTACAATGATCCACAGCATTAATATGGTCAACCAACTCCTTCCACAATTCTCCGATAGGTCTATTGATCCCGGAACCAAACAGAGCATCG
Source organism: uncultured Saprospiraceae bacterium (assembly GCA_964426625.1). Classification (GTDB taxonomy): domain Bacteria; phylum Bacteroidota; class Bacteroidia; order Chitinophagales; family Saprospiraceae; genus Membranihabitans. Next base: position 63,586 of record CAYRRD010000013.1, on the reverse strand, counting down.
ATAATAATTCCCCCAGACTCAAAAGTGGGAAAATCGCTATTGGATTCAAGTTGGTGCAGGGTCAGATATTTGCGCACAGGTAGATTCCGACGCATGTGAAGATTATCCGGGGTGGGCTGTCCATATTCACAAATAAAAACTTTGACCTCCACACCTTCATCACCCAGCAATCGTGCCAGGCCAAGACCATCCCCACCATTGTTACCCGACCCTGCAAATACATATACTGGTGTAAGTGGATCAAACCATTTGAAATGGTGAATAAAATTGTATAATTCATGAACAGCTCTATCCATCAATTCAAACGACGAAATTCGTTGATCAATCATGGTTTGTTGATCCAACCATTTCATTTGAGTCTGATTGAGGATTTTCATATCTCCAGGCTATTCAAATCATGTGATACAATTTGTTTCTAGGGTAATTTTGCGATCAATTCAAGAGTGCTCCGAACGCGGTCACTCAGTGCTGACCAGTCTCGCCCGGAAATTATTTCTTTTGAAATCATTTGGGACCCCATACCTACAGCAGACACCCCGGCATCGAACCATCCTCTGAGGTTGGACTCTTCCGTGGAAACCCCGCCCGTTGGCATAATTCTGGTCCAGGGACTGGGGCCTTTTATCGCTTTTACAAATCCAGGTCCATAAACACTTCCGGGGAATAATTTTACAAATTCACAACCCATTTCCTCCGCGTTACCAATTTCGGTGAGAGAACCACATCCTGGGACGTACAGAACCTTTCGACGATTGCAGATTCGAGCGATTTCTTCCCTGAATGAAGCTGCTACGATAAAATTGGCTCCCAGTTGCATATAAAGTGCTGCTGTAGGTGCATCATTCACGGAACCTACACCAAGAACCATTTCCGGTAATTCCTTCAGCACATACCTGTTCAGTTCGGCAAACACTTCCTGGGCAAAATCACCGCGATTTGTAAATTCCATCAGTCTGGCGCCACCGTCGTAGCAAGCTTTGAGGATTTCTTTTCCGACACTGACTTCAGGATGATAAAACAACGGTACCAATCGCTGTTCCAGTATGGTTTGTATGACTTCTGTTCGTGGAAACTTTGCCATTCGTTGATTTTTATTTTTATAAGTTATGAATGTTTATCGACTTACCCGGCCGCTGGCATCACCTCCCATTAACTTCTCTACTTCTGATACGGTGGCCAAATTGGCATCACCAAAAATGGTGTGTTTCAGTGCAGATGCAGATACGGCAAAGTTTAGTGCACTTTGAAGGTCCTCTTTATAATGGATTAACCCATAAATCAAACCACCCATGAAGCTGTCTCCGCCCCCAACGCGATCTACGATATGGGTAATGTCAAAATCAGGCCCCTTGTACAATTTCTCACCATCGTACAGAACACCCGACCATGTATTGTGGGATGCGCTCAAAGAACCACGCAAAGTGATGATAACTTTTTTTGTTCGGGGGAAACGTTGCATCAATTGCTGGCACACTGATATATATGCATTCGCATCGATGGTGTGCCCCTTAGAAACGTCCACCCCTTCGGGATGGATATCGAAGTGTTTTTCAGCATCTTCCTCGTTACCCAGAATGATGTCACAGCCGGCGACTAAGTCCGGCATAATCTCGTGGCTTTTTTTGCCGTAGTTCCATAGGTTTTTTCGATAATTGAGATCAGTGGATACCGTGATCCCAAGCTCATTGGCTGCTTTGATCGCTTCCAGGCAAACATCTGCTGCGGATTGAGAAATAGCCGGAGTGATGCCCGTCCAGTGAAACCATTGAGCATCCTGAAAAACTTCCTCCCAGTCAATCGTACCGGGTTGAATCTCTGCAATAGCAGAATGACTTCTGTCATATACCACTTTACTTCCTCTGGATACTGCACCCATTTCCAGGAAATAAATACCCAATCTATCCCCTCCACGGGCGATAAACCTCGTACCCACGTTTTTTTTACGCAATTCGGCTATGGCACAATCTCCAATATCGTTACTGGGGATTCTGCTGACAAATTCCACTGGAATTCCATAATTGGCCAAAGACACAGCCACGTTGGATTCACCTCCCCCATAAACCACCTCAAAAGAACTGGCCTGTGAGAATCGTAAGAAGCCAGGAGGGCTTAAACGAAGCATAATTTCACCGAATGTAATCACTTTTTTCATGTCTGATTTTACACTGTTTTGATTAAGGCTGTAATATTCAAATAAATAATTTGAATTTGAAACGATTGCCGCAAAATTGAGGAAAAATTAGGCAATGGTTGCCTCCCAGACAAAAGTTCCTTTAAGTGTGGACATGAAAATTATATCTTCAACGAAATCGATTAATAAGAACGATCAGGAACAAAATTTGATCTCGGATTCCCGGGCCATGATCACCTTAGCTTTGAACTCTTCCAGCATTTCCAGGTTATGGGGAAGTCCGGAAGGTATCACGTAAGAATCCCCGGTTTGGAGGGGAAGATTCTGATTTTCCAAATGAAGGACAGATTTACCTTTTTCAACTACGACGCATGCCTCGTGGGTACAATAATGTAAGGGCATAGACATTCCTGCTTCTCCAGTGACTTGCAAAACTTTCAGGAAATCGCCTGAAGAAATGACCTCCATTTTGGGTATGGTGGATGACTTTGTTTCAACTTCGGTTTTCATATTATCTTATTTTCAATGTGGAATTGCGATATAAAGATAATAATATAAGATATAAGGAGCTACATATCCTGTATATTTTTTGAAAAATATTTTGTTTTGGGAAAATGAGGGGGGGAAAATAGACGAATAATGAGTAAATTCCCTGAAGATTAACAAAGGTGGTAATAGGCATGGGCGATGGGACGTTAATTGAGTAAGGTGTGGAGTAGATCGGATCGGGAATCGCGATTTGTTATGACTCCATCGAGTACGATAAAATGATATGGGATCAGGAATGAATAAGCAGGCATGACTACAACAGGATCGATGAAAATTTTGCAGTTCCCTGGGTCACCTAAAGGTGGCTTGACTCACGTTGTTTTTTGGAACTAAATTGTTTTGCGGGAAGGAATCGGATTGTTTAAGCAAACCTCAAAAGATCCGTGATAATCTATCAAAATGGCTGATTGTCGCCATTTAACCTAATTGACCTTGAACCAAAACCGAATATAATTTGAGAATCCTAACACTTTTGGTCAAAGTTCTTGCTGGTTTTGTTGTTCTGTTGCTTCTTATTTTATTGTTTATTCGGAGTCCATGGGGTCAGGGGATAATCAAAGATCGTGCGATCACCTATTTACAAGAAAAAACGAATACCCATATCCTACTGGATCGAATCTATATTTCTTTTTCCGGCAATATAGTACTTGAACAATTATTTATCGAGGACTTGAAACAGGACACCTTGTTTTATTCCCGTTACCTCAGTGTTGATTTACCCTTGTGGCCCATACTGACTGACAAAAATATTCACATTGAAGAAGTTCGCTGGGAAGGTGTTGAGGCCAATATCCGCCGATCTTCGGGAGAAGAATTCAATTATCAGTTTTTACTCGATGCATTTTCGTCTTCTGAAGATGTAACCAGAGAAACGGACGACATTCAATCCTCTGCATTTGAATTCTCTCTGGATAATCTCATCCTGGAGGATGTGAACGTCCAGTATATCGATGAAGAGATTGATTTGGATACCAGGGTAAGTATAGAATCCTTGCTAGTCAATATGGGACTGACCGATCTGGAAAGGATGAAATTTGAAATAACAAAGGTCAAACTGGAGAAATCATTCATAGTATACTACCTGGGAAAACCCCTCCCGCCTACTCAGGATGCCACGGCTGTACCAATGCCGATATTGTCCATACACGATGCTCAACTTTCCGATATCATTTTAAATTACCACTCTATACCGGATGGACTTCAGGCACACCTTCAAATTCAGGAATTTGGCCTGAATGCTCCCATGGTCGATCTTGATGCCCGCACCATGGATGTCCGGGAATTGAAACTTCACAATTCTTCCATAGAGGTTGAATTGAAAGAAATTTTTCATGAATCGGGGAAATCAGAATCAAATGTAGCCGAAACCGATATAAGGGTGGTTTGGCCGGACTGGAATATAAGCTTTCAAAATATTGATCTCAATGAAAACTCGATCAGCGTAAAGGAAGAAGCTGCCCAATCCCTTCCCGGACAACTCAATCCGGGGGACATCCATTTCTCGGATTTCATTTTTCAGGGTACAGATTTCGTTCTGACTGATAAGGAAACGAGGGGCAAACTGAATTTGTTGAGCTTTAAAGAAAAATCGGGAATTGAAGTTGAGAGAATCAGTTTTGCGTGGACCGCTGATGAACAAATGCTCCAGCTTTTCAATATGGATATGAACGCTATGAACAGTCGGATCCGTGCTGATCTTGGCTTAGAATATCCATCTTTAGTCGACCTTATGGAATTGTCTTCTGAAATCTATTTCGAACTTGACATATCTGAATTCGATATCGAAGCAAACCAACTGACCAAACTCCTCCCAGAACTTACAGAGGATCCCTATTTTCTTACCATCAGCACGGCACCGCTTCGAGGACATTTGTCTACCTCCGGCAGTCTGGCTAAAGCTCGTGTGGAAGAATTTTTAATCAACTGGGGTGGAAATACCTCTCTTTTTACTCTCGGAAATATTTATGAGATTCTGCATCCGAAACAAATCGCCGTGGAATTTCCCCGAATTATCTTATCAACTACCCGGAATGACCTCAACCATTTTATCAGTGAGGATAGTCTGGGCCTAAGATTACCGGATCAAATTCGCATCACCGCATCAATGTCTGGAGGTATGGATGCATTCCAAAGTGATATGGAGCTGGTCAGTGACCTGGGCAGGGTACAAATGGCGGCTCATATAATGGACATGGACTCTCTGGTGTTGGCAATTGAAACCAAGATGATCGAAGTGCAATTGGATAGCTTGTTTCAATCTCCGGATTTAGGGTCATTAACGCTGAATGCATCGGCCCATTTGTCGGGAAAAGATATTTATGACGTGACAGGAAACATGGAGGCGGTTGTAGAAGATTTTCAATGGAAAGAATATCCGATTCGGGACCTGAAATTGAAGGGTGATTTTGTCCATGGCCAGGGTGATATTTACCTGAATTACTCTGACACCAATTTGCAAATAGAGGTGGATGGTTATGTGAACCTGGATTCTACCAAAACATTAGCTGATTTAAATTTGAATATCGAGGATGCCAATCTGGAGGCTTTGGGTATGGTAGAAAACCACACGAGGGTGGGATTGGAATTTCATACCCGATTCGAGGGTTTACCTTCAGATTTTGCTTTGGAAGCTTCGGTGAGGAACGGCCAGATTATTACTGGTAAGAATACGATCCCCATTGGAAATTTCGATATAGAAGCCCGGGTAACACCAGACACCACTGATGGCAAGTTGACCAGCAGAATTATGGACTTAAGGCTTCAGTCAAATACTTCGCCCGTTGGGTTGTTCCAGGCTGTGTCATCGCAAATACAGAGACATTTAATCGATTCAACGGAAACCGACGGCACAAATGTCGATCCCGTGCATGTTTATATGGCTGCGAGTATACGACAAGATCCCTTGCTGAGAGAAGTTCTTCTGCCTGGTTTGGAAGAAATGGATTCTATTCAAATCCTTGTGGACTTTAAGGAGGACGAAGAATTACTTCAGGCTTATTTAGTTGCACCGTATCTGAAGTATAATAGTATGGAGCTTGATAGTCTGTTGATATCAGCCCGATCAGATCCTGATATATTCGCTTCTGATCTTTCTTTACAAGGGTTTAGAGGAGGACCTGTTACAATCCATCGAACTCAATTAACCAACAAGATCGAAGATCGGATTTTGCAAACGCAGTTTCTTTCTGAGTACCAGAATAGGGCATTGTTAAATTTTAAAACTGAAACCCGCCGGTCCGAGGATAGTATAAGGATCCAATTTGACCCATCTGTATTGGTATTTGACGGGAATACATGGCACGTCCCGGTCAACAACCAGATCATATTGAGTGAAGATAAAATTAGATTTGAAAACGTGAATATCACGCGGGGCGATCAAATATTTTCTATAGACGACAACCCGGGCCAGAGCGACTTAATCATTCATTTTGAGAAATTTAGAATAGATAACTTACTGAGTTACTTCAATCCAGATACCTTGATTGCTGCGGGAATTTTGGATGGAAAAATAACGGTACAAGAACCACTGGGAAATGCAGGGTTACGGGCCGATCTCATAGTCGATTCTTTTCAGCTCATGCAATTGGATATGGGTTTATTGGAATTGAGCGGAGAGACCGAGGATGCTCAAAACTACGCCATCGAAATGCAAATAACAGGACCGGCCATAGACCTGGACTTAGAAGGGGCGTATCATGTATTGGAAGAAGATGCTGAACTAGTTCTGGATTTTCGGATAGACACGATGGCCATGACAGCACTGGAGTATTTTTCCGACGGCACTATAAAAAACTCTGAAGGCTATATATCGGGAGTAGGAGCGGTTCGGGGTATGCTGTCTGATCTGACCTATGATGGTCAATTATTATTTCATCAGGCTAAAACGACACCTGTAGCTTTAAATACGGATTTTGTACTGGGTTCTCAGGCTATTCAATTTAACAATGACGGGATACTCTTCCAGAACTTTACCGTAATGGATGGGGAGGAAAACCAATTTGTATTGGATGGCACGATCAATACTTCCAATCTATTCAATCCTGAATTTAACCTCACGATGGAGGCTGAAAATTTTCAGGTTCTCAATTCATCGGAAACGGAAAACCAACCCTATTTTGGATCTGCTCGCCTGGATGCTTCAGCACACCTGACCGGGAATCTTGAGATTCCCGTTTTGGAAGTGGAAATAGAAGTGGGGCAGGGGACACATGTAACTTACTTAATGCCGCAGGGTCAGGTTAATCTTCAAAGCAGGGAAGGGATCGTCACATTTGTGAATAAGAATAATCCTGATCTTTCGAATGATGAAGAATCCACGTCGCAAACATTTACGATCAAAGGTTATGAAATCAATGCCCTGATCAAAGTAAGGAATGAAGCTTCATTCCGGGTTATTATTAGTGAAGCCACTGGTGATCACTTCGAGATAAGTGGTGATGGTGATTTGGACTTTCGAATCGACCGGTCCGGACAATTGTCATTGACTGGATTGTATACACTCCAGTCTGGCCATTATGAAATGAACCTGTACAATCTGGTTAATCGCCGGTTTGATATTGCACGTGGAAGTTCAGTGTATTGGTCCGGTGACCCATTTGATGCAGAAATTGATATTCGAGCCATTTATCGAATTGAAACATCTCCTGCGTCGTTGATGGCGGGACAGACATCTTCTGAAGATATTTCGGTGCAAAACAGATTTCGTCGCAGATTGCCTTTCCTTGTATATCTCAATGTGGATGGACAACTCACTGAGCCCCAACTTTCTTTTGAGCTCGATATGCCCGAAGACGCACAAGGTGAATTAGGTGGTCAGGTTTATGGACAAATTCAACGACTCAACCAACAAGATCAGGAAGTCAACAAACATGTATTTTCCTTGTTGGTTCTCAACAGATTTTACCCCTCTTCCGGTAGTGATGGGAGCGAGGGAGGAATTGTCAATGTGGCCAGGGACAATCTGAATCAGGCACTCGCAGACCAATTGAATATTTTTTCAGATCGTTTACTGGGTGATACCGGATTTGAATTAAATTTTGGACTGGATAGCTATACAGATTACGAGGGAGAAACACCCCAGACAAGGACTGAGTTGGATATTGCAGCTCAAAAGAATTTTCTCAATGACCGGTTGATTGTACAGGTAGGCAGTGAAATAAATCTCGCAGGTCTTGAGAACAATAGCCAGCAAGAAAATCCATTGATCGGGAATGTTAGTGTGGAATATCTGATAACCGAAAATGGCCAGCTACGGCTTAAAGGCTTTAGAAAAAATATATATGCAAATGTGATTGACGGCCAGACTATAGTTAGTGGATTGGCATTGATATTCACCAAAGAATTCAATAAGTTTCATGAGTTATGGCGCTCAAACTTAAAGGAACAAAATCTACAGAATGCCTCGGATACTGATTAAAAAAAGAAAGGTGGAGGGATTCTCAAAGCAACTACTCAAAATAGTGGTGACCGTTATAATCCTGTCAGGTTGTGGTGTACGAAAGTTTGTTCCTGAGGATAAGCTTTTGTATGATGGTTCAAAGATAGTCATAGAGCAAACAGCAGAAATAGAGAATATTAAAGACCTCCGGTATGTGCTTGAGAGTCTTGAATATCCTGCCCCAAATACCAAAATTCTGGGTATAAGACCTGGCCTTCATTTCTATTATAAAGCACAACAGGATTCTGGTTGGATCTATCGGTTCCTGAATCGAAAGTTGGGTGAGGAGCCTGTGTATCTGGAGAATGTGGATATTGAATCGACAATACAATTGATGCACAACAGACTTGAGAACAGGGGACATTTTTCCAACTATATTGAAAGCTCAATTGAGCGAAAGGAAAAATCCAAAACAGCCTCTATTAAATATCAGTTGATAGTGCCGGGATTCTACAGTATTGGCGCTTACCACCTGGATAGGGATTCACAACAAATTTACTATGAATTGGAAAACTACCTTGCTCAATCAAATATCCTGGAACCTGGTGATCGGTTTGACCTGGATCGAATTAAGTTGGAGCGGGAACTGATAGACCAATATTTGAAGCGAAAGGGTTATTACAATTTCAATCAAAATTTTTTGGAGTTCGAGGTGGATACCAATGTGTACGAAGGCAAAGAATTTGATTTGTATCTAAAAGTGAAGGATGATGTTCCTCGTAGGTCAAGAATCCCTTACCGTATCGACGAGGTACGCGTGTTTCCAAATTATACGCTACCCCGGGATAGTTCACGAATCGATACGGTGGAATACCGTGGCAAAAAATATATTCAGGAAGAACTCTATTTTAAGCCTGAAAAGCTGGATCCACTTATTCGAATTCAATCGGGAGAGTATTACAATGCCTACTTATCCAGCAATACCAGTCGTAGAATCGGGTCAACAGGAGTTTACAAATTTGTAAATATCCGGTACCATGAAAGGGATACTACACATTCTGACACCGTTGGATCACTGATTGCGAACATATATCTTTCACCGTTAAACAGGAGAGCGGTAAGAGCAGAATTGCAGGCTGTAACCAAATCAAACAGTTTTGCTGGCCCCAGTCTGGCCATCACATATTCAAACAGAAACTTATTCGAGGGAGGTGAAATCCTCGATATAACAGCCAATGCAGGGTATGAAACTCAAATCCAAAGAAGCCGTATTGCAGGACGCAATAGCACCCAATTGAGTCTGGAAACGAGTCTCGTTTTCCCTCGGGTATTGTTGCCCTTTCAGGTAATCAATAATTGGTTTGACTATTCGATACCCAAAACCCGGATTAGTCTGGGTGGAGAGTATGTTTCCCGTTCCAGTCTATTTACCATGTCCTCAGTTTCGGCTAGCTATGGTTTTCATTGGAGTGAGAATCGTTTTATCACACATCAGCTTAATCCATTGACTACATCTTATCTGAATCTTCTCAAAAGCTCCCTTGAATTTGAATCAATTCTGGATAAAAATCCGTTTTTGGAAAGCAGTTTTGATCAAAGGTTTATATCCGGACTTATTTATGATTACACGTATAATGGAATGGTCGACCAGGATCAGAAACATCAATTTTTCCTCAATTCCAATGTTGATTTAGCGGGAAACTTATTGAGTCTGATAACTGGAGGTCAGGAAACTCTGCCCAGGACATTTCTCGGATTGGAATATGCGCAATATGCCAAAATCGTGATCGATGTAAGGTATCACATTAACCTCGGGCGCAATCAGAAGTTAGCTACACGGATCATGGGGGGGTATGGACATCCATATGGCAATTCAGAGGTATTACCGTACAGCAAACAATTTTACGCTGGGGGACCTTATAGCATTCGGGCTTTTGATATACGGCAATTGGGGCCGGGAAGTTACAGAACGGATGAGGCAGATGAAGCACATGCACGCTTTGATCAAACCGGAAATATCCGCTTAGAAGCCAATGTGGAGTACCGTTTTCCTATAATGAGCTACTTGTTTGGCGCTGTATTTCTGGATGCTGGTAACGTGTGGTTGTCAAAATACAATCCATTGCGCCAGGGGGGGGAGTTCTCTTCGGATTTCGTTCGTGAACTAGGCATAGGGACGGGGTTTGGATTGCGGGTCGATGTACAAAGTTTCGTCATCAGAGCGGATTTGGGCGTAGCATTGCGTGATCCTTCAAAACCTGAGGCAGATCGGTGGGTTTGGGCATTTGACAAACCTGTAGTGAATCTGGCTATCGGATATCCATTTTAATCCATCATGCGTACCCAAACCTAGGTGATCGTCAGTCTACCAGAGACGTGCGTATATTTTATCGTTCCCTCACCAGTTATCGTACAATCACCATCGATATAGGAATACCTGCAATATGCGTAATCGACAATGGCAAATCAGGGATATAGCGCCCTGATCATCCATTGTATTTGGTTCATAAATTCTGATCTTTAGCAGTCAGAAGAAATTCCTATAATTAATATTATGTTGAATTGAATAAAATCTATTCGACCCTCCCACAATATGTATGAAATACCTATATTGTATGAAATAATACAAATCCTAGACTATGAGCCTATTTAGTGACATCAAAAAACTATTATTCGGTGCCAAATCCACCGTTCGTTCTGTAGGTCGAACCGCATCAGACAAATCTGATGAGTTTATGGAATCCGTCAAAGAAAAAGGAAGTGAACTTTATGAAGCCAGTCGTAAAAGTGTCGAAAAATATGCCGACAAAACGGAACATGCCATTGAAGAACTAATCGATAAATACAAAAACTGGCGCTCAGATATCAAGGAAAAGTCTGACGAATTTGGCTCGGAAATTCATGATAAATTTGACCAGGCCACAAACCGTGCTGATGAGCGTATGGAGCGTCTTCGACAGCGAGCTGCAGCTTTTCGCAAAGAACTCGAAGAGGACGAAATCAAACATTCGGAACAAGAGATTGAAAGAACTTTGACCAGTCTGGAGGATGAAAAAACTGCCATACAAGAGGAATTGAAATCAGAAGCCGAAGATATTCGGCACAAGGCTGAGTCGATCCGTGAAGAAATGAATGAAAAAATCAGACAGGAGCAGGAGAAAATACGCAGTGGCTCAGAAAGAATTCGTGAATCTACTGAAGCCATCGGGGAATCAATCCTCAGTGGAGCTGCCGATATATTGGATCGACTACGGGAAGGTGCCATTGTCCTGAGTGATAAATTGGAGAAAAAAAGCGAGGAAATTCAACAGAAAGCGCGTGGTTATCTTCACGATAAAGATGAAACGGGCCAAAGTCTTGCGGATAAGGCCAGATTAAAATTGGAATCCATAAAATCTCGGTTTAAAGAGACTTTTAATGAGGCACAGGTGGCTGCCAAAAAGCATGAAGTCACCAAAGATACTCCCTATCAATCAGGACCCCAGGATAAAGAAAATTTAGAAAAATCCGCCTTTGATGATAAAGATGAATTCTGGAGAAAGGCAGAGGCATTTGCTGCCGGAGATTTTGATCGTGTGAAATCGGTGAAACTTGAAACTACCGATGAAGTTTTTCCCAAACCGTCAGGGACTGCTCCCGGTTTTGTAGACGAAGATGGGGATGGGAATGAATTGGTGGATGACGCAACGATAATCAGTGAAGAGGAATAAACCATTTCCTGATCCATGTCTTACTTTACACTTTTAACTGGAACACATTTATGTCGGCACCTGGAAAAGCGGAAATCTAAATTGCTATCCATGTTTTTCAATATATTTATTGGACAGATCAAGGCGCAGTGATGGTGACAAGGTGGGGATATGGAATATCGGTGCCACGAAGAGCTGACAAAATATATGAAGCAAAACATGATATGTATGGAGGGTTTCGTACATCAACCAGTGTTCCTTGCTTTATAATCAGGGAGTAAAAGCTGTGGTGATCGTACCAGTGCTCTGTTACATAATTTCTTCACACTTATGAGGGCTTCTTTTTCGTCGTACCTTCATCACCAAAAAACTCACGCAGGCCTGTTCTATGCCCGGTTTCGTTTCTTCGGTACGACAATAAAAAACACGTCATGAGTATAAATTACTTATGAAACAGACCACTAAAACGGCTAAACGCGTCAAACCAGCATGGATTCTTTACCATTTGAGGGGGTAAACAACTAAAATCGAGGCAGATCCAGTGCTGGAAAATCCAACCGTAACCATGTTTTGTTTCATCATTTTGCTCCCCAATGACAAGGAGGCCCCTCCCCTACCCATATGGCTAAGCCGAAATTCGATCAACGAAGAATATGTTTTCCAGATAGAAAAAATCTTTTCAGGAGAGGCATTATGGCGTTATTAATCTATCATAACCCTAAACCCATGAACATTCCACCATGCGGCGTGTTGCCAATGGAACAACTGTGAAATCTGAATAATATATTTTTTATTTTTAGGAATATCAATATTTTTGCCAGGGATAGGATCTGGATAAGGTTATCCTAATTCTCACCCAGGAATACAACAAAAACTTGAGACAAATTATGGCCATATATATAACGGATGAATGTATCAATTGTGGCGCCTGTGAACCCGAATGTCCCAATAATGCGATTTATGAACCAGGTGTAGAATGGCGTATGGCTGATGGCACCACCGTCAGCAGTGAATACACATTGGGAGATGGGAGAACTGTTGATGCCCTGGAAGACAACCCCCCTATTGACGAGGAAGTATACTATATAGTACCAGATAAATGTACAGAGTGCGTAGGATTTCACGAAGAACCTCAATGCGCTGCAGTGTGTCCAGTTGATTGTTGTTTGCCGGATCCCAATCATGTAGAGTCTGATGAACTACTAGCTCATCGACAACGAGTACTTCACGCATAAGTTTGTCATATTTTTTCAAACAAGCACGAATAAATATTTTCAATAATTTGACTTTAGTTCAAATTTTGGTATTTTTATTCCGCAAATATCATTTTTTAAAAACAAAAATATGACCAACAATATAAGTATGTCCAACATTATAAAGGGAGGGGAATTTCTTGTAAATCAAGAAGATATAGGTAATGTTTTCTTTCCAGAATACGCTACCGAAGACCAAAAACTCATTCTGGAATCCTTGTCGGATTTTATTGACTCTGAGATAATTCCTAAGCTCGAAAGCATCGATCAGGGTCATTTTGAACATACGGTGGATATACTAAAGAAAATGGGTGAAATGGGATTTCTGGGCATACATATGCCGGAGTCCTATGGTGGAATGGAAATGGGGACCAATACAGATATTCTCATCAATGAATTGATGGGCCCGCTACATTCTTTCAATGTCAGTCATTCTGTGCATACCGGTATTGGTATGTTGCCCATACTGTTTTTTGGAAGTGAGGATCAAAAACAAAAATACCTAGCCCCTATTATCAGTGGTGATTTAAAGCCTGCGTATTGTCTTACGGAACCAACTTCCGGTTCAGATGCTCTGTCAGCAAAAGCCACAGCAATTTTGGATGCCGACAAAACACACTACATCCTGAACGGCCAAAAAATGTGGATCTCCAATAGTGGGTTTGCAGATATTTTTATCGTATTCGCAAAAATCGACCAGGAAAAATTTACAGCCTTTATCGTGGATGCCAGGGCAGAAGGGGTTACACTGGGTGAAGAAGAAAGGAAAATGGGAATTCACGGATCATCGACAAGGATGGTTTTCCTCGAAAATGTGAAGGTTCCCGTCGACGATGTCCTTGGAGAAATTGGGAAAGGACATTTGATTGCTTTTACAGTCCTTAATATTGGGCGGCTCAAATTAGGTATGCTCTGCATTGGCGGTGCTAAGAAATTGATCGATTATTCTGTTCATTTCGCCAACGAACGTATCCAGTTCAATGTCCCGATATCGTCATTCGGAGCCATTCGCCAGAAATTAGCAGACCAGACCATACAGACTTTTGCTGGAGAAAGTGCCCTGTATCGGCTCTCGAGCTCTCTTGATCATAAGTCGATGGAATTAATTTCCAATGGTGAAACATATGCGGAAGCAAAACTACTGGCCGCTGAGGAATACTCCATTGAGTGCGCCATTCTCAAAGTGAAAGGGAGCGAAATCCTCGATTTTGTCGTCGATGAAGCAGTGCAGATTTATGGTGGGATGGGATTTTCTGAAGAAACACCCGTGGCACGAGCTTACCGGGATTCCCGGATAAATCGCATTTTTGAAGGCACCAATGAAATCAACAGATTGTTGTGTGTGAATATGCTCTTGCGAAAGGCACAGAAAAATGAGTTTGATCTTACAGGACCAGCATGGGCTGTACAAAAGGAACTGGCCACATTTGGAACACCGACCGAGCGCAGAGGGTATCTGGGGGAAGAATTTCATGCCATCAAACAGTTTAAGAAGTTGTTCCTAATGGTGACAGGAGCTGCCATGAAAAAACAAATGGATGGAGAAATAAATCTGGAGAACGAACAGCAGTTGCTTTTGAGTGCTGCAGATATGCTGATGGATATTTACCTGGCCGAAGCTATGTTTATCCGAATTTCACAAATGAAATTACACGAAAGACCCGATTTGGAAATCTATGAATCGATGTTGCGGGTATATATCAATGATGCAAACCACAGGATGAGAAAAAATACTTCAGACGCCATAGCCGCTATTTCGACAGGTGATCTTCTCAAGACATTTAATATGGGGATTAAACGATTCACCAATTATCCCCTGCAAAACGTTAGTCAACTGCGAAACACCATCGCGGAACGTGTTATCGAACGCAATGCCTATCCTTTCCGATTGGTATAGCCTCCGGTAAGCAATCTAAACTATCTCCAGGGATAGAAGTCGAATGGTGCTATTATATCGCCATACATTGATCGTATTTTGAATAAAAAAATGCGAAAATCTATTCCGAGAATAGTCAGATTTCAAATTTTATAGATCGGTGCTTTCCCAGATACAAAGGAGTCCTTTCAAATTGAATCAATTTTGTGGTTGGCGTGGAAACCTGTCCGTATAGGACAATGGGTAGTTTGTCTCTGGATACCGGAACCATAGCCTGGGATAAGATTGTGTTTAAGGCTGAATTCCATTAATTTTGAATATTCAATTGCTTAGTCATGCTTCATACGGCTGAACACAAAAATTTTTCTGCACTGATCGAGATACATTTTCTACCATCCGTATACTATTTAACATTGAATTGGATTTTCGATTCAGTCATCATTGAGCAGTGGGAAAACTACAACAAAGGAAGTTTTCGCAATAAATGTATTATCCAAAGTAACCATGGCCAACAGTATTTAATCGTTCCCCTATTTAAGGGTAAAAATACATCTCAATCGATCCGGGAAGTTCGTATTTCTTATGAAAATGATTGGTTGAAACCGCTAAAACAACGATTGCAAAGTGAATTTGGGAAGTATCCTTACTATGCCTATTACATAGATGATTTATTGGAAATATTCCATCAAAAATGGGATAGGCTTTTCGATCTCAACATCCATTTACTGGCATATTTTCATGAGTTAATTGCACTACCTTCCCTACAATTTACTGAGGGTTTTCAAAAGACCCTGGATCCATATACCATCGATTTTCGTGATCGGATAAACTCAAAGTACTTTCAGGAAAATCCTAATTTGCTGAATACCATCGAAATTGATTATTTCACCTTCGTACCAGGGCACTCTGTGACGGAAGCATTATTCAGTTATGGCCCTGAGATTCCCCTTTTGTTCAGACGCTATGCAGAGGTATTAATAGATCGACATTTCCACAATGATTAAAAGCAGAGACCCGCTGCGATGTTGGATCCTCAGCTCCGACGAAAAAGTTTCGCTTTTCTGATATAGCCAGGGTAATACAATGAAGATTTGGAGGAAGTCCCTAATGACAGAGGGGCGTATGTGCCTGGCAGTGTATGGGATCGTATGAGATTGCGGAGCAAGTCCACAATGACCGCAGCAGGAGATGCATGGAGCAGTGCTGGTTATTTCAAAGCTTCAATCTGGGCATTCACTTTGTATAATTTGGTTATTCGATCGGCGAAAGCTTTGTGACCACGTGGAGCAAATAAAATCAATTCACCATTTTTCATATCCGCCAACTGACTCAGCAACTTCCATTTGGAAATTAAGGGTTGGATATTTTCGGTTTTTAAAGCAATGTCAAAATAATACTTTTTGCCCGCTCGCCTTGCTGTGAAATCAGGCAGGATCTCCTTCTGGGAGGAAACTTTAGTAAATGACTTGGGTTCTTCAAAGTTGTCCAAACTGGCTTTGAACTCCTTAAATCCTTTTGATTTGGCAATGTCAATGGCCTTTTCAATATAATCTTGTTTCTCTTCTATTGGTATCATTATTTCGTGATTTAATGTTCTCAGGTGGACTGTACTATTTAGATTCCAGGTTTCTTCGTTGAATGCACGCCACCATAAATTATCGTATCAAATATTGCGTATGGAATCTACGCCAGAAAATAAGACGTGTCGGATAGGTCTCGTGTATAAACATACAACCATAGCAACCAGACAAAAGTTCAAAATGCCAGGTCGGATCTGTATATTATCGATCATACTTGAAACCAGATATCAAAATTTTATTACTTTAGCCGGATCTCTTAATCTATCATTGAACCGTGATATGGCCTATCAGAACAAGATTGTGTATATTTTATTTTTTATATTAACGTCCGCTATGGCGTTTTGTCAAAATGCAATGATCATTGGGCACCGGGGATCTTCGTATTCTTTCCCCGAGAACACCGTAGAAGCTGCTGTCAGAGCCTGGGAAGAGGGAGCAGATGCTGTTGAAATTGATGTGTATCCCACAGCAGATGGTAGAATAGTACTTTTACACGACAAATCGACCCTACGTACAACAGGTGTGGATTACCCCGTAGTAAATACCAACTCCGATGTGCTAACAAAATTGGATGCCGGAAAATGGAAAGACCCTCGATTTGAAGGAATCCGCATCCCCTTACTGGAAGAAGTTCTCGATGTGATCCCGAAATATAAGAAATTGGTAATCGAAGTCAAATCCGGACCTGAAATCATTCCTATGCTTAAAAATATTCTGCAAGAACATCCTCACCGTTCTCAGATTATATTCATTTGTTTTGGGTGGGAAGTGATCATAAAATTGCATGAGGCTTTTCCAGATCTTCCTTGTTTTTGGTTATCCTCCCGAAAGAATGATGTGATGAACCGTTGGGAAGATGTGATCAAAGCCGGATTGGACGGTATCAATCTACACTACAGTATCATAGATCAGAACATGGTGGAACAGGCACACAAAGATGGTCTGGGAATTCTTGCATGGACGGTTAACGATATGGAAGAAGTGGACCGACTAATTGGTATTGGGATTGATGGAATTACCACTGATCGACCCGGATTTATCAGGTCTCAATGGCTTCAAAATATGAAATTTGACTAGCGTTAAAACATTGGCTGATCATATTCTGTTTTAATTGGCGTAGAACATAGAATCTTTATACCTATGCGTCCATTAGCTGATCGGATCAGACCACAATCTCTCGAAGGATTTTTCGGACAGGACCATCTCGTCGGTGAGACAGGAATAATTCGTAAAAATCTTAAGCAGGGTTTTATCCCATCATTTATTCTTTGGGGACCACCCGGGGTAGGTAAAACTACGCTGGCCGGTATCCTTGCCGGGTTCCTGGACCGACCATTTTTCACCTTATCGGCTGTGGATTCAGGGGTGAAGCAATTGCGTGAAGTCATTGACAAAGCGGAGAAATCCCGGATACTGGATAGTGGATCACCGCTCCTTTTCATTGATGAAATTCACAGGTTTAGTAAGAGTCAGCAGGATTCTCTTCTCAACGCAGTGGAAAAAGGAATCATCACTTTGATCGGTGCCACGACAGAAAATCCTTCGTTTGAAGTCATTTCCCCCCTTTTATCCCGACTTCAGGTGTACCGAATGAACCCGTTGTCTTTCAGTGATTTGAAAGACATTATCGACAGAGCTTTGACTGAGGATGAACATCTACAGGACATCAATATCCAAAGTATTGATTACGATGCTTTGATCCGATTTGGGGGTGGAGATGCCCGGCGGACACTCAATTTACTTGAGCAAGTAATTCATCAGATCAAGAATGAAGAAGAGATTCATTTGTCAGAAAAAATTATAGAAGATACTGCTCGGGTCAATCCCATCAATTACGACAAAAAAGGTGATCGACATTACGATTATATTTCTGCCTTTATAAAGTCGGTGAGAGGAGGCCATCCTGATGCTGCTATCTATTGGATGGCTCAGATGTTGTCCGGTGGTGAAGACCCCCTTTTCCTGGCCAGAAGAATGATAATCCTTGCATCTGAGGATATTGGGCTGGCCAATCCCAATGCGCTTCTCCTGGCAAACAATTGCTTCCAGGCCGTACATCACATTGGAATGCCCGAAGCCAGGATTCCACTGGCTCAGACGGCGATTTATCTGGCAACCTCCCCCAAGAGTAACTCGGCTTACCTGGCCATTGATAAAGCTCTGGATAAAGTAAAGAATTCTGGGACACAAAACGTACCTTTGCACCTTCGCAACGCTCCGACAAAATTGATGCGGGAGATGGGGCATGGAGTAGGCTACAAATACCCTCATAATTATGCTGGTAATTTTACTCCACAATCATATTTACCTGACGAGTTGATCAATGAAAAATTCTACGAGCCACAAAACAATGTGGCAGAGAACAAAATTCAGATGCAACTTGATCGATGGTGGAAACCAAATCAATCTAAATGACGATGGAAGAATTACAGATGGAAGAAGATATAAGATTAATTAAGGAAAGTATTGCAGATTTTTGTCGTGAACACATTACCCCCTATGTGATGGAGTGGGATGAGAGCCAATATTTTCCAAGAGAAATATTTAGGAAATTAGGTGAAATGGGGATGCTTGCGGTTTTGGTTCCTGAAGAATACGGTGGCGCCGGCCTGGGATACCACGAATATGTCGAAATCATCCGAGAAATTTCAAAAGTTGACCCTTCTATCGGGTTGTCCTATGCTGCGCACAATTCGCTTTGCACCAACCACATTCTGGAATTTGGAAGCGAAGCGCAGAAAGCTAATTATTTGCCCAAGCTGGCATCAGGAGAATGGATTGGTGCCTGGGGTCTGACCGAGCCTACGACCGGAAGCGATGCCATGCGAATGAAATGCACCGCTGTTAAAGAAGGAAACCATTATATACTCAACGGCACCAAATCGTGGATTACCCATGGAAGAAGTGGAGACGTGGCTGTGGTTATTGCCCGTACAGGAGAAATTTTGGATAGCGCCGGGACCAGTGCCTTTATTGTGGATCGGGAACAGGAAGGATTTCATTCTGGCAAAAAGGAGAACAAATTGGGTATGAGGGCGTCTGAAACGGCGGAAATGGTATTTGACCAATGCAGGATACCGCAAGCCAATATGCTGGGCGAAGAAGGTCGTGGCTTTCAACAAGCTATGCAGGTTCTTGATGGAGGTCGGATATCCATTGCAGCTTTGAGTCTGGGGATTGCGGAAGGAGCCTACGAAGCGGCATTACAGTACTCCAAAGTGAGGGAACAATTTGGACAACCCATCAGTCAATTCCAGGCAATAAGCTTTAAACTTGCAGATATGGCCACGGAGATCAGGGCTTCTGAATTGTTGATTCGTCAGGCCTCTGAATATAAAAATCGAAATATCCCCATGACCAAGGAAGCTGCAATGGCTAAATATTACGCTTCTGAGGCCTGTGTCCGAATTGCAACTGATGCGATTCAGATTTTTGGTGGCAATGGCTACACCAAAGAATATCCGGTTGAGAAATTTTACAGAGACGCTAAGTTATGTACCATCGGTGAAGGAACCAGCGAAATTCAAAAGATCGTCATATCCAGACACATTTTAAAAGATTAATTACCATTGGAACAGCTATCAGGACAAAATTTTTACTCGGAAGTCATCCAACAATCCTACTTATGCCCCATCCTGGTTCAGTTCTGGGCTCCGTGGTGCGGACCATGTCATGGCCTTACTACGACATTGCAACAGGTAGAAGCTTCTAATAAGTATCCCATCCAATTTTATGGCCTGGATGTAGATCAATTTACGGATCTGGCGATTCAAAATAAGGTAATGGGAGTCCCCCATACGATGGTGTTTGCTAGTGGCTACCCTCTGGATGAATTTTCGGATCCGCTACCCATGCATGAAATTGAATTGTTTATAAAAAATGCTTTGCTCATTCCTTCGATCCTTCGTCATAGCCATTTTACGGATGTTATAAACTACGAATATCTGCTCGAACTGGAAGAGAAAGGCATCTCATCCAAACGAAAAGAAGTCTATCTGTTGACCCTGGCGAGACACTATATTTTTACTGATCCGCACAAAAGTCAAACCTTCCTTAACCAGATTTCCGAAGCTTCAGATCAATTTGAAGATCGACTATTCATCGAGAGCATGTTTGGATTGCTGAATATTGAGTTCTCATCAGATCGGGTTCAAAAAAAGCTGTGGGCTGCAAAAAACGCCTTCCGAAAACGAAACTTTGAGTCAACCTATCAATTCCTTCTGCAGGCAAATTTAGGGGATTCTGATCAAAATGATTTCGTAAAATCATTGCTCCTGGGTTTTCGGCAATTCCTGGGAAAGGATCATGAACTGAACCGCAAATACGATTCCCAATTTTCCAGTTCTATTGAATCCTGATCGTAATAATCGATCTCCACTACCCTGCTCCGGGTACTCCGTTTCCCACCTGATTTATAGTTCCATTGGGATAATTTTGTCATACCAACTTCACGCAATTGAGGACACGTGACCAGGCTACAGGGTAAAAGAAATAGTCATATCGGTGATGATAGTAGACAGAGCGTTGGCATTTCGTTTATTTCCTCTTACGACTTGATCGCAGACTCAAATGGTCATCTAAACCAACTTCAATATAAAACGAGTAAACAAAAATAGTATAAAAATATCTCAGGTCAACGCATGGCTAATCGAACCCTGAGCTATAAATGTTTCGATGTTTTTCCGGGCTTGTTCCATCAGCCGCAGGCGAGCATCGAGGGTAGCCCACGCCATGTGACTTGTCGTTATACAATTTGGAAGAGACAACAAAGGATGATCCAAAGGTGGTGGTTCGACAGACAGTACATCCAATCCTGCCCCCTTGATTCCCTTCACCGCGAGTACATCATATAATGCGTTTTCATCAATTAATCCCCCACGGGCAGTATTAATCAGAATAGAATCGCTTTTCATTTTTGACAAAAATTCCTGATTAATTATTTGATGTGTATCCTGGTTGAGCGGAAGATGCAAGCTTACGATATCCGAAGTTCGGGCGAGTTCATCCAGCTCTACAAACCGAATGGTATGATCACTGATTTTTTCCGGACTTCGTGTATAGGTAATAATATTCATACCAAAGGCCTGCCCTACCCTGGCTACTGCGGATCCGATATCTCCCATACCCAGAATTCCCAGTTTCTTATCCTTCAACTCCGGGATTGATGGGGTATAAAAAGTAAATTTTGGTTCATTTGACCATATACCATCCCTCGCCATTTGCCAATGATAATTGACCTTGTTGGTCAAAGTAAGAATCAGTGAAAATACATGCTGTGCAACGCTATAAGTGCTGTATCCCTCAATGTTGCATACCGTTATCCCGCGTTCACGACAAGCATGCAGATCCACATTATCGTATCCCGTAGCCATAATTTGTATAAATTTCAGGTCAGGAAGATCCTTAAGAACGGAATTATTGATATTGGTTTTATTGATCACGAGTATTTCCACATCTGAATACTGGTCAAACAATTTGTCCGTATCCGACGAATTGAGTAGAATTGAATCCTTCAATATGCCAAAATCATCGATCTCGATATCTCCTGTACTTATGGTATCAACTTCAAGAAAAACTATGGATGCCATATCATATTTTTAATCATAAAAAAAGGGCAAACTAAGTTGCCCAATTAATTTCGATCTACAAAATCATTTTAGAATTTGAGGCCAACATTAGCACCAATAATCGAAAAATTACTGTCGCCATCCTCGAAGATCTTATTGAAGCCAAACTCATAATAAGCGCCTACAACGAAGAATCCAAATTCTACACCTGCACCAACCTTTCCACTCCAGTTCACATCTTTTAAATCGTCTTTATCGAATATATTCCCATCATCTGCAAACCCTAAATTGAAGGATGGAACCACCCCTGCGTCCACGACGATATTAAATTCACCGCTCCCTACGTTGCTAAATGGAG
Source organism: uncultured Saprospiraceae bacterium (assembly GCA_964426625.1). Taxonomy (GTDB): domain Bacteria; phylum Bacteroidota; class Bacteroidia; order Chitinophagales; family Saprospiraceae; genus Membranihabitans. Next base: position 41,206 of record CAYRRD010000013.1, on the reverse strand, counting down.
ACAAGCCCAATACGATCGGAACTTTCAGGGTATTGATTCGAGTAGAATTTTTAAAGTCATCGATGGTACCACTTCCAGCCTCCACAGAAAGAGAAGATGAAAAGAAATGGATTCCCGGCTGGAGATATAAAAAGTTTCCCAACCTCAGATCAGCTCCCAAATTCCAACCCACTTTTCCGCCTTTGACATTGGCCGTGTTTACTTCCATTTCAGGATTGAGTACTGAATGTATTCCTGCGCGTATGATAAAATCTGACTGTGCCTGTACACTCATCCCGAGCATAACGAAAAAGCAAATACTGAAAATAATCTTTTTCATAATATAGATTTGTTTAAGTTATAATACATAATAATATAGGTATCAATCATAAAGCAGACTCTTTCCTGAACCTTTGTCTGCCAATTCAGATCGATGTCCGCAGTTAAAAATTGGGGAAACGCCGTAGTATTGTTAAAGAGGAACGCACTGTCCCCCAATCTTCGGGAAATCAGATGACCACCATTATAATGCCTCAATTCCCGGTTTAGTTCTTTACGGAGTGCATGGTGAAACCGAATACAGTTGTACCACGGATTTTTCAGATCGACAATTTCAATGATATTTTTCGAACAGTTCCGTGAAAATGGGCAATCAATATGCGCAACACCTTGAACCATCGTTAAATAAATAATGATGAAAGACATTATATATTTCAGACCTTCCATTCTGCACTTTATATTGTAATATATAAAGCTTGAAATAGGGTAAATGGTATGACAAAAGTCTATTTTAAGTCAATATTAACATGCAATAATAATGCTATACAATCTTTATATTGTTGCATGCCAAATAATTAACCCTGTAAATCAACTTTTGAAGTCAAAAGGCCTAAATGGGAGGTGGAACGGGATGTATCATGGTAAGACCAATGATTTCCTGCTCTTCAGGACCGATAGAGCCCCAGCCCAAAACCCCTCCGGTAGATCGAGCTACATGTCGGGCAAAACTCAGAAAACTCTGATATAATTCATGGGCGAGTTCATCATCCTCCAGTTTGCGGAACACATCGTTGAGGGTTGCTAGTTGGAACTTCAATTGCTGCTTAGTCCCTTCCGGATCAGTTACAAAAGATGCTTTGAGGTGGTTCACATCTTCCTGAAAAGTCTTTCCCACTTCTTTATAAAAGGAAGAGAGACGACGGGGCAAATTGTAAGATCGGATTTTGGTAACTTTTGCAGCCCAATCTGTTTCATGATCCTCGATTGTGCCATCGGCTCCTGCTACCAGAATTGTTATTGCAGGGATAGCATTTTTGAGTTGTTCGTATTCAGTCCGGGTGATCCCGCTATATTCATCCAGCATATTTATAATTTTCGTTCTGTTTTGCAAAAATAAGTTTAACTTTTGATCTCGTATCCCTAATGTCAGAAAATATTAAGACATTTACGGTTATTGCAGAGTGATAGTTCAAATATAGTACATGAAAAGGGTAGCATTGTTCGTATTTGCGGTACTTTATTTTTTCTTAATCCCGATGGGATGTCAATGGAACCAGGAAGATAACCTCAAAGAGTCGCAAATTAATGCTGAAACAGCCGTCGAAGATCAGTATGGGAAAATTGTGGTGGACAATCTCCGTATGCGTGATGGTTATGGATTGCACGGTCAGGAAATAACTCAGATCGGGAGAAATCAATTTGTCCGGTTGACGGGCAAAAAATCGGATTCGACCGAGACCATCCAAATAAGAGGCCAGGCTTTACCCCATTATTGGTACGAGGTTATTTTCAATGGCGATACAGGCTGGATTTATGGAGGGGGCGTGGAAATTCTTGAAACTTCCGATCCCCGGACTGTTGGGGGAATCAATGATTACCTGATTGAACCCGGTATACGTGCTGGAATTGTGAATAAAGGATCTACGCATGAATCTCTGGTTGTTCAATTGGGTGCAGATAATGTGGTTAAGGACAGACTTCATATAGGCGAGGGTGAGTGGGTTCAGGGTACTATATTATACCCCAATACAAAGAATGAACTATTGATATATTGGCAAAATGAGGATTTTAAAACTATACGGCAAATCATCGTCTCCAAACCCGGCAGTGAATGGCAAACTAAAAGTGGAATCCAGATTGGTCAATCAATCAAAGAAGTCACAAGGATAAATGGAGCCCCATTCAATTTGACAGGATTTCAATGGGATTACGCCGGCAAAACCCTCAATTGGCAAGGGGGAACCTTGAGCTCACACCTTTCTCTAGTTTTCGACTATACCGGGGATATATCCATTTACCCATTTCTCATCGGGGATAAAGTCATCTCCTCGGACAATAGTAGTCTGCTCAAGCTTGATCCGAGGGTAAGACAGATCATTGTTACCATTACGGAATAATTATTTCCATACTTCCCGTACCCTTGAAAACAAATCTTTGTACCCTATTCTGGAATCAAAACCCTGGTTAGATCGGGAAACATAAAGAGGATAACGAGGATCAAAAGTTGAATAATCAAAAACGGGACAATTCCGCGATAGATATCTCTGGTGTGCACTTCCGGGGGGGCTACCCCTTTGAGATAAAACAACGAAAATCCAAAAGGAGGAGTCAAAAATGAAGTTTGAAGATTCACACTCAGTAAAATCCCCACCCAAAGCAAGTCAATATTATAAGCTTGAAGAACAGGCAAAATGATGGGTACGACAATGAAAATGATTTCTACGAAATCGATGAAAAAACCGAGTACAAATACGATGAGCATAATAAGCACCATCAAATGAGTGGGGGAAAGAGACGTTGACCGAATGAGGTCCAATACGAGATCATCACCATGAAGTCCGCGAAAAACCAGTGAAAAGGTAGTTGCACCAAGTAAAATAAAGAAAACCATGGTTGTAAGCCGGGTGGTTTGTTGTCCCACCTTCATAAGATTTGAAAGACTAAATTTACGGGCTATCACGGTTAGAACTATTGAACCAAATGCCCCAACTGCTGCAGCTTCTGTAGGGGAGGCAATTCCGGCAAAAATGGATCCCAAAACGGCGATGATCAGAAATAAGGGCATGACTAAGGCCACTAGCACGGATTTGAAACTTAACTTTTCGCCCTCCTCGCGTTTTACTGGCGGGGCCAGATGGGGTTTCCAGTGGGCTGTAATTAATACATACATAATGTAAAGTGCCACTAACATCAACCCTGGCAATAGAGCGCTTATAAATAAATTACCGACTGATACATTGAGAACGGTTCCAATAAGGATCAGAACAATGGACGGAGGTATGATCTGTCCCAATGTTCCAGAAGCGGCAATTATCCCTGTAGATAAAGGAATGGAATATTTGGATTGAATCATCGATGGTAAACTGATCAATCCCATGGTAACCACAGTGGCTCCAACAATTCCTGTGGAGGCTGCCAGCAAACTTCCCACTATAATCACACTTACCCCCAATCCACCACTTGTTTTCCCAAAAACCTGGGCCATAGTTTTAAGTAGCGTAGCTGCCATGCCCGATTTTTCCAGCATCATTCCCATAAATATAAAAAGTGGTACAGCGAGGAGCACGTAATTGCTCATCACCCCCATGATCCGTGAGGGAAGGAAATTGAAAAATTCGGGACCGAGCGTAAGCAGACCCGTTATCGTTCCCACCCCTGCCAATGTGAAAGCAACAGGAAACCCAAAAACGAGTAGGATAAAAACCAGTAAGACCATTAATAGGGCTATCCACTCCATTTACTCCTGATCCTTTTTGATAAATAAATCGACCTCAGCGTGGGATAATATTTTACCACATTTGATCGCAAAGAACACGGAATACAATAAGAGCAGTCCGTAGGATGCAGTAATGGCGAATTTGATGATATACCGGTATCCCAACCCACCCGGATCAGCACTCACCTCGTTCATTTCCCACGAATGGAATGCATATTTGTATGAAGTATATAACAGCATGAGACACCAGGGTATTAGAAAGACTATCGCGCCGATCAGATTAACCCATAGTTGCTGTTTTTCACTCATCCGGGTATACCATACATCGACTCTCACATGATCATCGTATTGTAGCGTATATACCACACCAAACAAAAATATTAAAGAAAAAACATGCCATTCCAGCTCGGTGAGCCATGCGGAAGAAGAGGAGAAGAGATAGCGCAACACGACATCGATCAGGATCATAAAAACCAGGAGGATCGAAAAAAAGCTGGCTACTTTTCCAAAAATAAGAAACCACCGGTCAATGCGTTTGAATTGGGTAGCAGTCATACCATGTTTGAATATTTGAAGTAGACCCCCAAAATACAAAAAGCCACGATTGCTCGTGGCTTTTTTGTCAAAATCTTATGGATTCTATGTTTTATTGATTCTGGGAGAAATAGGAAGATTCAATAGTACCCCCTGATTCCACTATATCCAGACGCTTGCCAAATTCATCTGAAATGTCCATTTTATTTTTACGCGCATAGATTTCCTTAAGTGCAATCAGGGTATTCCTATCACTAGGATTTACGCGTTCGGCTTTTTGGAAATAGGGCAACGCTTTGTCAAAAATTTGATCGACCTGCAATTTTTTGGCATCGTATTTCTTCATTCCCGCGGCTGTTAGATCATCCGCCAAGGCTTGCAATTCCTGCGTACCCTGGGCCGCTTTGTTGTAGTACAGTGCTCCAATACTATAGATCGCATCCACATTATCCGGGTTCACTTCCAAAGCCTTTTCAAAGTAAACTTTAGCACTATCAAAATATAAATTGGCCTGAGCTGTATCAGAATCCATCATTTCCTGGAATAACCGATCATAAACCGAACCGGTAGTGGTATACAGGGATACGTTATTAGGATCCTTTTTAATAGCTTCCTTTAATTTACTTTCCAGTGAGGCAATTTCATTGTTTTTCAATGCAGCATTGATCTCAGCATACAAGAGCGTCAAATCATCCGGATATTTCTCGCGTCCTTCCCTGAGTATTGCGTCTGCCCCCTCAGGATCCTCCTGTGATTTGATTTTGAACAATCCCTCATACAGGCTGGGATCATCATAATCATTGGCTTTTAATTGCTCGTAGTATGGCTTTGCCAGTTCGTATTGCTCAGCAAGTAAAGCTGCATATCCCGCCAAAAACAACTGGTTGTTCATAGCTTCGGGATCGTTTAATGGACTGTCTTTACCATGTTCTTGCAACAGGGCATGAATATCGAGAACATTTCTAAAGACATTATAAGCTCCCATTTGATCACCCGCCTGCAGTACAGTAATTCCTGAATTACTCATGGATTGAATCAGACCCGCCATACCTGCTAAAGAAGCATCGATATCTTTAGATTTTTCCCCTACTTCATACCCTTTTTTATACGCCATATAAGCTTTGTTAGCCTCCTGAAGATATTGCGGTCTATAATTCTCATCCATCAGGCCATTTTTATAATCCAGCTCCAAATACGCGCTGTATATATCCCCCATAAGGTTCCATACCTCCGGGTTGGATTTCATGCTCTCATCCTTAGCCACTGCCATGATCAGATCAACCGATTCATTCAATTGATCAACCTTGGAATTATCCAGTTCGAAAGCGCTTAGACTCCTTTTGGCCTGACGCAAGGCTTTTTTGGGATTAATATCCTGAGCTGTGGCGGATACAATTCCCATCGTGGCCAATAATACAATGACAAGTAATTTTTTCATTGGTAGATATTGTTTTTGGTGTACATTCGTCTCTATGACTACTGAAAATTAACAATAATTATTTTATATGTGTTAAGATATTTCTACACAACTGTTAAATTCACTCTTCTTCATCCATTGGCGATACGGTATCCTGGAATTCCTCATCATTGTGAGCGCCACCTTTGATGACCGTAATATCAGCAATTGCGTCATCTTCATTCAATGATATCAGGCGTACCCCCTGGGTAGCTCGACCCATTACGCGAATTTTGGAAATATCCATCCGGATGGTCAGACCCGATCGGTTGGTAATGACCAGGTGGTCATCATCGGTGACGGATTTGATGCCGATGAGTGGGCCGGTTTTCTCATTGATATTCATCGTTTTTACCCCTTTACCACCCCGATTGGTAATCCGATACTCTTCGAGCACACTACGTTTACCATTGCCTTTCTCGGATACTACCAGAATGGTGGAATCCGTATCGTTTTCATCAATACACACCATTCCCACTACCCTGTCCTGATCATCATCAAGCCGAATTCCCCGAACTCCAGCTGCATTCCTTCCCATGGAACGAACTGTCCTTTCATTGAAACGAATCGCTCTACCGTTCCTGTTGGCCATCAAAACTTCATTGGCACCGTTGGTCAATTTGGCCTCGATCAACTGATCACCTTCGTTGATTGTAATCGCATTGATCCCCGTCACCCTTGGCCTTGAATACGCTACCAAAGGGGTCTTTTTGATCATCCCTTTTTGGGTACAGAAGACAATATAATGATTTTCCAGGAATTCCTCATCCGTAAGATCATCAACTATAATATAGGCCTTGACTCTATCTTCTTTAGGAATTTGAAGAATATTCTGAATGACTCTTCCGGTTGCATTTCGACTCGCTTCAGGGATTTCGTAAACTCGGAGCCAGAAACATCTACCCTGTTCTGTAAACAAAAGCAGATAATTATGAGCATCTGCCACAAATACATGTTCCACAAAGTCAGATTCCCGTGTACGCGATCCTTTGGATCCTTTACCTCCTCTTCCCTGAACCTTATATTCATCAGATTTGGTGCGTTTTATATAACCCAGGTGGGATATCGATACAATCATCTCCTCATTGGGGATCAAATCCTCTATGCTGATTTCTCCATCTGCAAACCGGATCTCGGTACGACGTTCGTCTCCATACTGCTCTTTTAGGGCAGTTAATTCATCTATGACAATTTTTTCCTGTAAATCGACACTCGCCAGCACTTCTTTGAAGTAGGCAATATTTTTCATGAGTTCATCATATTCCGCGCGCAACTTGTTGATCTCAAGTCCGGTTAATTTTTGCAACCGCAGATCCAATATAGCTCTGGCCTGAACCTCCGTGAACGAAAATCGATCAATCAATTTATCTCTGGCTTCTTCTACAGTAGCTGACCCTCGAATGATTTGAATAACTTCGTCAATATGATCTACAGCAATAATCAACCCCTCCACGATATGCGCCCTTTCCTCGGCCTTCCTAAGGTCAAACTGCGTTCGTCGGACGATGATTTCAATTCGAAATTCAATGAACTCCTGTATTAATTCTTTTAAAGACAGGGTTTGAGGTTTCCCTTTGACTAAGGCCACATTATTGACGCCGTAGGAAGTTTGGAGTTGACTATATTTATATAGCTTACTCAATACCACCTGGGCCATAGCATCTCTCTTGACTTCAATGACGATACGGATACCATCCCGATCGGATTCGTCACGGATATCAGAGATACCGGGCACCTTTTCATCTCTTTTGAGTTCGCTCATTTTAATCAGGAGAGCGCTCTTATTTACCTGATAGGGAATCTCTGTAACGATGATCGTTTCCCGACCATTATTGTCCACAATAATCTCAGCCTTTGCACGGAGAACAACCCTGCCCCGACCGGTCTCGAATGCTTCCTTGACACCTTCTATACCATATATAATACCTCCGGTGGGGAAATCAGGACCTTTGACATGTTCCATGAGCCCATCGATGTCAATCTCTGGGTTTTTGATGGTAGCGATACAACCGTCGATGACTTCAGACATATTGTGTGGAAGCATGTTGGTTGCCATACCTACAGCAATTCCCGATGCCCCATTCACCAATAAGTTGGGGAAGGCGGCAGGCAGGACAACAGGTTCCTGGATGGAATCATCAAAATTGGGCTGAAAATCAACGGTTTCCTTTTTAATGTCTCCAAGCAGTTCATCAGCCAACCGAGCCAGACGTGCCTCCGTATACCGCATCGCTGCAGGACGATCTCCGTCTACGTGACCAAAATTCCCCTGCCCGTCGATCAGTGGATAACGGAGAGACCAATCCTGTGCCATACGCACCATCGCCTCATAAACCGATGAATCCCCATGCGGGTGGTATTTCCCTAAAACCTCACCGACCACCCTGGCTGATTTACGATGGGGTTTGTTATAAGCTAATCCGAGATCCTGCATACCGTAAAGAATTCGACGGTGCACAGGTTTCAATCCATCACGTACATCAGGTAAAGCTCTGGACACAATGACTGACATCGAATAATCGATGTAAGCCGACTTCATCTCTTCCTCGATGTTGATCGGGATAATATTTTGCTCTGACATCTATATCAATCTATCATTTTTGTAAAGCGCAGCAAATGTATTAAAATTATATAGGATTTAATAACTTAGGTGAAATTGAATTGTCCACAATTCATGTATTTTTGCCTCCATACAATTAAGTCTGATGGCAGATATGAATAAGGAAAAACCAGAGAATATCAAACCCTACCACGATGATGAAGGCGGGAAAAAAGAACAAATCACAAAAATGTTCGACAATATTTCAGGGGGCTATGATTTTCTCAACAGACTTCTATCTGCCCGATTTGATGTTGTGTGGAGACGAAAACTTACCGGAAAAATACTTTCACATCAACCCCCAAAAATCCTTGATGTGGCTACAGGTACCGGGGATGTGGCCATCACCCTGGCCTCCAAAGCACCGGATGTATTGGTGGATGGGACGGACATTTCACCAAAAATGCTGGAAATTGCCAGGAAAAAGGTAAAAAAAGCCAACCTGGAGAACCAAATCAAACTGTTTGTAGGAGATGCAGAGAACCTGGATCTTGAAGATAACTGGTATGATGTGGTGACCGCATCCTTCGGGGTTAGAAACTTCGAAAATCTGGAAAAAGGATTATCAGAAATGTTCCGGGTTACACGTCCGGGTGGCTACATATATATTCTGGAATTTTCCAATCCCAGGATTTTCCCCGTTAAACAGGCCTATAATTTTTATTTCCAGAATATACTACCATTAATAGGGCGGATAAGATCCGGCGATCCCAAAGCCTATCAATATCTCTACGAGTCTGTGCAAGCGTTTCCTGATCGTGAAAAGTTTCTTGAAAAATTGCAAGAAGTTGGATTTATCGACGTTCATTCTACAGAACTTACGTTAGGTATATGTCAGATATATTCAGGAAAGAAATAATATTTGCAACTTGCTTAATCCTCATTGGAAACATTCTACACGCCCAGACCGGTGACGGGCTTCATAATTATCGGAATAAGCAGCATAAGAATTACTATTTTGGAATTTCCTTTGGATTGCACAAAAGCAATTTAAAACTGTTGCACAGTGAGGATTTCCAGAGCCAAAGAAAAATATCACTCATTGAGTCCTATTCCAGCCCTGGCTATGATATCAAGGTGATTGGCAATCTCAAAATAGGGGACTATTGGGACTTCAGACTGCTTCCCGGATTCTCATTTGGACAAATGCAGATGATGTACCAGAATGCCACAGCGGCAGAATTTGAATCACCCATGAAACTCGATTATGTTTACGGCGAATTACCCTTTCACGTGAGATACAAATCACATCCGTACCGGGACATGAGGGTATACGTCTTTGGGGGCTTCAAATATGCTTTTGATATATCCAGCAAGTCTCGTACGGTGAATTCCAATTTCAATGTTTCCGCTTCGGATTACTCACTCGAGGGCGGCATCGGAATGCAATTTTTCTTTCCCTACTTTATCCTTTCTCCTGAAATAAAACTCACCAAAGGCATCTCAAACATTCTGATCAACAACGAAAAAACTTCACAAGCTGGCTTGTTGCAAAAGGCATTGTCTCAAATGCTCACATTTTCATTCCATTTTGAGGGGTAATGTTCAAAATGGTGATGACAAACCACAAACACTCCCCCACTCCTCACCTTTCCGGATTCTCCCTCCCCTGAAATTCATCTACACTCTGAATCATTGCTGGAAAGAAATCATTGAATGACTTATGAAGATCATTTTCATACCGCTGTAAAACCTCCATGGCACTGGAAAATCCGGTGTGAAATTCTGCGCGGTGATCCAGACCTGCAAAGGCGTTGGATTGTCCATTCAGCGTGGTGAATTTGAAAAGAAAATTGTGTCGAATCATCCTTTCTACAGTGTATTGTAAACGATCGGGTATAAACGCTTTGTTCGACAGAATAGCAGTGTACTGGGCCTGCGAAAAGACAGTGAAACTGACGTCCGAATATAAGGACCAGTTCTGATACAGGATGTAGTCATAATATAAATCCAGTGCAACCCCAGCATACTTCCGGAAGTATTTTCTTAAAATTCGCTTCATATCCTTGTTTCGCGGATGGGTATCTGTAAACTCATCAATATGTCGATGCATTTGAATCCCATGTTTCAAACTATCGGGCCATTGCCTGATTTCATCAATGGTCATCATATCTGCCAAAAAATTGCCCAGGATATCATTGTGGTAATTTCTCGAAAGAAACAAATGGGCAAGATAGTTCATATATGAATTTTAAGGATGACTCTTCAATTCCTGGCTATCATTGGAATTACAAAGATATAAATCTATCTTTGCGGCCAGAAAAATCCAAAATTATATCTATGGCACTACAATGTGGCATCGTGGGCTTACCGAATGTGGGTAAATCGACGCTTTTCAACGCACTCACAGCTTCGAAAGCTTTATCAGCCAATTATCCGTTTGCAACAAAAGACCCTAATGTGGGAATGATCACCGTTCCGGACCCGCGACTGGACAAATTGGCTGAACTGGTAAAACCTCAGCGAGTATTACCCACGACGGTTGAAATTGTTGATATTGCAGGATTGATCAAAGGGGCAAGTCAGGGTGAAGGTCTGGGTAACCAGTTCCTGGCCAACATCAGGGAGGTAAGCGCTATTCTCCATGTTGTCAGATGCTTCGAAAATGACAATGTAATCCACGTGGATGGAAAAGTAGATCCGGTTCAGGATAAGGAGATTATCGATACTGAGTTGCTTCTCAAAGACATCGAAACCGTAACCAAACGAGTAGATCGACTTAAAAAAAATGCCAAATCCGGTGAGAAGGAAGCCCTCCGGAAACTTGAATACGGAGCGTATATTTTAGCACAACTGGAAGAAGGTAAGCCTGCCCGGACATTGGATCTGACCAAAGACCAGAAAGAATTGCTGGATGAGATGATGTTGCTTACCGCCAAGCCCGTTCTCTACGTATGTAACGTGGATGAAAATTCCGTAGTTACGGGCAACGAACTGACTCGACGATTTGCTGAGGCAGTTGCAGATGAAAATTCCGGAATTGTGCTCATATCTGCGGAGATTGAATCCGAAATTATCCAGTTGACCGATCCCGAGGAACGAATGATTTTCCTGGAGGAAATGGGACTCCAGGAGCCTGGGGTCAACAGATTGATCCGGGCAAGCTACGAACTCCTCCAACTGATTACTTACTTTACAGCAGGAGTGAAAGAAGTTCGTGCCTGGACTGTGATCAAAGGTACTAAAGCACCTCAGGCAGCAGGAGTTATCCATAGTGACTTTGAAGAAGGCTTTATCCGGGCTGAGGTTATTTCCTATGACGATTTTGTGAAATATGGATCCGAATCAGCTGTAAAAGAGGCTGGGAAACTAGCCGTAGAGGGCAAAGAATATATAATCCAGGATGGAGATATTATGCATTTCAGGTTCAATGTATAGCTATATCTGAGATTCATATAAAGTACATCCCTTATCAGAAATTTCTCCGTTTTATTTGATACAGCAGTAATCCATTATTTCGCCCTTCCATAAATCCTCACTCTATTAAGAAGGTATATTAATGGAAAGGAATGCCTGTTCCATTATAATGGCACACGCTCCAGAGGACAACTCATACAGTGAGGCCCACCGCGTGCTCTGGATAATTCAGCAGATGGCAATGTAATGATGGTTCTGGATATCTCCTCTGCTGTATACATGTTTTGTTCCAGATCAGCAATTATCTGCCCCACCGGCTGTACTCTATATCCCGCTTTTTCGAACACCTGGATCGTTCCTGGATTGCGATCATAGGCTATTGCCACTCCGGGTTTCACAGCGAGTAAATTGCAGGCATCTGTCCATTGTTCTCTTTCCTGATAAGGACTTAGTCCCTTCCCAGCATGCAAAAATGTGGTTTGTGGGTTTATTTCTGAAATGATAAACTCCCTGACCGCCGGATAGTGCCTTTCCACTCCACTCTTGTGGTACACTGTCACATTGGAACTTAATCCATCGAAAATTACCGGTTTATAATTGACGAGCATGCCGTGGTCGAGCCAGGTCATCAACGTATCCAGATGCATAAAAGCCCGCTCAGGGGGAATGTTGATCTGGACTACATGATCAATCAAACCCATCTCGAATAGTACATCGCGCAGAATGTGCACGGAATGAGCATTGGTCCTCTCGCTCACGCCCATTAGCAGATATTCCCTGTTGATCATCATGATATCTCCCCCCTCAATTTTTACGGCCTCACCCATTCGGGAAGGAGGAAACATATTGACATCGTTCATGTCAATTATCCTGGAATCGCGGTGGAGACTTTGAAATGAAGGATGGTATCGAAATATACAACGAACCAACATATTCTCCCTGTATCGGGCTTGTTTCGCAGCCCGGGTCAATATTAAATGATCTTTAAGCACAACAGCCACATCCCTGGTAAAAATAAAATTGGGGATAGGGTCCAGAATATAAAAGTCTTCCTCAGCCAAATAGCCTGTTACCAGAGATTGCCCCAGAGCATGGGGATCCAGTTGCTCGAGTATGTGCCCTATTCGATCAGGTAGTTCTTCAAAGTGGACAATGTCCGAGATCAGTTTCATTTTTCCTTCTTCACTTGCCAACAGCGTTTGTGTCAGCAAATCTTCTACTTCAATTACCTGATCATGACCGATCAAAAGCTTGAGCAAATGGGTAAAAACACCGTGTTCTTTCCTTATCCCGGTATAATCTACGATATCATCAAACAACAATTCCTGGGATCGGCGTGGACTCACTCTGGCTATGCCAGCATCCGGTCGATGGACCACCACTGTTTTTAGGGGTTGAATTTCCGAATTGACATTCAATCTGATCATATTGTCCTAAATATACAATAATTGGAACACATGAATCTCATTTACAGTCTGATTTGACCATTAGGAAATATTGAAGTTTCTATATTAGTGGCCTGTCTCATAAGTGATATATACGAATGACGCGATTATTTTTGTCGTACCGAAGAAACGAAACCGAGCATAGGACAGGCCTACGTGAGGCTTTCGGTGATGAAGGTACGGCGAAAAAGAAGCCGTCATAAGTGTGAAGAACTTATGCAACAGAGCACTAGTTCTGGTGGCCAGCTACTACGCTCTCCGGTAAATCCATGTTGATTACATTTTTCTTACCAACCAGTTTCATATCCACCCTAAATGGTTTATGGTTGGTTAATTTCCAATCTTGTTCTCCATTGGTCGATTCCATTGATTTCAGGTACGAAGTAGGATTGAATCCTGGTCCGAGGAACTATAAAAGATCCTGACCGGACCACCCCAAGTTTGTATTCCAACAAATATTCTCCCTTTGGTAGGTGATGAATGAACATTTCCGTTTTGGATGGATCAAAGGTTTGGTAATAGAATAGCCCCAGATTCCATTGGTACCCACTTAGACTGATTCCAGGATCCAAACCAGGCATTATAGGATCCTGAATATAAACATAATCCAGATCGCGGTCGGTGAGGATTCTCAATTGTACGATCAATTGATCTCCTACCCTCAAAGTATCAGAAGAATTCTTCCCAGCAACTGTTTTCTCAATGTGGAGAATCCCCCCGGTCTGAGTAAGAGGATCTTCGGATTCCACTTCTTTGGCTGTACTCAATCCCACCCAAACAGGGGGACCTTCCAAATGCTGGATTTGCAAGGTGGAAAGTTCTTTCATAGTCAGTTTGATATCTTCAGCATCACCCAGGCCTTGGATTTCTATGTCATGATCTCCGTATATTAATTTTATTTTTGAAGGGCTTGTCCAATCCACGGACATTCGGGTTAGGCTGATCAGCAAATCAAATAACTCCGGATTATGATGCCAATCGTTGGTCATTCCGTTGACCAACACCCATTGTATGACTCCGGAATTCAATTCCTTATCGTCATAAAGCAACAACAATTCTGAAATTTTGGACAAAATTCCCAGGTAGCCTTGCTGTACAGTTCGATCCTGGTATTTCCAATAGGTCCCGATCCCCGGATCCCGGATGGCATTATCAACAAAGCTTTTCAATACTTTTTTGCTCATCTCCCTATCTTCGAGATGGTATGCAGCAATCCCAATGTCAGCCCTGTAACCATAGTCAAATTGTACCCAGTTCGCATACACAGAATCTTTCAGTTCTTCCCAGTACTTCAAGAACTTTTCAGTATTTTCCTGATTTTTAAACCCATACGCTCGCTGATGAAAATATGGGATGAGAGTAAGGTAGTCCAAATCAGTCCTGCTCGTGTCATTTTTCATCTTCTCCCAAAGTTCCACAAAATAATTATCAGCATAGGTCTGTGCTAATTGAATAGCATTGTGCACCGATTCCTGAAGACCAATATCGAAAGAATGGATTTTGTTCCACTGTGTGAGATAACGAACGGTCAGATAAAAACTGGATGGACCACCAATGATCCATGGAAAACCACCGTCCTGATTTTGACTTTCAAGCCATTTAGCAAAATTGTCTACCATGATTCGATCCATATACTGATCGTCAAAATACAAGCTCATTAAGGCCATTTGTTCGGTAGCTGAATTGGCAAGCCGAACCCATGGTGTGTTCTCCAGGGTAGCATATTTCAGGTCCTCGTTCTGAGCAAGGCGACTTTCCAATTCCCCTTTTTGTTTCCAGGTTTTATATATAGCTTCAAAATTGGGTATTTGCGAAGTGATATATTGACCCAAGACACCCTGAAGCGCATTTCTAAAAAATTGATCTGTGGTTACAGGGTTTGCTATCTGCATATAAGGTATGGATTTCAACAATTCCGTGGACATGTTTTGAACAATACGTAGAGAAGCTTCACCCACCGTTTTTTCACTCACAATAGGTTGTCCAAAACCATCCCAATGTTCTCCTTCCTTCAGAATGAAAACAGCACCGTCATAGATGGTCTCTGAAGAAGGCAATACCGTGATTACCTCTTCGGTAGCGTCAAGCACGCTGCCCTGATGGTCTTCCACTTGCGTTCTGATAATCAACGGACCTTTCTCTTCCTTGTCAATAACCAAAGGGATACTGATGGTGGTAGAAGTCTGGCTGCCTATCACAAAAGGATAACCACTTTCCTCTTTATGATTTTGCGATGTGTCAAAAATGGAATTTACAGAGAAATACAAATTCCCCGATACTTCTTTCGAGGTGTTGTTAAATAAGGTATATCTCAGATTCATATGGTCTCTTTGCCGGACGACTGCCGGTATAAAGCTTTCGACGAATAAATCCTGAGTGGTTTCAAAAGTATGGCTGATATAACCGGTTTGCAATTGTTGGGAATGCGCGAAAACCATGATTTTCCATCTTCCGGCCTTGTCATTGGTCCGAAAAGGTATCTCCAGGACACCATTAGTATCTGTGGTTGATTTTCCTACAAATAAAATGGTCTCTTCAAAATCCTTGCGAATCTGCCCCACATCGCTGGTTTCGATATTAGCTTCCATTTCCGGCATTGGGGCAGGTGGTACAGCCATATCTACGGCCAAACTTTCCTTTGTGGAGTTCATCACCCTGGAGTGAGCCGCAGTCATATATTGGCGGTACTCCCATTGCAATCGAGGTAAATTGGGATAAATAATTCTTCCGGATTCAGGTCTCTGCTCCCAGTAATTGTTGTGGGAATATATCATGACTCCCAATTGACCTGTGACCGCGTATATATTTATGGGGTTCCCATAGGTCCGGAATAAGGTATTTCGGTTATTCCATGCATGAACCTTGTAAGCATCCAGGGAGGCATCAAAAATGACCGTGGTAACCTCTGAAAGAATGCCATGGGAGCGATGATCTTTCACACTTACTTGTAGAGAAGTATCTGTACGTACCGGGATAACATCCAGATTTTGAGGGCCGGTAATGGTGAGTTCCTTGTTGGTCCAGGGAACCTGAATCGTCTGGGTGGCGGAATAGAATCGACTTGCCAGCATCCCGTAGGCATGGATATGAATCCCTCCCCTATCCTTCTCCCCGACATCAATTGTCATAGTTTTACCGTGGGTAAATTGATGCCTTTCGACGGTACCATCAGGATAATTAATCACAATCTGACCACCCTTACTCATTCTGGGCGTGTGAAAAACCAACCGGACTTCCTCTCCAGGCAGGGCCTTCGATTTATCCATTGTAATTTCCACCGGGCTGTGAATAATATGCTCCTTCTTTCCGGTAGTACCAATTCCAAATGATTTTAAAGCAATCGTATCTCCTGCAGCATCCTTTATGGTGATACGGTAATATCCCGCTCCCTGGATCAGATCTTTCAAGTCGAGTGAATCCTGATCCTCGATTTTTAAAGAAAAGGATTTCAATAATTTTTCCTCATCCCACTTGTCTATAGATACCTGATGATCATAGAACATATGGGGTATTTTTTTGGCAAATTCCCGTTCAGTCAATAAAGGCAGATCCGGAATTTCCCAATATCGACCCACTTTAAATTGCTGAGGTTCTTTCAATTTCGATACGCTCAATTCGACCTCCTTACTTCTGGGTTGCTGTAAGGAATTCTTCAATTCAAACCGAACATTTTTCAAATTATCTTTGAGTTGAAAATCAGGCAGTACAATTTGCAGCAATTCCTGATCAGGATCCAATGGTATGCTCCTGGTCAGTTCTCTGATCTCCCCAGAAGCTGCAGCAACTGAAATCTGAATTTTATAAAAAAGAAACGATCCATAGCGATTATTTGAATCTTTGAAATCCTCAGTTTCAAAGGAAATGGTAAATCTTCCTTCCTCATCGGTAAAAAATGAGCCTTCATACACCACAGGAGAATCGTGCGTATTCGTGCTATAATACCAATACCGTCTTTCAAGTTCAACCCGGGCTGTTCCCTGTGCATTTTGAACCGGAAACCCATGATAAGTTTTCGCCTCTCCCTTAAGGGTCAGAATCCTCCCTTCCCTCATAATCATAGAATCAGGCACGGTCACCTCAAAATTGGGTCTTTGATAGTCTTCCACCACAACAGAAGCGTGTCCTGATGGAGACGCTGTCAATGTCCATGTACCTTTAAGGCCTGTGATTGGAACTGGAATCGTGCCGGAAACTGTTCCCCATTCGTCCGTTCTGAAGGTTTTCTCCCACACATTTTTGTAGTTGGCATCGCGGAGTACGATATTGACATTCTGGTTTTTGACAAGTTCCGATTCCAGCTTATATGACAAGGTGGTCATCGCCTTAAAATGAATGATCTGCCCGGGTTTATAGACAGCTCTGTCCGTGAAAATAATCGTTTTTTGCAGGGTATTTTCTTTGGGATTGTTACCCGTATAAACATACGTCAACGGCGAAATATATTGATCGTTTTTCGTCCTTACCTTGTAATAATGATTTTGAGAAATCTTTGGTGGAATAAAACTTCCTTCTGGTGATTCATACATCGTCCTGATTTCCGTTCTGGGAAGTCCGGCATGGTAATTTACAGTTATGGCCTCCACCACCGCACCAGAAATTTTGCCTCCATCATAAATATCTAATACTTCAAGTTTAGGATCTCCCGACATATTGGTGATCAATAAGCCAAGGTCAGAAATTTGAAACAAAGCGGTCCCCGAAATTTTGACGGCATTCCTATGGAACCAATATCTAAGGGCGTACGTCCCTTTTCGCAGTGATTTATCGATCAAAACTTCGGTCCGGTGGTTCTTATAGTCTGTGGTGGGTGGAAACGAAACCAGTGTTTTCCATGTGAAATTTTTATTCAGAAATAAGATATCATCGATTTTGTTTCTATTCGTGCCGTACCTCCATTCTATAAATTCCTCCTCAGAAATCGGGTAAACTTCAAGTTGGGCGATCTCCAGGTTTCTAAAATTGATAGCTATGAAGGGTGTAGCATGAGAAGAATAGACGTCCTCCACTTCCACGCTAAGCTCAGGTGATTTAATTGTGTATATGAGTTCTTTGATTTTACCAACGTAGTACAGACTGGAGTCCTGGACTGTGGATTTTAGGGCAGATTCCAGAATTGTCAGAGCCTCCCGATAATTTCCTGCATGGTAGTCATGCTGACCTTTCGAGAACTTGAAAATCAGGCTGTGAGGGTTTGTATTGTATTTTGAAATCAGCTCGTCCAACAGAGCGATTATGGCTGGCCTATATTGCTCACCGATATGATCAATTGTAAAATCTAATCTTCGAACTAAAACATCGAAATAGGCCGGCCAGGCACGGGATTCCAACAGAGATTTTTCCCATTCATAAAAGGTCCGATATACCTGCGTGTGATAACTGTTATTTTCAGCATTTGTCAGGTAGGTGGACAAATCTATTTGGGTAAGATTTTTCACTTCAGGTAAATCCACTGATACAGGTACTGGATTCCAGTAAAATCGGGGGTTGAGAAGAAACTCCAGACGGCGACCTATCAAAAGGTCAAGCAATCGGGGGCGTAAATCCCAGGATAGTACCTGCTCGGTTTCAATCAACCCTTGAAATTTTCTGGATAAAATATTCAACGAAGTATCCGATGTCAGGCTTGCCACGTACAGGCTATCGATGATTTTTTGAAATTGAGAGGAAGACCATCTGGTTAAATCTGACCAGGGAAGATTTTGAGGTCCCTGACTGTTTGATAACCTATATCTTTGTTGTTCAAAATATAAGGTCAGTATTTCAGCCAGATAAGAATTCACTACTGCCCGTACTGTGGGATGTTCAGGGTTCAGTCCCTGGACTTTTTGTATAACGGACGGCAAAGCATCATCCTCCACCCGGATTATATTTCGAAACAAAGGATTGATCGCTGCAATGATGGCGGGGATATTTTGTTGTATAACTGCATGATCCAGCAACTTTATAGACTCCTGGTAGGCAGATCTGTTTTGACCCTGCGCTTCCATGTGGTTGATACGATCAAGAACCTGCTTATAATCCTCAGACCAATTTAAGGGCTGAATATCTGATTGTCCCATAGCATAGAAGGTCAAAAGAAATGCACATACACACAAAGGAATAAACCGAAAATTAATCATAGAATCCTTTTTGCATATGATGAATCGATCCATCAAAAAAGTCAAAACAAACTCTCAATTAACAAAATTCTAACGCACATCAATATACGGAATTCTGGATTTTATAAAGAGGGATGTATTCAATAAATAGTTCTGCCAGAGAATCAGATTCCCGTTTGTAACGGGCTACAATTCATATATAGGGTTAACCTAAAGACAAAGAAGCCTGGGGCTTGCAAGGTCCGTTAAGGGTATGCTTTCCACTTCTAAACAGCTCAGTATGCCTGTGTTGAAATCAAGTCACCCAAAATATTCACTGTATTAAATCTCGATGATCTGGCCTTTCTCACATTTGAGCACTCTGGCATCGCTTTTTTTCTCAATGAGGGTATAGTCGTGGGTGGCGAAAAGGACCGCCGTATTGTGGCTTTTTTGAAGATTAACAATCAACTGCAAGATTTCCATAGAAGTATCCGGATCCAGGTTTCCCGTAGCTTCATCCGCGATGATCAGTTCAGGGCTATTAATGAGCGCCCGGGAAATGGCCAGACGTTGTTTTTCACCACCGGAAAGTTGATGCGGCATCTTATGGGCCTGGTATTTCATACCTACCTCCTGGAGTGACTGCGAAATCTTTCTGTTGATCTCATTCTTATCCTTCCATCCGGTAGCCTTCAATACAAATTCGAGATTCTCGTACACGGTCCGGTCTTCCAGAAGTAAAAAATCCTGAAAAATCATACCTAGTTTCCGACGCATCAAAGGCAGTTGCTTACGTCGGATATCATACAAATCATATCCTGCCACCGTGGCATGCCCTTTCTGAAGAGGAATAGCTCCGTAAATCGTTTTGAGGAGGGAGGATTTCCCGGAACCGGTTTTTCCAATTAAAAATATAAATTCACCTGGATATATTTTCAAATTGACTTTATTAAGCACCAGATAGTCCTTTTGGTATATATCTGCATCCTTCATCGATAAGGTGAAATGATCCATTTTCATGGCTATGGATTCTTTCTGTGGTATTTTTTCCAAAACCTCCATTTTACGTGATCGTTGTTATATTAACAAAAATAATAATATTAATTCAGATTACCATACCTCAATGCAACAATTTCCAGGCTTATTTTGATAATGTCGATTTTCCTTACACCCGGTCATGTTCTTTACAGAACCTGATCAAAGGAACAGGAGATGGAGCAAAATAATATTAATTTCAGCCAGTATTTCTATAGTTAATTAGCGTGTACCGTCGCATATTTGCGGCTTGCAAGAAATTATCTTGTTCATATTCAAACAAAACCTTACTTCAATGAAACCTATTGTTCAGATATCGCTTGATTTGACAAATATTGATGAAGCCCTGGAGACTGCATCTATGGCCCTTCGTGCCGGTGTAGATTGGTTGGAAGCCGGAACGCCCCTCATTTTGGCTGAGGGATTGCACGGTGTAAGAAAATTACGCGAAGCATTCCCAGATGTACCCATAGTTGCAGATTTAAAAACGATGGATGGAGGATATCTCGAAGCCGAAATGATGGCCAAAGCAGGTGCTACACACGTCGTGGTTATGGCGAGAGCGCACGAAGAAACGATCAAATGCGTAGTGGCAGCTGGAAAGGATTTTGGAGTGGAAGTCATGGGTGACAACCTTGCGTGTCCGGATATGGTAGAAGGCGCTCGTAGATTGGAAGATTTGGGATGTGACTACATTATACACCATATTGGCTATGACGAACGCCGGGGTATAGCAGCGCAGGGACTTCGCATGCCCAATCCACTGGATCAGTTGAAGGATGTGGTTGAAGCTGTATCCATCCCGGTTCAGGCTGTGGGAGGATTGACCCTGGAGCAAGCCATTCAATGCCCTGCTTATGGTGCACCATTGGTGGTTCTCGGAGCACCGCTCACTATCGATGCTGATGCTTTCAAAACGGCAAGCGGAGATCTTGAATCCTCCTTGAGGCTAATATGCGAAAAGATCCATGCTTACGATAAAGCGTGAACTTGATACCCTACTTTGATTAAATAGATCTGGAAAAAAACTTTTACTATGGAATCACCTGCAGTTGTAAATTATGCACCCACACGTGGTGCAGTTGAATTACGAAATCTACCTGCTCCTGAAATTGGTGCCGACGATGTATTACTTGAGGTGGCCAACGTGGGAGTCTGTGGCAGCGATCTGCATCAGTGGACCGCGGATCATAGTTGGCCAGTAAACTATCCGGTGGTGCTTGGACATGAATTTGGAGGGCGCATTGCCGCGTTGGGAGATCGGGTAACCGGATGGGAAGTTGGTGACCGGGTCGTGAGTGAAACAGCGGCAGTTATCGACCCCGACAATCCCATGAGCAAAAGGGGGTTTTACAACCTTGATCCCACACGAAAAGGATTTGGTTACGGAGTAAATGGTGCTATGACAAAATATGTGCGTGTTCCTGCACGATGTCTGCATGCAGTGCCCGATCATGTGCCTTTCGAACATGCATGCCTCACAGAACCCTGCTGTGTGGCATATAATGCAGTCATTGAAAATTGTCACATAAAACCCGGTGACCGTGTCCTGGTCATAGGTCCCGGAACCATTGGAATATTATGTGCGGCCATGGCCAGATTGGCTGGCGGTGATGTGGCGATTGTAGGGCTCGAATCGGATCGTTCCAGACTGGCTATTGCGGAGAAATACGGAGCACAATCCATTGTGGGAAACCCAGCTGAATGGGCTTTGGAACGTGATGGTATGGGTGCTGATTGTATTATCGATGCTGCCGGAGTTAGCGCAACACTCAAAATGGCTATAGATCTGGTCAGACCGGCTGGTCATATATCCAAAGTAGGCTGGGGCAAGGACCCACTCAATTTTTCATTGGATCCGCTGGTACAAAAAAATGTCACACTCCAGGGTAGTTTTAGTCATAATTGGCCGATTTGGGAACGGGTCATTGCCCTGATGGGAAATGGCCAACTAAATGTTTCTCATATTATCGGAGGTGTATGGTCTTTGAATGAATGGGAGGAGGCTTTCGGTAAAATGCACCTTGGTGAAGTAGTTAAAAGTGTTCTTAAACCGTGATCATGAGGCTGGAAAATAAAATCGTACTGGTAACTGGTAGCACAACAGGCATTGGAAAAGCCATTGCGCTTAAATGTGTAAAAGAAGGAGCACGTGTTGTTATTCATGGACGCGAAGAAGAGGCTGGCAAAGCTTTGGTGGAAGAAATTGGACAAGATCGAGCCATCCTGATCCTGGAAGACCTTGCTGACCCCTCCAGTGCAAATCGGATGATCGAACAGATCGTCGATCATTATGGAAGTTTGCACATTATCATCAACAATGCTGCTTATGTGGCATCATCAGATATTCACAGCACCGATATCGACTTGCTGGAGGAAGTGTTCAAAGTGAATACCTTCACACCGTTTCTTTTGATCCAGGCGGCACTACCATATCTTAGTCGAGTCCGTGGTGCTGTCCTAAATATAGGATCGGTAAATGCTTATTGTGGTGAACCCAATCTACTGGCATACAGTATGACCAAAGGCGCCCTGATGACCATGACCAGAAATTTGGGTGATGCTCTATTCCGTGATTTCGATGTACGGGTCAACCAGATAAACCCGGGATGGATCTTAACGGAAAAGGAAATCGAACGAAAACGAAGTCACGGCCTATCGGATCAATGGTACGAAGAACTACCCAAATTATATGCGCCATCCGGACGAATAATTTTTCCGGAAGAGATAGCAACTGCGGTTATTTATTGGATTTCTGATGAGTGTGGGCCCATTACGGGCCAGGTAGTTGAATTGGAACAATATCCACTAATAGGACGTAATCCTGCGAAATAAACATTGCCTTGCGCATTGATTTAGAATGATATATACTATATCTATTAATTATTTAGTTTAATCAAAATACAAAAATATTGGTCAGATTAGCAGCCTTTCCCAAAGCCTACATGTATGCCTTGTGCAAAGATGGTTCGATGAAATTGTCAGAATGGATCGATTTGGCTTCCACTCTGGACATTGACGGACTGGAATGGTATTCGGGTTTTTTGGAAATGAATGACATCCAGAACTGGGATCGATTCAGAAGGATGGTTGAGCAAAAAGGACTCGAAATACCTATGCTGTGCTGTTCCCCTGATTTTACCCATCCGGATGAGGAATTTCGTAAGAACGAAATTCGGAAGCAAAAGCATTGGATCGACATGATCCATGCGCTGGGTGGCACCTATTGCCGGGTGCTTTCCGGCCAATATAGACCCGAACTTACCGTTGATGCCGGAATCGATTATGCTGTACAATGCATCGAGGAATGTCTTCCCTATGCCACCGAACGGAATATTACGCTGATTATGGAGAATCACTACAAAGATGACTTTTGGACTTATCCTGAGTTTGCACAAAAAATGGAAATCTTTTGTGCCCTTGTAGACCGGATCCACCATCCCAATTTTGGTGTCAATTACGACCCCAGCAACACCTATCTGGCAGGAGAAGATCCTCTCGAATTGTTGTACAGAGTCTCGGAACGAGTCGTTACGATGCATGCCAGTGACAGGTATCTCAAGGAAGGAACCATAGAGGATCTGCGTAGGGAAGAAGGCGGTGCAGAGGGGTATGCAAAACGACTTAGCCATGGTGAAATTGGTAAGGGGCTCAACGATTACGATGCCATTTTTTCAGAATTGAAATCAAAGGGCTTTGATGGCTGGATAAGTATTGAAGACGGCGTAGATGGCTTTGATCAGTTGGAACGCAGCGTGGCATTTCTCAGAAACAAAATGGACCAATACTGGCCCTGACGGAACCTGACCGCATTTTGGATTGGACCCTGCCTGGTGGTGGGATTTGACTGAGATAAACTGAATATACTCAAAAAGCTTGAATTTGACCGGTATCGGTTGTGGAAATGGACACTTTCTTCATCAGCAGACCATGGTATTACCTCTACTATACCAACCAGCTCATCCAAAAAAAGTAATTTTGGGTTCCACATCGCCCATACGGGTAGATCCCGTCAATTTTTTGACAGGATTGCATTCGTCATCTTCGATATTGACCATTTCCCCCGACACAACCAACCGATCAATCCAAAACCTTCCGGGTCTATTCTAACTATAAGGATAATCTTACTGGTAAATCATTCCACCTGGTGCTAGAATCTTCTTAATTCTAAAAGGGCATATTTTCATTAATAAACACAGAGAATTTAAACCGGAAATTCCGAAACCTAAAATTTTCCTGCATTCGATGAGGAACACCTTTCATCCATTCTTTTTTACACAGGACCAACAAATGACCAAAAACTATCATACACGGTTGGTACCAGATCCGGATTGCATAATCGGGTCTGGCAAACCGATAGCGGTCACCATGCCCCTTTTTTGCACGGAATTTCTGAAATCAACTGTTTGTTATAACACATAATCCGACCAATCCATGATTTCATTCCGCCGGGACTGATCTACATAAATGGGAAGGAGATCTTCATCATACGCCAACCCATGCTCGTCCAATACCTCCTGGGGTACACCATCCCACACATGCGGAGTATTCCCCATATATTCAATGTAAGCAATTCCTTTCTTGCTGGTAAAATACCCGCATGCCACCAAATCACGAAGGGTGGAAAAGAACCTCGCACCATGGGTGAATTGAGGATGTACATCAAATGGATAGGCAATATCCTCGACGATTTCAATTTGCTGTTCGCTGGATAGATTTACAAAATCTTTATCGAACCGGCGAAGACTTTCCCTATTGATCCATTGTAAACCACCCCGGAGAGGTAGTTGAAACTCAGGGCGGTCCAAAGCCATGAAATCGATAAAGGTAAACACTTCAGCATCGGTAGCAGATCCGTAGGTATCGTCAGCAGGAATGATGATATCTGCCAGTACATTGATCAATTTTTCCTCATCTTCGGTGAAAAATCGTGCTTCCACCAGGGCCAGGTCGCGTTCCAGTTCTTCTGGCGTTCGATCAAAACCAAAGGGATTCTCCATTTTCCGCGGAACACCGGCTATGTTTTGATTTTGATCCGTATCGCAGGCGCTAAAAATAAATCCGGTGGCAGCAGCTCCTGCCATAAGGTATCTCAAAGATTGTCTCCGATCCATTACAGGTTCATTTTTTTTATTTGATCAATAAGGTAATCCGAAGATCGCCATGCAAGGGCCAGGATCGTCCACGTAGGATTCTTATCTGCCTGGGAAACAAAAACACCACCGTCCATGACAAAAAGATTGTCTACATCGTGGGTTTGATTGTATGCATTGGTTACCGATGTATTTTTGTCCGTCCCCATCCTTGTGGTTCCTACTTCATGGATAATCCGTCCTGGTGCTTCAAGGCCGTAGTTGGTTTCCGGACCGGGCTTTTCGCCAAGCGCCACCGCACCGAGCGCATGGATAATTTCTTCAAACGTATCCTGCATATGCTTAGCCTGATTGATTTCATCCTGAGTCCAGTGATAATTAAAACGCAATACGGGAATGCCCCACTGATCCACCACATTGGGATCTATTTCACAAAAATTGTCTTTTTGAGGTACCGATTCACCCCTACCTGCAAAACCAATCCTGGCCCCATAAAAGCGTTTAACATCTTCTTTGAACGACAGACCATATCCTCCTGCTTTTTTCATTTTGCCATTCTTGTCCGGAAACCTTCCATTCAAATGTTCCATTCCAAAACCTGTCCCATACCCTGGCATATACATACCTCCGCCATATTCAATATGATAGCCCCGCGTAAAATCCAGATCTTTTTTGTCGTTGAGCCACCATGGCGTATACACGTGCATTCCCCGAGCACCGTCTTCGTTATAGCGGGTTCGATCGAGGAGTTCAGGCAAAATGGCTCCGCGTGATGCGCCGGTGGAATCATGTAGATAATGGCCTAGTACGCCACTCGAATTGGCAATTCCATTGGGATGAACCCTGGATTTGGAGTTGAGCATGATCCGCGCTGTACTACAGGCACTGGCAGCCAGGACAACTACCCTGGCTTTTATTTTATATTCCTGTCTGTCGAGCTTGCTGATATATGAAACACCAGTGGCCCGCCCATTCTCATCGGTGGTAACTTCCCGAACCATTGCTTCTACAAATAGATCGACATTGCCAGTGTCTCTGGCCGGTTTGACCAGGACAGAGGAAGATGAAAAGTCAGCGTAGGCACTGCAAGCCCGGTTACATTGCTGACAGTAAAAGCACACACCCCTTGCATCATTGATTCGTTTGGTCAAGACCGATTTCCTGGCAGGAATTATGGGTATTCCCAGTTTTTTCACCCCTTTCATTAGATACAATTCATGTAGTCGGGGTTTGGGCGGCGGAAGAAAATACCCGTCAGGTTCATTGGGTATATTCTCGCGGGTACCATAGATACCCACCAATTTGTCCACCCGATCATAGTAGGGTTTGATATCATCATAGGATATCGGCCAGTTATCCCCCTTTCCATCAAAATCTTTGCGTTTGAAATCCAGCGGGCCAAATCGCAGAGAAATCCTTCCCCAATGATTGGTTCGACCTCCTACCATATGCGAACGAAACCAATCAAACTCCGAATCACCTTTACGCGTATACGGTTCCCCCTCGATTTCCCAGTCGCCATAGGCCATATCCATGTCTCCAAAACCCCGGGTCGGCGTACTTGCACCACGACGTGGAGATTGGTAATACCATTTCATCTGAGTTTGAGTTTTGGGATCTGCTGGATCAAAATCCGGACCGGCCTCCATCAAGGCAATTTTGAGCCCTGCTTTCGCCAATATTTTAGCAGCCATACCCCCTCCGGCACCGGTTCCTACAATGCATATGTCGTACTGAGGGGATTGATCTTTAATTTGAAACATAGGTTTTGGATTCGTTTGAAGTTATCTGATAGCCAAAGAAATAGAATAATTCATGGAGACATCAATACTATTTTGGCTTTATCTGGTATCATCCAATCTGTACAAGTCCAGCCAGACAAATCCAATATAAATCAGATATGACATTGGATGTAACCATTTTGATAAGAAATTTTATCTCAAGAATAAAAATTGCATAATTTTTCATAACTTAACAACCGGATCACGAAGGTGCTATCCCTGGGCTTGGATGCCAGAAGTAAATCATCCGGGATATGAAAATGAAAAGCGTTTCCTCCCCGTCCCTGGTCTGGCCGATTGTATTTCTCATAGCAGGAATATTGCTGGCTACCTATGTCCTCCCGGGCTTTTCTGCCATGATCTATTTCGGTTTGCCCTTACTGACCCTGCTCACCACCCTCCACTTCTTCCCCAATTCCTATATCGTATTACCCTTCACTTCCCTTTGGTTGTTTCTCATCCTGGGGTGGGCTATTACCT
Organism: uncultured Saprospiraceae bacterium; assembly: GCA_964426625.1. Taxonomy (GTDB): domain Bacteria; phylum Bacteroidota; class Bacteroidia; order Chitinophagales; family Saprospiraceae; genus Membranihabitans. The sequence continues at coordinate 13,652 of CAYRRD010000013.1, read as the reverse complement.
CCCTCCAGCAACGATCATATACTCTTTATTCCCAGAAACTGGACCAGACTGGCTACGTGTCCGGCGTGGTAGAGGAAATATCCCGTTTCCAATCCATGGATCGGATCCGGGTTCGAATACAGGATGAGAGATGGTGGAGCCCATCGCATTATGTGATCATCAATCTGCGAGATAAAATTCATTCCTTGTCCAAAGGCCATATTCTGTATATCCCCCAAAGTCCGGAACCCATCCCCCCAGCCCGTTATCCGTTTGAATTTAATGGACAAAACTATTGGTGGCTACATCATACCAGTCATCAGATCTGGGTCCATCATGCTTCAGATATCAGAACCCTACAGGAAAACCAAACGGGATGGCTGTATAGGGCAAGAGAAAAGGCGATGGCACGTATCGATACACAATATCCTGATCCCAACCATGCAGGAATTCTTAAAGCGCTGGTAATTGGGGACAAAAGGGGATTGACGGATTCGGTAAAAAAACACTTTAAGGAATCGGGATTGATGCATGTCCTTGCCGTGTCGGGCTTGCATGTCGGCATTGTTTTTGGCTTGTTGTATATTCTTCTATATCCATTGCTATTGCTGGGGATTCGGAAAAAAATATTATTGGTTATTATTCTTACCGCTTTGTGGTGGTATGCATTTTTGACAGGTCTCAATATACCCGTCATTCGTGCAGTAATCCTTTCTACCTTATTTCTTGTTGCTGGCCAACTCAGAAGGCAGGTAAGTTCCTGGAATATATATGGCTGGGCTGTGCTGATTGTTTTGGTATTGGATCCCCGGGCTTTATTTTCAGTTAGTATGCAACTCTCGTACGGTGCTGTGGCTGCTATACTTTGGTTCTATAAGCCGATCAACAATTGGCTGACCAGGTATACAGGTTCCAATTATTTTACAAGTCTTACTGCAGTATCGATTGCAGCCCAAATCGGGGTTTTTCCTTTTTTAATGTGGCACTTCCACGAAGTATCCCTGGTCAGCACGATATCGGGTCTGCTTGTCATCCCATTGCTGTTTCCCATTATTCTCCTGACTACAGTATCCATCGTCATACCCCAGACGTGGGAATCACTGACCAACATACTGAGTTATGGAAGTCAGGTTTTGGTGGATTTAATTCTCGACATATCCAACACGCTGGCCCAATGGTCATACTCATCTTTGATAATGGTATGGCAACCGGTAACCATTCTAATTCTGACAAGTGCCATTATCGTGGGTGGGATCTATCTGAACCGACCGGAAAAATCGATCCAATTTAAATGGATGCGTACTCTGTCCTGCTCGCTTGTTTGTCTGAGTTTATTATCAGAATCCGGAAATATCCGCGATCGCAGGCAGGATCCTTATGTATTGCGACTGGATTACCACAGCAATGAAATCCTTGAATTTTATTTTCATGGTTGGGGCTATACCAATTTCCCTGCTGAAGCCCCCTTATTCCTCAAAAAAATAAGAGCACAACATTACGTTCGCGATATCCAGATTTTGCAAAAAGATCAGGAATGGGCGATGCTTTATACCCAATGGACAGATCAGGTCCGGAAATCGGAGAATGGACGGCAGGTTTCATGTCGGGTGGCTGATTATCGGACAGATGAACATTATCGTTTGGTAATCCAGAATACGTTCAGTATAGATGAACCTCTGAAAAACACTCCGAAGAACTTCCACTTCTATTCACTTCTAAAAAACACGATCAATGAGTAAAAAAGACAGGAATAGGAATTATACCATATGGGGACTGATGATCCTCTTTTACATAGTGTTTTACTTTGTCAACCACTGGGGCTGGATGGACGCGGAACCAATTATAAAATCCGGATCCATAGCAATAGACCCGACAAGTTCTTCACACACCACATCAACCGGACAAGAACCACACAATGAAACCAGTGATGATCAAAATACTTTTTCCTCGAAATCCACGTCTACTAAAAAAGCTTCCGACCCATCTACAACGAAAGATCATATACCAGAATTTGCATCATCTCAAAACTTCAATGGATCCAGTGCCTTACAAAATTCTACCCTGGATATTAACCAGGCTTCTGTACAGGAATGGCAACAATTATACAATATCGGACCATACAGGGCCGAAAAAATTGTCAATTTCAGAGAAGCTTTGGGAGGGTTCTACGAAATCAGACAGGTGGGGGAAACCTATGCCCTTCCGGACAGTGTTTTTATACAAATTGAACCCTATTTAAAAATAACCAGCCCATGGTCGATGCTTCCGATTAATATCCTCGCATACGATAGTTTGTATCTGCATCCCTATATCACCAGACAAATGGCTTACTTCATCGTTCGACACAGAGAGAATCAGGGACCCTTTGCTGACATGGATGATTTGTACAAAATCCTGGAAGAAAAATACCATGAAAGATTAAAAATGCTTGAACCATATCTCGATTTTGGCATTAAGTAAAACGGAATTATATACCTTTGAAAAAAAATTGATTTGGGGAATTTAAAGAGCTTGAATAAGTATTTGTGGAAATACCGGGGCAAGCTCGGACTCGGAATCCTTTTCGTTGTCCTATCCAACTTGTTTGCGGTCATTCAACCCAAAATGATCAGTCAGGCCTTCGATCTGGTTCTGATGGATATCCAATCCATCCAAATGGCAGAAGGTTTTGGAACCCGGGATTCAATTATTTCCAATCTCACGGTCAATTTGATGAGTTATGGTATATTGGTAATCCTTTTTGCCTTACTGATGGGGATTTTCATGTACTACACCCGTCAGACAATTATTGTGGTATCGCGGCTGATCGAATATGATCTACGTAGAGATATTTACGAGCATTACTCTACCCTATCCCAGGATTTTTATCGAAAATCCAGAGTGGGAGATCTTATGAATCGAATCATGGAAGATGTTTCGAAGGTAAGGATGTACCTGGGTCCTGCTGTATTGTATGGAATAAATCTAACCTCACTGACCATTCTCGTTGTTGCATCAATGATCCAGGTAAGCCCCCGTCTTAGTCTGTACACCTTGATTCCGCTACCTTTTTTATCCCTATCGATTTATTATGTCAGTAGCCTAATCCATAAGAAAAGTACAGTAATTCAACAACAACTCTCCATGTTAACGAGTCTGGCTCAGGAATCCTATTCGGGAATCCGGGTGGTCAAATCCTTCGTTAAAGAAAGGCAGATGGTGGACTACTTCGCCGAGAATTGTGACGATTACAAAGAAAAATCAATGGAGTTGGTAAAGATCAACGCTCTGTTTTTTCCTTTGATGATGTTAATTGTCGGTTTGAGTACCATTGCGGTGGTATATTTTGGGGGCTTGCAGATTAACAACGGTACCATTTCAGCAGGGACCATGGTGGAATTTATCATATACGTGAGTATGCTCACCTGGCCCGTTACTTCGATTGGATGGATCGCCTCTATTGTCCAACAGGCAGATGCATCCCAGCAAAGGATTGATGAATTTTTCAACCAAAAATCTGTGATAGTAAACGGGAGCATAACTGATATTCCATTCAAAGACTCTATCGTATTTAGAAATGTTTCCTTCGTTTATCCAGATACCGGTATTCAGGCTTTAAAAAACATCACCTTCAAGGTAAATAAAGGGGATCGAATTGCGATAATCGGTAAAACAGGCAGTGGAAAAACCACCATTGCAGAAATGATTCTACGGACCTTTGATCCTACTTCGGGTCAAATTTTGATCGATGGAACGGATCTCAGAGAACTCGATCTCGATAACTGGCGCAGAATGGTGGGCTATGTTCCTCAGGATAATTTCTTGTTCTCAGACACCATTGAGAACAACATCCGGTTTGGCAGGGATGAATCAAATGAATCGGAAATTGTAGCGGCAGCAACCAAGTCAATGATCCACAAAGAAATATCCGAATTACCCAAGGGGTATCAGACAAGAATAGGTGAACGCGGTGTGTCCTTATCAGGAGGGCAAAAACAAAGAACTTCCATCGCCCGGGCACTTATTAAAGATCCTCAGGTGCTTATTCTCGACGACGCGCTTAGTGCAGTCGATGCCAACACGGAACAAGAAATAACCGGTGTACTCAATAAGGAGATGGCCGGGAAAACGGTTTTCAATATAACGCATAGATTGAATCCAAATACCTATTACGATCAGATCCTGGTACTCCAACGCGGAGAAATAGCTGCACTAGGAGATCATGATACCTTATATTATTCCAACAAATTTTATCGACACCTCATAGATCATGCGGCATTGGAGTCGATGTAGACAACAATTCTACAATTCACAACCGTTGAATTGGATAAAGCTCAAAAAATTATTCTCTTTTTAAGTAATATTTTTAGTTTTGCATGACATTGATCCGAAAGCAATGGTCACAAAGAATGTTCACCTATGTTTTGCCACTTATATATGTCAAAATGTGGGATATTCCAGTGTGATTTTGTTCGATCTATCTGATATGGTTAAAAAAAATTTAAACAGAAGAAATTGTGGAAAAAGGAAAATCAGGTCACCTCGACAATGTTTATTCCCAAAAGGTAAATGCCGGAAAGCGGCGAACGTATTTCTTTGACGTCAAGGAGACTCAAGGGGAAGATTTCTATATCACCATTACTGAAAGCACACGACGTGCTGACGGAAACGGATACAATCGTCACAAAATCTTTTTGTACAAAGAAGATTTTAATCGGTTTCAGGAAGGCTTGGAAAGTGCGATTAATCACATCAAAGCCGAATTACTGCCTGATTACGATTACGAGGAATTTGACCGAAAACACGAGGAATGGGAAAAGGAGAACGATGACAACCCACGGGACAATGTTACCGACAGCTTTTCTTCCAATTCTGCCGACGAGATGGAGTGGTAATCCGGTCCTAATCTATTAATCTCAATTGGACTGTCGTTCGCAATAGGTATTGAATACGCAATATTTGCATGCCTGCTTATTTTCTGTTTGTGAAAATGGGATATCGGGGTGGGTTATTTCTTCAATGATTTCCAGCAGAACCTGTTCGAATTCCAGTAAATCATTGTTCGTATAAATAGCTTCTTTGTTAATCTCAAGCGGCGTATATATGTTTCGGTCTCTTAGGGTATAGTGACCGACTTGAAAGAGTCCTGATCCAAGGGTGTCCTTCATCAGGTAGGCGTAGAAAAACAGCTGCCAGTTGTGCTTGGGATTCCGTTGGGACCAATTATTCTGCCAGGAGCTTTTATTCAAATCACTGACCCCGGTTTTGTAATCAATAATTCGAAGGACATTACCGATCCGGTCTATGCGATCAATTTTGCCCCGTAACCGAATTTTGGAAATACGTGGAGTATCCAGAGTCCGTTCATAGTCTTGCTCCAAATTCACCAGCATAAGGTCTCTGATTTGTCGATCTCTTTCGATAATTCGATGGACCGCTCTTTGAATCACCGTCTGTTCTACCCAATGTAAACTCGAATTTAGGGTGGAATCAGTATCATTGGGGTATAATTTAGCATATACCGCTCTGGTTGCCGATTCCACACCATCCCTGATTTGATCAAAATTCTTTTGCTCCAGGGATTTCCCCACCCAGGGCTTATACAATTCGTACATAACCTCATGAATTGCTGACCCCATTTGACGACTATCCAGCCCTGCCACTGCTATATCAACCTCCCGAATACGCAAAATGTATCTTAGAAAGAACTGGAAAGGACAGGTGAGGTAACTTGTGAGGGCTGTGGCTGATAGCCCTTCGGCCTGAAAGTATGTACGTAATCGGTCCTCATAACCATCCCTCAGGAACAATTTCTTGGGGATGAATTCAAAGCCAGCCAGGTCTAGTTCGAGATGCTTTTCGTTGATTTGAACCTCAGCACCCCCATATTTTAACTGATATATATACCTACTCATTCCTTTTGATCCCAGGTAATCTTTCCCCTGGCTGAAAAGAACATACACTTTTCTTGCCTGCATCATGGCGGACCATAAATAATAAGACTGTGCACTATGTCGTGCACTCAAATTTTCCAATTTGTAATACTGTCTCAGGGAATAAGGAATCATCGACTTTATTTTTCCTGCAGGTACAATTTCTTCATTCATTCCCGGAATGATCAGAGTATCAAACTCAAGATTTTGAACTTCCTGAAGCCCTAAGATCTGAATTCCCTGCATCGGTTCACCCCGAAAAGGTATCGAGGATTCCATCATCATTTCATTTAGAATTCGCTTTAGAAAAACCAGAGACATTTCATTGATGCCCATGAGAACATCCTGAAGCCGGGTCAAACGTCCTTTGACATACCTCAACACCTCCTTGTGGAATAATTCAGACTGGTATGACACGATAGATTGGATAATTCTGACCAGTCTTTCCAATGCCTGATTGATATCTCGAAGTGGGTCAAAAAGAAGAGCCCCGATAGGTTCTTTATCTTTTATTTGCTCAGGATTAAAATACAACTGGGAAGTGGGATCTGGAAACGGAATTTCGTTGGATTCAAAATAAGACCTCAGATATACATGGGTACAGACCCGTTCGACATCCGTGGTTTTTATCCTATGATCGTTTTGCTCCCGAAAATCCCACATATCGACAATCCATTCCACCAGGGTTCTAACTGGACTGTAAACCAAAGGAAAACCCAGAGAGATATTAACTTTCTCCACATTGTTGGGGAAAGCCCCTACCAACAAATCGATGAGAGAAGGATGTGGCAGTACCACGGCAATTTTATCTTCCGGCACTCCGGAATTTTCAATTATTTGACTGACTACTTTAATCTGGCCAATCATGCCCGGGACAGAAATCATTTCCACCTCAGGTGTCGCCGGCTTATAATCGTCCAGATCCTGACCAAACAAATCTACCCATGGTGCCACACCAAGTCCGGCATCCAGCCCGGGCGCATCAAAAGCGGGAATGAGATTCCAGTAGAAGGACACGGGGTGCCGGCTTTGTAAATACAGAAAAAACTGCACCTCCACTTCCCGCAAACTACTGAATCCCAGAACATGGATCCTGGGATAATTAAAGCTGGATTCTTGCTCCAAATCAGAAAGAACTTCCCGGTATATCAGGCCTTTAGTTGATATACCTTCCTTTTTCAGGAGTTTTCCGAAACTTTCATATAGTTTACCCAATGCATTCCAATTCACCTCCCACCTTCTTTTCAATGGGGTATCCTTCATCACATTCCAAACCATGGCATGGGGATGCTCCGGTGTATTTTGCCATGCGGAGGTATGAGCCCACAATTCGGTCGGATTGGCTAAAGCCATATCGGCATCTTCAAAGTCTGCCAGGATAATCTGGGCAAGAGGATAAAATATTTCAAAATTGTAATCGACAAAACCGACTTCCCGGGCAGCCTGATATAAGAGAAATGCACTCGTTATAGAATCGGAAGGTATCCCATTGGACAGGTCCAGGATCCATTGATCCATAGTCAGGCAATCGGGTACCCATATTGGCTTTCCAGCGGCCTCAGATAATTCTCGTTTGAAATAAAGCATGGACCGACGCGACGGGAATAAGAAAAGGTGGGTATTAATTTCATTATGATATTGCCGCCAGATCTGTCGTGCTGCATGTTGTAAAAAATTCATAGTTTGATCATTCTGGGTTTAGTGAACTTCCACCAATTTTGGAATAAAAGGGTAGTACAGATAAACCTGAACCGGAAGGGAGACCATCGATGTGATGATCGATTTATAATTCTTTATTTGTACTTCATGTCTGGCAGAAGGTTCTCCTGTTTTATAGTCCAACACCACATATCTTTGACCATTTTCCTGAACCCGATCAGGACGATACTCTCCACCGCCGGGAACCATGATAGATTGCTCATTGTGTACAGCCCATTCTCCGGAAAAGAACTCCCGAACCGGTTCGTATTCTGTTATTTGCCGTAAAATTTCAATCCATTCGGGCTGATCATGTGACCGGATAAGTCCGGCCAATACTGCTCTACTTACTGCAGTGGGAATATCTCTGAAGGTCCTCACATGTTCCAAAATCTCGTGAATTATAAGCCCTCTGCCAATAGATTCAATTTCTGAGCCATCAAAGCTGGGTTTTAATTGCAGCGGTAGCGGTTTCTTTCGGATGGGATACGTCTTCAATTTTATCGAAGAAATATCCTTTTCGATATCACTGGATCCTTCCTTTTGAATTTTCATTCCCAAATGAACCGGGCCATTTTTAAGCTCCGGATATTTGATTAAAAACAATTCACGAGTATTTCGTAAAGGCTTTGGAAAGTCCTCTGATTTCTGACCGGAAGGTGTTTCAGGAGCCTGTAAATATATGTGCATCCTTTGTATTGGTCGCGTCATGGCAACATATAGAAGGTTGAGATTGTCCATTACATTTCGAAGATATTCTCCAAAAAATGCATAGTCAAAGAATGTTCCCAGCAATCTCGATGAATAATTGATGGGAAGTGGCCCTGCCATTTTCAGGATCTCATCATCCTGGTTCTCAACCCATAAAATTGTCTCGCTCTGGCTTATCTCAAAATCCCAATCTGCAAACGGTAACAGAACTACCTCAAATTCCAGACCTTTTGATTTGTGAATGGTAAAGAGTCGCATTTTCCCCCGGTCATCGGACAATTGGATCTGAACCTTCCGAATTTTATCATTCCATTCCTGTAAAAATAGCGGAATATCGGAACCGTGTTGCATCTCAAATTTTTTCACTTCTTCGAGGAAGCATAAAAGATACGGCCATTGCCCCGACACAGAAGCTAAGCCAGTGGCTTCCACCGTAGATTCAAAGAAAGTCGTAAGCCGGTCAATGCCCGAATCTTGTATTTTTCCTAATTCAGCATTTTGCTGAATTCCAGATTCAGATGGTGGAAGTGAGTACTTCCAGTTCGTTTCACCCGATGACGACAAATTTAATTTTGTCAAATAATTCAAATACACCATTCTATTGAGATCGGGGTCGATATTTACCTTCCATCGAAGTGCAGCGATCAACAACTGGACGCCGTCAGATAGATCCAGGATCAAAGAATCCTCGGAGGTGTACTGGAAACGACGATCTTCCTCCGACCACAATGTCAGATAACGTGCCAGGATTCCCAGTTCCTTTTTTCCTCTCGCTAAAATCCCGATATTTTCCCCTTCAAATCCATCTTCAAATAAATCGATCAGTTTTTCTTTGAGCCATGAAAACCGCAAACGTTCCAGTTCGGATTTGTCTGGTTTCCTGGGATAGAAATGACATGTGAGGTCCACAAAACCATTCTTATCAAGGTTTTTTTCCGGGACTCGCTGACTGGCATTTTTATAGACAAGTTCAGCAGCATTGGCCAGTTTTACAAGTTCATTGATCTGATCAGGTGTAATACCCGATTGTGAATCCATGGTATATCCGGAAATGTAATCCCGCAACCTGAAACTAACATCGGCTGCCACTCCGGTAAAGAAATTGTTGTTGAAATGGACAATTTCCGGGTAACTTCTCCAATTGTATTCGAGATGGTCGAAGAGATTTTCTCCCGGTGCCAACCAGGGCTTTTTGAATTCAGGTACCTGAATCTCCATAATTTCCCAGCGCCCGTTTCTGAATCTGTAAATTGCCTGTTTCACATCACCGACCACTAGATTAGGAAATCCTTCAGCCATATTATTTTGAATAAGGGGAACCAGATTATCCCATTGGATCTGGGAGGTATCCTGGAATTCATCAATCATCACAGCTCGGATTCTTTGCCCAATTTTCTCATAAATGACCATTGAGTCCTCCATAGTCAGATGCTGATTGATTTTGAAGTTGATCTCCGATAACAGATTCAGCCGGTGTGTCTTCAAATAGTCCTGCATGGATTGGTAAAGAAACCGCAAAACCCGGAATGCGCCGTAGTTTCTCAGCACGATGGTATAAGTACTGTATTGTTGTGCGTGCTGTTTTACATAATCGAAAAATCTTTTACCCAATTCAAGTAGTTCGTCAGCGATCGGAGACACCTTGACCATCATCAGATCCTGCTCCTTAGTGGTAAACCATTTGTCTTGGTCCGCAATACGTTCAAACGATTTCAACTTGATCAAATCGTCCATGGATTCCTTATCCAGAATAGATTTTGTAAAACCGCGAAAAAAATCTTTATGATCAAGTCCTCCACTTTTTAGTAAATGTTTCAGTTCATTCCGATAATTTTCAAATTCCAGTTCGAAAAGATCCACCTTATGGCTTATGGCCTGATGCAAATCCTTGATGGGTTCAATATAGTTTGATTTGGTCCTCAAACGTAAAAACTCGTCGTTGAACAGCTCCATACCGAGCCTGGTCAGACTTCTTTTAAGTCCCACACCTAACCCCTTGCGGATATTTTCATCGAGAATGTCAAGAAGGATTTCCTTAAGTGCTTTGTCCTCCTGACATTCAGCGATCAATTGATCCGCAGCATATTCAAGGGCTTTTTCCACATCTGTAGTTACTTCACCGGGGACATCTCCAAACAAATCCAGGGTCATGGATCCATATAACCTGGTGAAGAAACTATCGATCGTAGTTATTGAAAATTGATTAAATTCTTTCAGGATCCTGTTCAAAATCAGCCCGCTTCGGATTTGAATTTCTTCCAAAGAAAGTTGAAGATCATCTTTCAAATTCGAAATTCCAGGGTAATCTGAAGGAGAACGAGACAAGGTATAGAGCAATCCGATAATCCGGTCCTTCATTTCTGCACTGGCCTTATTGGTAAAGGTAATGGCGAGAATATGCGTAAAATCCAACCCATATTTGGGATCCAGACAAAACCGAATATACGTTTCCGTCAATGAATAGGTTTTTCCTGAGCCCGCAGAAGCTTTTAATATACGTAATGACATGATACTTGAATATACGGATACAAGTTAGACAAGTTTCGCAGGGTCACAAAACCAGAATAACATTTCTTATCTGGACAACTCCACAACAAACCCAACGTGGGGAGTAGACTTTATCCAATCTCATTGGGGTACAATCTATTTTGTCATTATTACGAAAGCTTAGATTTCTACTAAAAAAGCACATGGCCTGACAAAGAACAATATAATATCATGACGGTCGAATAAAATGCTCTCAGATTTGGGATGCGCTCATAAATTTTACATCTTGCGCGCTTCAGAAAATCAAAATATTCATTCTATTCATGCATTTTATTAAATTATTGACCTTTTTATTCACGCTCACACCCAGTTTCCTAATTGCTCAAAACAATCCCAAATCAATAGATCAACGTATAGAGGAAAATTTCAAACCCATAGCTGATTTTATTTACTGGTGGGTATTCTATCCTATACAGATTGGAAATTTCGAGGTACCCGGAGTGGTAATGATACTAATTCTGGGCGGTTTATTTTTCACATTCTACTTTCGTTTTGCCAACCTGCGGCTTGTTGGCATTGCTATCAATGCTACCCGAGGCAAATATGATCATCTTGATTCTAACACTGGTCAGTCCACCATAGTTATTCCTGATAACGTGGAGTCCAGTAGTAGGAAAACGGTAAAAAATAAAGTTCATGGTGAAGTTTCCCATTTCCAGGCTCTGACTGCGGCGTTGTCTGCTACTGTAGGTTTGGGGAATATTGCTGGTGTATCCATTGCCGTTGCCATGGGAGGCCCAGGGGCCATGGTATGGATGATTACAGCTGGATTGCTCGGTATGTCGACCAAGATAGTAGAAGCAACATTGGGTGTAAAATATCGCGAAGTGGATAATAATGGCAAGACGTACGGGGGGCCTATGTATTATCTTCGTGAAGGATTGGCCAAAAATAAAATGGGCGGATTAGGTAAGGTTCTGGCTGCCATGTTTGCCATTTGCGTGGTGGGTGGTTCTCTTGGAAGTGGTAATATGTTTCAATCCAACCAAGCTGCCTCACAATTCCAAGCCTTATTTGAACTGAAATCCGGTTTTTGGTTTGGTGTGACTATCGCATTCCTGGTGGGCTTGGTTATCATTGGTGGAATAAAGCGGATCGGAAAAGTAACCGAACGTATAGTTCCTTTTATGGCAGTACTCTATGTAGGAGCATCGCTGATCATACTTCTGTCAAATTACAACCTGATTCCAGGTGCATTCAAATTGATTTGGCAAAGTGCTTTTAACCCGGATTCCGTCATGGGAGGTTTAATTGGGGTAATGATTGTGGGATTCCAGCGGGGTGCATTTTCCAACGAAGCTGGTGTAGGTTCTTCTGCCATCGCTCACTCCGCCGTGCGAACTCGTTTTCCTGCCAGCGAAGGATTGGTCGCTTCTATAGGTCCATTCATAGATACTGTGGTGATATGTACAATGACTGCGTTGGTAATTATCATCACCAACTACAAACATAACCTCTTTGACTATGCCAACCTGGACCAGTCCGGTCTTGTAATCCTGAATCAAAACGGTGAGGCCCTGGGTGGTGTGGAGCTGACCTCGGTGGCATTTGAAGCCGCCATTCCTTACTTTTCGGTCCTATTGACATGTGCCGTTATAATGTTCGCCTTATCGACCATGATTTCCTGGTCCTACTATGGCATTCAGGGATGGAAATATTTATTTGGCAAAAGCAAGGCATCAGACCTGTCGTTCAAAGTACTCTTCGTTCTATTCACCATTATAGGTGCTTCGACAAGTATGGAATCAGTAGTTCTTTTTGCCGATGCGATGTTATTTGCTATGGTTTTTCCCAACATGATCGGACTCCTGATCCTCGCACCTCAAGTCAAACAAGAACTGAGGAGATATCTAAAAATAGTGAATCCAGATAAAAGTAACAGTGATGGGTAATTTACAAGATGAAAGAACCGCTAGTGCTCCATTATCTTACTTACCTGATAGTGATATTTTTTGTATCTTCCGGATGAGTAACCAATTCTATAGTTAATGAAGAACCTACCAACCAGCATTTTTTTGATACTGAGTATTATTTGTCTTTGGATCGGTTCAGCCGGACTTTCATACGGTCAGGGGTACGTGCTACCATCCATAAAGACATCATACACGCACTTTACTCACCTTATCCACAATTTCCAGGTGAGGCAAATCGGTTCCAAAATCATCAATAACGGAAAGAAGGATTTTTCAATTATGTTACCATTGCCACGGGAACATGATTCGCCTTTGTTTTGCAAATTGGAGGATAAAATTAACCAGGGAAGTAAGATCCAGTGTTTATTCAGGCTCGGATCCGTATCGTATGTAAATTTCCTGGAACAAAAAGGCGACCACCAAAGGTTGATGCTGGAACAGATTCGTTGACTTACCTGAAGATTTGATGTTTTCGGAAGTCCTCGAAGAGCCACGCCTGAAAGAAAGAATATAAAGTACTGCAGATAGGAATTTGAAAAAACTCATCGACATCTGCCATCATTCTATATTTATTAGGGTCTACTCGGATTTAGGCATTTGACTGGATTACAATATTTTATGATAAATATTCAGCGGTTTTAGTCCAGGGTTATTTTTTATTATCTGAACTAACTTTGCATTTGATAAATTCCAAATTTACCTGGGTGATTCGGAAAATTAAACATCACCAGTTTATAACGATAGAATTTCGAATATAAGTCCTGCGCTTCCAAATCGCTATCGCGCTTACGAATCGAAGGCAATGTCCGACGAAATCGTACTGTGTCCGTATGGAAGCCGACCTTGTGCGATTCGTGAGCCGACCGCAGGGAGGATCTGGAAGCGCATCCAT